>CAMOQF010000041.1 GCA_946622645.1 uncultured Blautia sp.
AAGACGGCCTTGGCGCCATCGTCAATTCCTCCAGAGGCATCATCGCCGCCTGGAAGCAGGAAAAGTATGCCTCCTTCGGACCGGAAAACTATGCAGACGCGTCTCGTGCCGCCGCCCTGGATATGATCCAGGATATCCGTCAGGCGCTGGAAGGGGCCCGATATGAAAAAGAAAGAACAGTGTGAGGTCCTGCGGCAGGAAGAACTCCTGCCCGGGATCATGAGTCTTACGATCCGATCGGGATCAATAGCGGACAATGCCCGCCCAGGCCAGTTCATCCTGGTATACAGCAAGGATCACGCAAAGCTGCTGGGAAGGCCCATCAGCCTCTGCGGCATCGATCCGGAGGCGGGAACGGTGCGCCTGGTCTACCGCGTTACGGGAGCCGGCACAGGGACCGAGGAGTTTTCCGCCTGGAAACCCGGAGATCAAGTGCTTGTGCTTGGCCCGCTCGGGAACGGTTTTCCCCTGGAAGAGGCGTCCGGCAGGCATCTGCTCCTGGTGGGCGGGGGCATCGGCATCCCGCCGCTTCTGGAAACCGCCAGGCAGCACGTTGGACCCTGCACCGCTGTGCTTGGATATCGGGACAGCCTGTTTTTGCAGGAAGAGTTTGATCCGTATGCTTCCGTACTCGTTTCCACCGAAGATGGTTCGGAGGGCTTTCACGGGAATACGGTGGAGCTCCTTCGCGCAATGGATATACAGGCGGATATTGTGTTCGCCTGCGGCCCCATTCCCATGCTGAAAGCACTGTCCGCCTGGGCACAGGAAAAGCAGATCCCCTGCTGGCTTTCCCTGGAGGAAAGAATGGCCTGCGGGATCGGAGCCTGTCTGGGATGCGTGTGCCGAACAAAAGAGACGGACAGCCACAGCCATGTAAAGAATGCCCGGATCTGCAAAGACGGACCGGTGTTTAGGAGTACGGAGGTGGAACTGTGAAAGGAATGTGCGTGAATATCGCCGGCGTGGAACTGAAGAACCCGGTCATGACGGCTTCCGGCACCTTCGGATCAGGACAGGAGTTCTGTGATTATACCGACCTGAACCGCCTTGGCGCAGTGGTCACCAAAGGCGTGGCGAACGTTCCCTGGGAAGGGAATCCGACTCCCAGAGTCTGTGAGACCGCTTCCGGCATGCTGAACGCCATCGGGCTGCAGAACCCGGGGATCGACGTATTCTGTGAGAGGGACATTCCCTTTCTGAAGCAGTTTGACACACGGATCATCGTGAACGTCTGCGGCCGTTCGGAGCAGGATTACTGTGAGGTCGTGGAACGTCTTTCCGGGACGGATGTGGATCTGCTGGAGATCAACGTTTCCTGCCCGAACGTAAAAGAAGGCGGCATCGCCTTCGGGCAGGATCCCAAAGCGCTGGAGCATATCACGAGGGAAGTCAGACGGCTGGCAAAGCAGCCCGTCATCATGAAGTTAAGTCCCAATGTGACCGATATTACCGAGATGGCTAAGGCTGCCGAGGCAGGCGGGGCAGACGCCCTTTCCCTCATCAATACATTGACCGGAATGAAGATCGATATTTACCGCCGGCGCTTTGCCCTGGCCAACAAGACCGGCGGCCTTTCCGGCCCGGCCATCAAACCTGTAGCCCTGCGGATGGTCTACCAGGCGGCGCATGCCGTATCACTGCCGGTCATCGGGATGGGCGGCATCGCGAGCGCGGAGGACGCCATCGAATTTCTGATGGCCGGCGCTTCGGCCGTATCCGTCGGCACCGCGAACTTTGCCGATCCTGCCGTCACGATGAAGATCGTGGACGGGATCGAAACCTTCATGCGTGCGCAGAATATCCGGGATATCCGGGAGATCACGGGAATCCTGTGAGCTTTTGACATGGCTCCGGGGTTATGATAGAATGTTGTGCAGAAAAGACGATCGGGGGCACAGGGATGGAACAATACAAAAAAGAATTTATCGAATTTATGATCGACTGCAGCGTGCTTCGCTTCGGGGATTTTGTCACCAAGTCAGGACGCAGGACCCCGTTTTTTGTCAATACGGGTTTTTACCGCACCGGCAGTCAGCTGAAACGTCTGGGCGAATACTATGCCCGCGCGATAGAGAACGCTTTCGGAACAGATTTTGACGTGATCTTCGGACCGGCCTACAAGGGGATCCCGCTTTCCGTAACGGCTTCCATGGCTATGAGCAGCCTCTATGACAAAGAGGTACGCTACTGCTCCAACCGGAAAGAGGTCAAGGACCACGGTGACAAAGGCATCCTCCTCGGAGGACCGCTGACAGACGGAGACCGTGTGGTGATCATCGAAGATGTGACTACCGCAGGCACCTCCATCCGTGAGACCTTCCCCATCCTGCAGGCGCAGGGGGATGTACGCCCGATCGGCCTTGTCGTATCCGTGGACCGCATGGAACGCGGCCAGGGTGAAAAGACCGCTCTGCAGGAGATACGGGATCAGTTTGGCATACAGACCACCGCCATCGTTACCATGGAAGAGGTTGTTGAACATCTCTACAACAGAGAGTATAATGGGCAGGTAGTGATCACAGATACACTGAAGGAAAAGATTGACCTGTATTACAAAGAGTACGGAGGCATCCAATGAACGAAAAACAGTATAAAACCGTAGGAAATGCCGGCATCACCAGTCTTGTGCTTGGGATCGTCGTGATCACGAGCGCCATCACTGTCGGAGTTCTGATGATCATCCAGGGCGCAAAACTGTTAAAGAGCAATAAGGATATACTGATCTGAACATGGAACAAAAGCGGCTGAAACGCATGAGATTTTTAAGCGGTATCCTGCTGGGGCTGTACCTGGTCGTTCTGGTCTGGTTCCTTCTCTTTTCGGAAAGCCTCGGCAGATCCGCAGATCAGGGACAGAACGTCCGTTATAATCTGATCCCCCTGACAGAGATCAGCCGGTTCTGGGAGTACAGAGAACAGCTGGGACTATCCGCTTTTGCGGTGAATCTGATCGGCAACGTGCTGGCATTCGTTCCCCTGGGACTGCTGCTGCCTCTGGCTCTGGTATCCATGCGGCGTCTGGTCCCGGTGGTGACGGCAGGCTTTCTCCTAAGCCTTCTGGCGGAGAGCATTCAGCTTTCGGCCCGGGTCGGCTCCTTCGACGTGGATGATGTACTTCTGAACACGTGCGGGACGCTGCTGGGATATTTGTGCTACATCATGTGCGATCGGATCAGGAGACACCATAATGGCAAAACGATATAGATATGCCTTTGTAAAAAGGAAGGAATCATCCAAAGGGAAGCTTTCGGTAGGATTATCGATCGCTTCTCTGGTTTTGTTTCCGGCGGCAATTCTTTTGTCCGTCTTTCTGCCGTCCAGATACCAGATCATCACCGGTTGTGTATGTCTTCTGGCAGCACTGCTGGCGGCCTACGGCTTTCTGATGGGGCTGGCCGGCTTTTCGGAAGAGAACACACTGCACCATACCAATACGGTAGGGTCTATCCTGAACGGGCTGATCCTGGCCGGATGGATCAGCATGTACCTGATGGCAGGCATGTAGCCTGGAAAACCATAGCAGAAAGAATAATATAAACGAAAAAGAGAGCTGCACTAAAGAGAGGAATAGACACAAGTGGATGAATTATTGAAGGAACGATATGATCTTGCGCGGGACCGGATCCTGGAGATCGCCTGCGAGGATGGCTGCCCGGCGCCTTTTGACGGCTTTTTCCGGTCGTATGCCCGGCTTTTAAAAGAAACGACGGCGATCCTGGAGCGGGAGAATAACGATCTGCCGCTTGCAGACCTGCAGGAGGAAAACGTACGCCTTTACCAGGAGATTCTGCCGGAAAACTATGGACAGAGCTTTGCTAATCCGGATCATGCGAAGGAACTGCCCGGCGGGTACGGAAAGCTTTTCTGTTTTCTGGCCTGCGAGCTGCGGGGCAGCATCGTGTACGCTTATGAAAAAAGATGGTGGGATATGACGGTCCTGCTGGAGCTTTTCCTGGAGCTCTACGGAGAATTTGTATCCGGCGAGATCCCTTCCGAAAAGACCGTACAGAACATTCTCACTGCTTATGTGGAGGATTACGCGCAGGAGATGACGGAATACCGCGTGCGGGAACAGGTGGATCCGGAGATGGATTTCGCAGTCCGTCTGGTGATGGATTCCGACCTCGCGGATCTGCGTTATCTCTACCGCTTTGGCGAATATATATCAGAAAATGAATTACGGACGGCGGAGTTTTTGAACTCCCTTCCAGAGGAAGAGATCGAACTCATGGCAAGGACCTTCACGGAAGGCTACCGGAAAGGCTTTATCCAGGCCAGAAAGGATCTGCGGAAAAAGAAGACCGTTAACATCCAGTACCGCCTGGGCTTTGAAAGGATGATCCGTTCTGCCGTCAGACAGTTTGAAGAGATGGGGCTTTCGCCCGTCATTTACCGGCACGCGTCCCATGCGGTCCTTCGCCGCAATCATCACAGAGGCGGCTATACCGGCGGTTACGCCAATCCGCAGTATGATTACGACCATCGCCAGGATCACGCGCTTTTCCTGTCGGAGGATTTCTGCACCCGCAGAAAAAGATGCCTGCAGAACGCCTATGAGGCTGTCAAAGACATGGCGAACGTGATGGGAGGCCCGGCAGTGCTGGAGACCTTTGGAGAGGATCCCTTCTCCCCGGTTTTCAAGGAGTCCTGTCTGCTGCTTTCTGAAACGCAGAAAAATCTGGATAAGAACCTTCACAATGACATGATCCAGATCACGAACCGATATATCCCCCAGGAAGAAAGAAGCTTTACCATCATAGCGTTCCCTCTTCCGGAGATCGGTCCAGAGTATCCCGAGATTTTTCGTGAAGTGATCAGGATCAATACGCTGGATGCCGGGCGGTACCAGGCCATCCAGCAGAAGATCATTGATACGCTGGATTCCGGCGAATGGGTGGAAGTAAAAGGCCGGGACGGCAATGAGACGGACCTTTTGATCCATCTGCACGCTTTGAAGGATCCTGATCGTCAGACCAATTTTGAAAACTGCCTTGCGGATGTCAATATCCCGCTGGGAGAGGTGTTTACGTCCCCCGTCCTGGCAGGGACCGGCGGGCTGCTGCACGTGAAAAAAGTCTATCTGGAAGGCCTCCTGTTCAAAGATCTCCGCCTTGTGCTGGACTGCGGGCAGGTGATCGACTATTCCTGCGAAAACTTTGATTCGGAGGAAGAAAACCGCAGATATATCGAGGACAATATCCTGTTCCACCATCCGCGGATCGCCATAGGCGAGTTCGCAATCGGCACCAACACGACCGCCTACGCCTGCGGCCGCCGTTATCAGATCGAGGAACGCATGCCCATCCTGATCGCGGAAAAGACAGGCCCCCATTTTGCCATGGGAGACACCTGCTACAGCTGGGAGGAGGACCGGCCGGTCTACAATCCGGACGGGAAGGAGATCATCGCCCGGGACAATGAGATCTCGGAGATGCGCCTGGAAGATGTAAAGCTGGCCTATTTCGGCTGCCATACGGATATTACGATCCCATACGACGAACTGGGATCCATCCGCGTGATCTTGGATGACGGAGAGATGGCCCCGATCATAGAAAACGGCAGATTTGTGCTGACGGGCACAGAGGAACTGAATCAACCGCTGGATGAACTTGGAGAATAAGGAGACGACATGGCAAAAGTAGGAATCGTGATGGGCAGTGATTCGGATATGCCCGTTATGAAAAAAGCGGCTGCGATACTGGATGAACTGGGCATCTCATACGAGATGCGGATCATCTCTGCACACCGCGAACCGGACGTGTTTTTTGACTATGCTAAAACAGCTGAGGAAAAAGGGTTTCGCGTGATCATCGCCGGGGCAGGCATGGCGGCCCATCTGCCGGGCATGTGCGCGGCGATCTTTCCGCTGCCGGTGATCGGCATCCCCATGCATACCACGTCCCTGGGAGGAAAGGATTCACTCTATTCCATCGTACAGATGCCCACGGGTATTCCCGTGGCGACCGTCGCCATCAACGGCGGAGCCAACGCGGGGCTCCTGGCAGCCAGGATTCTGGCGGCATCGGACCCTGCGCTTCTGGAAAAGCTGAAGGCTTACAGCGCTTCGCTGAAAAAACAGGTGGAAGAGAAGGACGCCCGTCTGCAGGAGACAGGTTATCAGAACTATTAAACAATAAAACCGGAGGAAAAATATGGATTACAAAAATGCTGGAGTCGATATAGAAGCAGGGTACCGGTCGGTGGAACTGATCAAAAAGCACATCGCTGAAACCATGCGGCCGGAGGTGCTTGGCGGGATCGGTGGTTTTTCAGGTGCCTTTTCCATGAAAGGTTTTGCGCAGATGGAGGAACCGGTCCTGGTATCCGGCACGGACGGGGTCGGGACCAAGCTGAAACTGGCCTTTTTAATGGACAGGCATGACACGGTCGGAATCGACTGCGTCGCGATGTGCGTGAACGACATTGCCTGCGCCGGAGGCGAACCGTTGTTTTTTCTGGATTATATCGCCTGCGGCAAAAATTATCCCGAAAAGATCGAACAGATCGTGAAAGGCGTGTCTGAAGGCTGCCGGCAGTGCGGCGCAGCCCTGATCGGCGGCGAGACAGCCGAGATGCCGGGCTTTTATCCGGAGGATGAATATGATCTGGCCGGCTTTGCCGTCGGGATCGTGGATAAAAAAGATCTGATCACGGGAGAAAAGGTGACGCCCGGCGACGTGCTGATCGGGATCGCTTCTTCAGGCGTGCACTCAAACGGTTTCTCCCTGGTACGGAAAGTGTTTGAGATGACGCCGGAATCGCTGGACACTTATTACGAGGAGCTGGGCGCTTCTCTGGGAGATACGCTCCTTGCTCCGACAAAGATCTACGTGAAGGCTCTCCGTTCCGTGCGGGAAGCCGGAGTGGACATCCATGGGTGCAGCCATATCACGGGCGGCGGTTTTTACGAGAATATTCCCCGGATGCTTCCGGAGGGAGCCAGAGCCAGGATCAGCCTGGACAGCTACCAGGTGCCGGCCATCTTTAAGCTGCTGCAGCAGAAAGGCGGCATCGAGGATCACATGATGTACAATACATACAATATGGGCATCGGCATGATGCTTGCCGTATCACCGGAAGAGGCGGACCGTGCTTTGTCAGCCATCCGACGTGCCGGGGAGGAAGCCTTTATCGCAGGTTCCGTGATCTCCGGAGAAAAAGGAGTGGAGTTATGCTGAGACTGGGCGTCCTGGTCTCCGGCGGGGGAACCAACCTGCAGGCGATCCTGGACAACATCCACGACGGAAACATTCCCGACACGGAAGCGGCGGTGGTGATCAGCAACAATGCTGGGGCCTACGCCCTGGAACGGGCAAAAAACGCCGGCGTTCCGGCAATCTGCATCTCCCCGAAGGACTACCCGGACAGGGAAGCTTTTCACAGAGCCCTGCTTGAAAAACTGCAGGAATACAAAGTGGATCTGGTGGTCCTGGCCGGATATCTCGTGGCCATCCCGGCCATGATCGTTCAGGCCTTCCCGAACCGGATCATCAATATCCATCCATCGCTGATCCCTTCCTTCTGCGGAAAGGGCTATTATGGGCTGAAAGTCCACGAGGCCGTGCTGGAGAGAGGGGTCCGCGTGACCGGAGCCACTGTGCATTTCGTGGACGAGGGGACCGACACCGGCCCGATCATCCTGCAGAAGGCGGTGGCTGTGGAACAGGACGATACCCCGCAGACACTGCAAAGACGGGTGATGGAGAAGGCGGAATGGAAGATCCTGCCGATGGCGATCAGACTGATCGCTGCGGACGCCATCACAGTGTCCGGCAGAAGAGTCATCATAAAGGAGCAGAACACATGAATATTCTCATCGTAGGAAGCGGCGGCAGAGAACATGCCATCGCATGGGCCGTTCAGAAAAGTCCCCTGGCCGACAGGATCTACTGCGCACCGGGAAACGCCGGAATATCGGAATATGCGTCCTGCGTTCCCATCGGAGCGATGGAGTTTGAAAAGCTTGCGGATTTTGCAGAAGAGAACCAGATCGGTCTTACGATCGTCGGGATGGATGATCCGCTGGTAGGCGGAATCGTGGACGTGTTTGAAAACAGAGGCCTCCGGGTCTTCGGACCGAGGAAGAACGCAGCCATCCTGGAGGGAAGCAAGGCCTTTTCAAAGGACCTGATGAAAAAGTACGGCATTCCGACTGCGGCATATGAAAACTTTACGGATCCCGAAAAAGCACTTGTCTATCTTCGGGAAGAAGCAAAGTTTCCCGTCGTCCTGAAGGCGGACGGCCTGGCTCTCGGAAAAGGCGTCCTGATCTGTCAGGATCTTTCCGAAGCGGAAGAGGGCGTGAAAGAGATCATGCAGGACAAAAAGTTCGGAACAGCCGGCGACTGCATGGTGATCGAAGAATTTATGACGGGCCGAGAGGTGTCGGTGCTTTCGTTCGTGGATGGAAAAACGATCCGTCCTATGACCTCCGCGCAGGATCATAAAAGAGCCGGCGATGGAGATACGGGACTGAACACCGGAGGCATGGGAACTTTTTCTCCCAGTCCTTTCTATACAAAAGAAATCGATGATTACTGTATGAAGCATATCTTCCAGCCCACAGTCGACGCCATGGCCAGTGAAGGAAGGCCCTTCACCGGGATCATCTTCTTCGGCCTGATGCTCACGCAGGACGGACCCAAGGTGCTGGAATACAACGCCCGCTTCGGAGATCCGGAGGCGCAGGTGGTGCTTCCCCGCATGAAGAACGACATCATCGAGGTGATGCTAGCCTGTGTGGATCAGAGACTGGACCGGATCGATCTGGAGTTTGAGGACAACGCGGCTGTCTGCGTAGTCCTTGCAAGCGAGGGCTATCCGGTGCAGTACCAGAAAGGAATCCCGATCTACGGCCTGGAAAACTTCCGGGGGAAGGAAGGCTATTACTGCTTCCATGCCGGCACCAGAAAGACGGACGAAGGTTTTGTGACGAACGGCGGAAGAGTGCTTGGCGTCACGGCTGTCGGAAAGACCCTTCCCGAAGCCAGGGCAAACGCCTACAAGGCGACGGAATGGATACAGTTTTCAAACAAATACATGCGAAGCGACATCGGCAAGGCGATCGATGAAGCGTGATAAAACCCGAATGAGGATAAGACTATGGCTTTGACGATTCAGAATTTTAAACAGGATCTGAGCACCAGACCCTACATTTTTACTGTTTATTGCAGCTACACCAATCTGCCTTATGTGACCTGCGATCCGGAGAGCTTCAACGATCAGGCCTGGCTCTTTTTCAGAGAACAGGACGTGCAGGAGTTCGGAAAAGCGAAGGCAGAAGAAAAGATCCTATTGAAAGCTGTGAAGGTTGAAAGAAAAAATCTTCTCAGCCTGTTCGGACAGTTGTTTGCCATCGGAGTCAACACGCTTGTCTGGAACAAATCCGGCTCCAAGCTGGAGATCGACCTGACGGAGATCGCAAAGCAGCCCGACTACAGCAAGATCGAGCCGGCCAAACGTCCGCTTCTGAACCCCAGCCTGGAGCTTTCCGGCATCTATTTTATGCAGGAGATGCGCAGGCCTGTTCCCATGGAAGAGCATGGTGACATAAGCTCCCTCAACGAGGAACTGATGGCAAACCTGGTAAAGGCAGAGTTCCTGGCACCGCTGGTCCCGAACCCGGAAGAACCGACCAACGTACAGAAGATGCTGGTCCCATTTGTGAAGGGCAAGGATGAAAAGAGCTACCGTCCGGTATGCAGCGACAGCCTTGAGATGCAGCATTTTGCGGGGAAAAACAAAATGGCATTTGCAAGAGTTCCTTTTAAGGGACTGAAAGCGATGATGCCGGAACAGGCTGACGGGATCGTCATCAACCCGGCAGGCTTTAACATGATCCTGCCGAAGGAACAGCTCTCGCAGCTGATCACGGCGCTTCAGGAGGAAGAATAAACAGAAGGTGACAGGATGATCATTGAGATTGATTTTAACAGTGATGAGGCCATCTATCTTCAGCTGACCAACCAGATCATCATGGGGATCGCTTCTTCCCGGCTCCGGGAAGGCGATTCTCTGCCGTCGGTACGGGCTCTGGCAGATACGGTCGGCATCAATATGCATACCGTCAACAAAGCCTACTCTCTGCTGCGGCAGGAGGGCTATATTACCATAGACCGCCGCCGCGGAGCGGTGATCGCGGTGGATATGGACAGACTCAAGGCTCTGCAGGAGATGAAAGACGTCCTGCGCCTGATCGTGGCAAGAGGCTTATGTAAAAGTGTCGGCAGAGACGAGGTGCACGAACTGGTGGATCAGATCTTTGATGAATACAGGGAGTAACAGAAGGGATGACGCATCATAATTATACAGAACAGGCGGAGAGGGCTCTGAAGCTCGCCCGGCAGTTCGTGGCGGAACGCCATCACAGCTATATCGGGACCGAGCATATTCTGGTCGGCCTTCTGCGTGAATGGGAAGGAACCGCGGGCCGGCTGCTGACGGATTTCGGCGTGACGGAAGAAAAACTGGTCAAGCTGATCGACGAACTGGTCGCGCCGGGAGACACCCTGGACAGAAAAAGCCTGCGTATGAGCCCAAGGGCCCAGGCCGTGCTGGAACAGGCGGAGGCAGACGCTGCATCTTCCGGTGTGAAGACCGGGACCGAGCAGATCCTGCTTTCCATGCTTCGGGAGAACGGCTGCGTGGCGGCAAGGCTTCTGCATACGTTGGGCGTGAACGTCCAGAAGCTGTACGCATCTATCCTTTCCGCCATGGGATATGACAACGAAGCGATCAACGAAGAATTCCATGCGCTCAGATTCTCCCAGGGCAGCAAGATGAGCCTGACGCCCATGCTGGATCAGTACAGCCGCGACCTGACGGCGGTTGCTGCGGAAGGAAAGCTGGATCCCGTGATCGGACGGGAGAAAGAGATCAGCCGTCTGATCCAGACTTTGAGCCGCCGGACCAAGAACAATCCCTGCCTGGTAGGGGAGCCCGGCGTAGGCAAGACTGCCATCGTGGAAGGGCTTTCCCAGCGGATCACCGCCGGACAGGTGCCGCAGAATATGCTGGGTAAACGGGTCGTGGTGCTGGATCTTTCCGGCATGGTGGCCGGCAGCAAATACAGAGGCGAGTTTGAGGAACGCATCCGCGGCGTGATCGACGAGGTGACCGCAAACAAAAACATCCTGCTGTTCGTGGATGAACTGCATACCATCATCGGAGCGGGCAGCGCGGAAGGCACGCTGGATGCTTCCAACATTCTGAAGCCGGCTCTCTCAAGAGGGGCCATCCAGCTGATCGGAGCCACGACCCTGGAGGAATACCGCCGGTATATCGAAAAGGACGCGGCGCTTGAGAGACGTTTTCAGCCTATCACCGTGGAGGAACCCACGGAGGAGGAGTCTGTCGACATCCTGACGGGACTCCGGTCTTATTACGAAAAACACCACAATGTAGTGATCGAGGACAGCGCCGTAACGGCTGCCGTCCGTATGGCGGCGCGCTATATCAGCGACCGTTTTCTTCCGGATAAAGCGATCGATGTGATCGACGAAGCCTGTGCGAAAGTTCGTCTGGCCGGTTATAAAAAGACGGGGAACACAGATCAGACAGAACAAGAGCTTCTGAAGCTGCAGCATCAGAAGGAGGAAGCCGTACGGAACGCGGACCTGGAAGCGATCCGCATGATCCAGGAAAAACAGAACGCCCTTTTAAAGAAAAAGAACCGTTCATCAAAGGCAGGAAAGCTCCCTCGCGTGACGGAGGAAACGGTCGCGGATATCATTTCCGAATGGACAAAGATCCCCGCAAACAGACTGACCGAAAGCGAGACCAGGAGGCTTTCCAGGCTGGAAACGGTCCTGAAGAAAAGGGTGATCGGACAGGATGAGGCCGTACACGCGGTCTCACAGGCGGTCAAAAGAGGAAGAGTGGGGTTGAAAGATCCCGCCCGTCCCATCGGAAGCTTTCTGTTCCTTGGGCCCACGGGCGTAGGAAAGACAGAGCTTTCAAAAGCACTGGCAGAGGCTGTCTTCGGGACCGAACAGGCCATGATCCGGCTCGATATGTCGGAATACATGGAAAAGCACACGGTCTCCAGGCTGATCGGTTCTCCCCCCGGCTATGTGGGGTATGAGGAAGGCGGCCAGCTGAGCGAGAAGGTGCGGCGCCACCCCTACAGCGTGATCCTGTTCGACGAGATCGAAAAAGCGCATCCGGATGTATTCAACATCCTGCTGCAGGTGCTTGACGACGGCCATATCACCGATGCGCATGGACGGAAGGTGGATTTTAAACAGACGATCATCATCATGACATCCAACGCAGGAGCGCAGTCCATCATGGAGCCGAAAAAACTCGGTTTTGTCTCCGGAAATACGGATGCGGCGGACTACGAACGGATGAAATCCGGCGTGATGGAGGAGGTCAGACGTCTGTTCCGACCGGAGTTCCTGAACCGCATCGACGAGATCATGGTCTTCCATCCGCTCGGGAAGGAAGAGATCAGAAAGATCGTGGGGATCCTTCTTTCCAATCTGGAAAAACGCTGCAAGGAGCAGCTTGACCTGACGCTCATCGTGTCCTCCCAGGCGCGGGATCACATCGCCAAGGCAGGCATGGACCAGAAATACGGCGCAAGGCCGCTGAAACGTTCGATCCAGTCCCAGCTGGAGGACGCCCTCGCGACGGAGCTGCTGGAAGGCAGGGTGCATGCGGGCGACCGTGTCAGGGTCAGTCTGCAGAAGGAGCGGCTTGTTTTCCGGACGGAAAAACCGGACGAAAAAACTGCTGGAAAGTAACAGGCATTTACGGTATAATCAGAACATCTATATTACAATCTACATCAGGAGGAATACTATAATGGCAGCAGTAAAGGAGCTGATCCGGATCGATGACCGGACATTATGCTTCGGCGACTACGAGCTGGCCGAAAAAGCCAAGCTTTCCGACTTCCCTTTTGAAGGGGACATGTATAAAGTCAAGACCTACAAGGATATCACAAAGCTGGAACGAAACGGCATGTTCGTCTACGAATCCGTACCCGGCACCAGCGTCTTCGGGCTTACACAGGATAAAGACAATATAGAATTTACGGTGGAAGGACCGGAGGACGCGCAGATCACCGTCGAGATGGAAGCGGATACCGAATATGAGATCTTTCTGGACGGAGCCAGCACCGGTCGGGTGAGGACCAATCTGGGCGGCAAGCTTTCGTTCAACGCAGAGCTTGAAAATTCCGCTGCCGTTCATGTACAGATCAAAAAATGCTGAAGAATAAAAAGATCGTCTATTTCTGCAAGGAATGCGGATACGAGTCCGCCAAATGGATGGGACAGTGTCCTGGCTGCAAAGCGTGGAACACCTTTGTAGAGGAGGTCGTAACGCCGGCCGGAAAGAACGCTTCCGGAAACCGTATAGCCGCCGCGCCGCAGGAACCGGTGCTTTTAAACCAGGTCCGATTTGAAGAAGACATGCGTTTCAAAAGCGGAATGGAAGAGCTGGACAGAGTGCTGGGAGGCGGTATAGTGCCCGGGTCGCTTGTTCTGGTGGGCGGTGATCCCGGCATCGGGAAATCCACCCTGCTCCTGCAGGTCTGCCGTACGCTTTCTTCCCGGGAGGGCATGGACGTGCTGTATATTTCCGGCGAGGAATCAGCCCGTCAGATCCGCATGAGAGCCGACCGGCTCGGAGGTTTTTCCGACCGTATGCAGCTGCTCTGCGAGACAAGCCTGCAGTCCATCCGCAATGTGATCGAGAGAAAAAAGCCGCGGATCGTGGTGATCGATTCCATCCAGACCATGATGGATGAGGAGGTCGGGACAGCTCCCGGCAGCGTCTCACAGGTTCGGGAATCCACCAACGTGCTGATGCAGCTGGCCAAAGGGCTGGGGATCATGATCTTCATCGTTGGCCATGTCACCAAGGAAGGAAACGTGGCCGGCCCCAGGGTGCTGGAGCATATGGTGGACACCGTTCTGTACTTTGAAGGAGACCGGTATGCATCCTACCGTATCCTGCGTTCCGTAAAAAACCGTTTTGGCTCGACCAACGAGATCGGCGTTTTTGAAATGACCGACAAAGGCCTGAACGAAGTTCCGAACCCGTCGGAATACCTGCTTTCGGGGCGTCCTGAGAACGCTTCGGGATCGGTGGTCGCCTGCTCCATGAACGGTACGAGGCCTCTCCTGGTGGAGATCCAGGCCCTGGTCTGCCAGACCAGCTTTGCCATGCCGCGCAGGACCACCGTCGGGACGGATTTCAACCGGGTCAACCTGCTGATGGCCGTGCTGGAGCGGAAGGCCGGCCTGGCGCTTGGAAATACAGACGCATATGTCAACATCGCCGGCGGGATGAAGATGAACGAGCCGGCTCTGGATCTGGGGATCTGCCTGGCGCTCGCCGGGAGTTACCTGGATATCGTGATCCCGGATTCGGTCATCGCTTTCGGCGAAGTCGGCTTAAGCGGAGAGATCCGTGCCGTCAGTATGGCGGATCTGCGGGTCGCTGAAGCCCGTAAGCTGGGCTTTAAGACCGTCATTCTTCCGGAAGTCTGCAGACAGTCCGTGAAGGACGGCAGCGGAATCAGATTATCCTTCGTGTCGCATATACGGGACGCGATCAGGTTAATAAAAACTGAGAGAAACCAATGAAACAAAACAGAGAGGAGAAAGAAATGAAGAAAACAATGAAAAAAATCGCGGCAGCGACACTTGCAGCTGTCATGGTCACCGGCATGAGCGTTTCCGCATTTGCTGAAGCAGCACCCGAAGAAGTAGTCGAAGAAGCAGCAGCAGACGGACAGGTCTATACCAATGAGTTCTTCGGATTTGATTTTACCGCTCCGGAAGGCTTTACCCTGGATGACAATACAAATCTGACCGAGATGAACGGTTTTGATGCGTCCAAGGATTTTTATGAGCAGGTAAACACAGCACTGGAAGCAGGCAACCTGGTTTATATCATGCTTTGCACGGCAGATCAGGAAGCCGACGGCTTTACCGACAACATCAACATCAATGTCATCAAGGCAGCAGAAGGCTATTCTGACGAGACTCTTGCAGGTGAGATGGAAGACGCTTACCAGGGGATCGTGAGCGCTTATGAGCAGATGGGCGCAACCGTTACCGGCGGCTTCGAACCAGGCACTTTTGTCGGAAAAGATACACAGGTCGTTAATCTGGATGCCGAACTGGCCGGCATTAAATTCACCATGAGGCAGTTTTATCTGATTCAGGACGGCTATCTGGCCGTGATCACTCTGAGTGCAGGCACACAGGACAGACTCGATGTGCTGGAGGCTGGCTTTGCCGCGCTTTGAGAATAACAGGCTCTTATAAATAAGGGCTTTATAACTGCCGCCAGGATTCCTGGCGGCAGTTTGTTCTTTACGCGGAGGATATAATTATGGATATCATCAAGGTTGACAGAGGGCGTGGAAGATTTTTCGCGACAAAGCAGTTTTACATGCTGATCCTTTCGGTGTCGGTGCCGATCATGGTCCAGAACGGGATCTCAAACTTTGTCAACATGCTGGACAACCTGATGATCGGCAGGGTGGGGACGGAACAGATGTCCGGAGTCTCCATCGTGAACCAGCTGATCTTCGTTTATTTTCTATGTATATTCGGCGGCGTGTCCGGTGCCGGGATCTTTACGGCGCAGTATTTCGGGCAGAAAAACACCGAGGGCGTGCGCGCCACCTTCCGGTACAAGATCTGGCTCGGGATCCTGCTGACAGCCGTCGCGGCCCTGGTCTTCATCCTGAAAGGCGAAGATCTGATCAGGCTGTATCTGAGCGGCGAAGGCACGGAGGAACAGGCCCGCCTGACTTTGCAGTACGGCAGACAGTATATGCAGGTGATGCTGTGCGGCCTTCCGATCTTTATGATGACCAATGTATATGCCAGTACACTGCGTGAATGCGGGGAAACCGTACTGCCCATGAAAGCGGGCGTCGTCGCGGTGCTGGTAAACCTGTTGTTCAATTTCCTGCTGATCTACGGCTATGCAGGTTTCCCGAAGATGGGAGTCCGGGGAGCCGCTCTGGCGACCGTCATATCCCGTATCGTAGAGCTTTCGATCGTCGTGATCGGAACACACCGCCGCAAGGATAAAAATCCTTTTGCAGAAGGGCTGTACAGCACCATGAAGGTCCCTGCTGATCTGGTGAAAAAGATCGTGGTCAAGGGAACGCCGCTTCTGCTGAACGAGACGCTCTGGTCCGCAGGGATGGCCATGCTGGCCCAGTGTTATTCTGTGCGCGGACTGTCAGTGGTGGCCGGGCTCAACATTTCCAATACGGTCAACAATGTGTTCAACATCGTGTTCATCGCGCTGGGTGATTCGGTTGCCATCCTGATCGGGCAGCTGCTGGGAGCCGGACGTATGGAGGAAGCAAAGGATGCAGACCGCAAGATCATCTGTTTTTCTGTCATGTGCTGTACCGCGACCTCTCTTTTGATGCTTGTGATTGCACCTTTGTTCCCAAACCTGTATAATACAGAAGAAGAGGTCCGCTCCCTTGCCAGATCCTTCATCATTGTCAACGCGTTATTCATGCCGATGAATGCGTTTCTGCACGGGACGTATTTTACGCTCCGGTCCGGCGGAAAGACCATCATAACATTTCTTTTTGACAGCGTGTTCATGTGGGCGGTCAGCGTTCCCATCGCTTTCTGCCTGACACGCTTTACGCTGTGGCAGGTGATCACGGTCTATATCGCGGTGCAGAGCGCGGATCTGATCAAATGCGTACTGGGTTATTATCTGGTACGGAAGGGCGTGTGGCTCAACAATATCGTTTCATAAGGAGGAAGAAATGGACGGAGAAGTCAACTTCACGGTGCATGACAATGAAGACAAGACACCGAAGAAACCCCCGAAAAAAAAGCTGTTCAAAAATCTGCCTTTTTCACCGATCCTGATCATCGCCGCTGTTCTGGTGATCGTCGTCATTTCGGTGATCTCCGGCAGCTTCTACAGGGTGGACGAGCAGGAGACGGCAGTCGTCACCATGTTCGGAAAGCATGTCCGTTCCGACACGGCCGGACTGTATTTTAAGATCCCATTCCTGCAGAAGGTGGAAAAAGTGGATACGACCATCCACGGGACCGGCCTCGGCTACGCGGTCAACAACGACGGCCAGAGCTTTGCTCTGGATACCGAAGGGATCATGATCACATCGGATTTCAACCTGATCGATATTGATTTTTACATGGAATACCGTGTATCGGATCCGGTGGCTTATCTGTACAATTCCAGAGATCCGGAGCTGATCCTTAAGAACATGGCTCTGGCGGCTATTCGTTCCACCGTGATCGATTACACGGTCGACGATGCCATCACGGTAGGGAAATCCCAGATCCAGACCCAGGTCAAACAGAAGCTCCAGGAAGCGCTTGCGGAAGAAAACATCGGCCTGCAGGTCGTCAATATCACCGTGCAGGATGCGGAACCGCCGACGCAGGAGATCGTAGGCGCCTTCAAGGCGGTGGAGACCGCCAAACAGGGCAAGGATACGGCCATCAACAACGCAAAACAGTATCAGAATGAGCAGATCCCCGCTGCGGAAGCCAACGCGGACAAGATCATCCAGAGCGCGGAAGCCAACAAGCAGGCCCGTATCGCGGAGGCGGAAGGCCAGGTGGCCCGTTTTAATGCCATGTATGACCAGTTCAAGCTGAATCCGCTGATCACCAAGCAGAGAATGCTGTACGAGACCATGGAGGAAGTCCTTCCGAACGTCAAGATCGTCCTGACAGACGGCGAGACCCAGACCATGTATCCGGTGGAAAGCTTTGCCGCCGCAGATAAGAAAGAAGAGGAGGGACAGCAATGAAGAGCAAGATCAAATGGATCATCATCGGCGTGATCGTCCTCTTTGTCATCCTGGTGACAGGAGGCGCCTTCTACACGGTGCCCCTGAACCAGTATGCGGCCGTCCGCCAGTTCGGCAAGATCGTCGATATAGAATCGGAACCTGGGCTTAAAATGAAGGCTCCCTTCATTCAGAATGTTCAGCTGATCTCAAAAAGCCTGAAGCTTTATGACGTGCCGCTTTCGGATGTCATCACGCGGGACAAAAAAAGCATGATCGCGGACAACTATGTGCTGTGGAGAGTGGTGGATCCCACCAAGTATATCAGGACCCTGGACGCCCTGGACAACCGGGCGGAGGAGAGGATCGAGGCTGCGGTCTACAACGCGCAGAAGAACGTGATCTCGTCCATGAGCCAGGATGAGATCATTGAAGCCAGGGGCGAAAAGCTGACCCAGCTTCTGACGGACGAAGCCAACTCCGACATCGGAGATTACGGCATCGAAGTGGTCGTGGCTGAGATCAAATCCCTGGATCTGCCGGACGACAACAAAGAAGCTGTCTACACCCGTATGATCTCGGAACGCCAGAACATCGCCGCTTCGTATAAAGCACAGGGCGATTCGGAGGCCCAGAAGATCCGGAACGAGACAGACAAGGACGTGACCGTCATGAAAGCGGACGCTCAGAAGCAGGCCGAGATCCTGGAAGCAGAGGGCGAAGCAGAATACATGAAGATCCTGCAGGAAGCCTACAACACCCCGGAAAAAGCAGACTTTTACAATTTCATCCGCTCACTCGACGCGTTTAAAAAGTCCCTCTCCGGAAACAACAATACAGTGATCCTGGACAAGGATTCGGAGCTGGCAAAGCTCTTATATGGAACCACTGAATAACGGAGATACAAAAGGGACCGTCGACTGACGGTCCCTTGGTGTTATGCGGAATACAGTTTTTATATAATGACTTCGTTCCGGCCTTTATGTTTGCCGATATAGAGTTTTTCATCGGCTTCCTTGATGGCTTGGGACAGGGTGCCCTCGCCGCATTCTTCTGCGATACCGATGGTGATGGTCACCTTGAGATCCATATCTTTATAACGAATGATCTTTCGGGATACGCCGTCGTGGATATCGGTCAGGAGAACGGCTGCTTCGTCCATGTTCATTTCAGGAAGAAAGAAAAGAAATTCCTCGCCGCCCCAGCGGGAGACATAGGCCTGCCCGTTGGTCATGCGTAAAAAGAGATCTGACAGCTCCTGCAGCACTACGTCGCCGCAGTCATGGCCGTAGTTGTCATTGACGCTCTTAAACAGATCGAT
The DNA here is from genome assembly GCA_946622645.1 of uncultured Blautia sp. GTDB lineage: Bacteria > Bacillota > Clostridia > Lachnospirales > Lachnospiraceae > Blautia_A. The sequence continues at coordinate 19,088 of CAMOQF010000041.1, forward strand.
ATCCGCCATGCCGATGGAATACACTTTGGTGTTGGAAGCGGCCAGCGTTTTTTTGATCAGGTCTTCCATGGAACGGCGGTTCATGAGCCGTGTGAGAGGATCGGTCTTGGCTTTGGCGCTCTGTTCCTCGGCGTATTTGATGATCTGCTTTTCACTTGCCTGGATGTTGGAACTCAGAATATAGCAGACAAGGGCCAGATGCACATAGACGACCACCGAGTTGAGAAAGGAGAAGGAAGTCAGCATGGAATCCGAAAGCTCTATCATGACGCCGTACTGCATGGAAAGGATAAAGACCAGGGTCCGGAACCCCAGCAGTCCGATCAGTATAAGGATCTTCTGCAGCAGATTCAGATAAATGGAGAAAAACACAATGACAAGCAGGGGAAGCATCTGCTGTGTGGTGCCGCTCCGCCAGCCGAAGATCATGATGGATCCGAAGATCCAGCCCAGGGCAAGAAGGCTGTACAGGATCTGGGTAAACATGAAGGGCATGTCATTGCATTTAAAAAGCGAGACAGTGATGCCCACGGACAGAGGCAGCGTCCAGAGAATTACCTTGGCATTGCCCGATAACAGGCAGAACAGGATTACCAGGATCGTGTAGACAAACATGATCCTGAAGGTCCACTGCATCATTTTTCTATAATAAAATGGAACCGTCTCGCTCGAAGTGGGCATCTGAGTCCTTTCAATGAGACGTTTTTTAAGCTGATTCATAAGAAACTCTCCTTGCAATATAATCATTATAGCAGAAGGTTTTACGAGTGTAAAGACAATGATAGACCCTCCAGTGAGATAAAAAGCCTTGACAATTTTATTTCGCCCATGTATAATGACTCTTGCAGTAAGGCACAGGGGATTGGTCAAATGGTATGATAGGGGTCTCCAAAACCTTTGGTGGGAGTTCGATTCTCTCATCCCCTGCTTTGTGAGAGCCTCGGAAGCCTGATTTTACTGGGTTTCCGAGACTTTTTTTCTTTCAGATATAACAAATCTAACACTTCATCTAACACTTCATCTAACACCTTGCCTTATTTCTTATTTTCAGCAGGCGTTTTGGGCTTCGAGAATCCTGTAAGACTTTTTTTCTGGTGAAAATAGATTCTGGCAGGACAAGGTCATTAAAAAACATTCCTATGCTGATCTTTGTGTATTTTTCCCTTTTAGCATATTTGAAGATGCCGTTAAGCAGGGTCCTCAGCTGGGCGTATGTCTTTCTTGTCAGCGAATGCTTTATGATGGCTCTTTTTATGAAAAGTTCCAGATCGCTTTCCGTGATCAGGTCGACCTGAATTTTACAGATGGGCTCGTCTTCCGGAAAGTATCGTTTAAACTCGTTATTATATCGTGTTATGCTGCTTTCCTTGA
>CAMOQF010000042.1 GCA_946622645.1 uncultured Blautia sp.
ACCGGAACGCTCACAAGGACTTAGACGAATGCTAGTAGATAATTACTCGGTATTTATCGAAACAGAGTTATTTTGAAATTACCTCTTTAGCCGCCAATGTAATTGGCACATATATCCTTATATAGAATCATTTGATCGTGGCACCGAGGAGAAAGAGCTATGGATGGAAAGAAAAAGCAGGTATTGAGTATGGAAGAGATGGATAAGGTAAGCGGAGGAGTCAGCGGCGTGGTTATACTGGATTCAATTCTCACACAGGCTGGCGTATTACCCGCGATCATTGCCCTTCCAAGAGCTCAAGCCATACAAGCTATAAAGGAATACTGCGAGAAAAACGATCTGATGGAATACTATAGATATGCACAAGCTGTGTATGATATACACTGAGGCGAAAAAAAGCCCCTGTCGTTCACAATCATAGAAGGAGATCTCGACCATGGAAGAACTGAAAAAACGCAAACTGAGCATGGATGAGATGGATAAGGTCAGTGGTGGTGCCGGAGGTTTAGAAAAACTTGATACGATTCTCAACCAAGCTGGTGTATTATCTGAAATCCTTGCCATGCCAAGAAAGCAGGCCATACAAGCCATCATTGATTATTGCAATCAACACGGCCTATCGGAATATATAAGATATTCACAAGACGTATATGATATATAATAAGGCGAAAAGAATCGTCCCTATCGTTTACAATCATAGAAGGAGATCTCAACGATGGAAGAAAAGAAAATGCAGCTAAACACAGATGAGTTGGATAAAGTCACCGGAGGCGTTGGCGCGCTTGAAACAATCTGGACTTATTTTGAGAACGCCGGCTTGCTGCAAGTTATCGCTAAAATGGAAAGGAAAGAAGCCGTACAATTCATGCTTGACTACATTGACAGCCATGGCGGTCCTGCACATTGTAAGATGTATGCGAATGCTCTATATGATATTATATAATTCGAAAAGCATAGAGCATCAACACACCATTTCAGAACCGGAGTCAGACCGAAAAGGGGATTACCATGGAAGATAAGAACAAGCAGAAACTGAGCATGGAAGAGATGGATAAGGTCAGTGGTGGTGCCGGAGACAATTTTGATGTGAATGTGTTATATGATCGTTTAGCGCGAGCAGGTTTACTGCCTGAGCTTTCCCAGATGATTAGAAAACAGGCAGTACTGAAGATACTGGAATTTTGTGACTCAAACGGACTTCCACACGATTACTTTAGAGCGAATGCCGTATATGATGTTCTCTCAAATCGGTAATCATTACCACGGTCGAGCTGTAAACCCGGAAGTAAATCAAACAAATTCCAGCTTATCGACATGTTCCCGTGAACTGGCGACCCTCTAAAACCGGTTGACATGTTCCTGAACGCGTTATTGCGAACAGGCAGCGATCAGTGGACATGTTTCCCTTTACCAACGAGGGGTATGAATTAGTAGTTTCATTTCCTCGTGCCACATAGAATCAGTTGTGAAACTCACTCGAGCCGGGTTGTAGCTACGATTTTGATATCGGTTGCAGCGGAGAGATGAAAACACTTGATGGTGTATGGAGACAGAGGACATGAATAATAGTGATATTGTACTGTTCGAAACGAAGGACAGCAGTGTTGTTTTGCCGGTCCGCATGGCCGGCGATACAGTCTGGTTAAATCGCAGCCAGATGGCAGAGCTATTTGAGAGAGACGTTAAGACTATAGGTAAACATATTAATAATGCGCTTCGGGAAGAAGTTGACGCTTCAGTTGTCGCAAAATTTGCGACAACTGCCGCTGATGGTAAAGTGTATCAGGTAGAATACTACAATCTGGATATGATCATCTCGGTGGGATACCGCGTGAAATCAAACAGGGGCGTGGAGTTCCGCAGGTGGGCCAACCATGTGTTGAGACAGTATATTTTACAGGGATACGCTGTGAATGAACACAGAATAAGCCAGCTGGGTGAAGTTGTGCGGCTGATGAAGCGGACTCAGGACTCTTTGGACAGCAAGCAGGTCCTGCCTGTCATCGAGCGTTATAGTACAGCGCTGAATCTGCTGGATGCCTATGACCATCAAAGTCTGCACCGGCCGAAGGGAATAGAGGCAGCATATGTGCTGAGCTATGAAGAATGCCGCGCAGTGATTGACCGGATGCGGTTCGGCGATGAATCAGAATTATTCGGAAGGGAAAAAGATGATTCGTTTAAAGGAAGTATCGGAAATATCTATCAGTCCGGTTTTGTGACAAGACTCTGAGATATTGCCAGAACGGCAAAGGCTTAAAGTTAATTGAAGTAGGAAAAATACTTGGGGTAACAAAAGAAAGAGTGCGTCAGATAGAGTTGAAAGCGTTGCGGAAGCTCCGGATGAACCGTGAAATCATGAGATACAAAAGAATATAGAATTCGAATCCGTTATCTGTGAAGGCTGATCAAGCGAAAAAACTGGAAATCGATACGCTTGATTTCACCTCCTTGATTTGTTACAATATTAACAGGGATCTAACACATCTAACACTTTTAAATCGTCAAAAATGCAGGTTTTACGGGCATCTCGGGGTTTTTAATGAGGTTCGATTCTCTCATCCCCTGCTGAAAAAAGCCTGAAAACCCTTTGGTTTTCGGGCTTTTTCTTTTATGTACAGATCTGTATCCGGAAACTGTAAAGGAGGGCTTATGAAAGAAAAACTGAAAACCCGCCAGACGATCCTGGTGGGGTGCGCTTTTCTGTCCATCTGCGCTTTCTGGCAGATGTACAATAATGTGATTCCCCTGATCCTGACCAACACGTTTCACCTGAATGAGACCTGGTCGGGCGTGATCATGGCGGCTGACAACGTGCTTGCCCTTTTCCTGCTTCCCTTGTTCGGAGGAATCAGCGACCGCTGCAAGGCAAAGATGGGGCGCCGCAAACCGTTCATCCTGTTCGGAACCATCGCGGCAGTAGTGTTCATGCTCCTTCTGCCTCTTCTGGATGACAGCTATTTTGCTTCGGCTGACAAATGGAAGCCGGTCGCGTTCATCGTCATTCTCGGTTTATTGCTGATCGCCATGGGCACTTACAGGAGCCCGGCTGTCGCCCTGATGCCGGATGTCACTCCAAAGCCTCTCCGCAGCAAAGCAAACGCAATCATCAACCTGATGGGAGCCGTGGGCGGCGTGCTGTATCTGATCATCGCGACGGTCCTTTATTCCGAAGCACGTACTGCCGGCAAGGACCATGTCAGTTATTTCCTCCTCTTCACCATCGTAGCGGGCATCATGCTCGTAGCGCTGCTGATCATCATGACCATGGTGGATGAACCGGCGCTGGCGGAAAAAGAACGCGCCTATGAAAAGGCTCATCCGGAAGATCAGCTGTCGGAGACAGACAGCCAGGGGAACGAAAAACTGCCCGCACCGGTCAAAAAAAGCCTTGGGTTCCTGCTGGTCTCGGTTTCCCTCTGGTTTATCGCCTACAACGCGGTGGAGACCTGGTTCACCACTTATGCCAACAAGGTATGGGATATGCCCCTTGGCGGAAGCGGAGGCGCTTCCCTGTGTCTGACCATCGCGACGGTCGGCGCCATTGTGACATACATTCCCACGGGCGTGCTTGCCGGTAAGATCGGCCGCAAAAAGACCATTCTGATCGGCATCGTGCTCATCTTTGCCGGATTTCTCACCAGCTTTATCCATACCTGCCTTTCCGATCATTTTTCGCCGGTCCTGTACGCGGTCTTCGTGATCATAGGCATCGGCTGGGCCATGATCAATGTCAACAGCCTGCCTATGGTGGTGGAAATGTGCAAAGGCAGCGATATCGGCGTCTTTACAGGATACTATTACACCTTCAGCATGGCTGCGCAGACAGTGACGCCTGTGCTGGCCGGGTTCCTGTTAAACCATATCGGTTATTCCACGCTGTTTCCTTACGCCGCTGTATTTTCGGTGCTGGCGTTCATCACCATGCAGTTCGTGAAGCACGGAGACAGCCGCCTGATCACATCAAAAGGCCTGGAGGTTTTTGAAGATCTGTAATCGCGCAGGCGCAAAAAACGGACAGGGAGATATCCCTGTCCGGATGAAACTCATTTTATAAAGAACGGAGAAGGGGGGATTTGAACCCCCGCGCCGGTTACCCGACCTACCGCATTTCGAGTGCGGACCCTTCAGCCACTTGGGTACTTCTCCACAAAGCATTTCTATTATATCTGTTGTTTCATAAAAGGTCAATCGTTTTTTCGGAATGTTGGGATAAATAAGAAAATCAGCCGAGTTAAAAGCGATGCGCCGGAAGAAGGAGCATACAATGGAAAAGAAAAGAAAATCGATCATGGCCGCGGTGGAAGCGCTGGAGAAGCATTATGCGGAGGAAGATCTCTATCTTCCTAAAAACGGTAAGCGTCTTCCGGACAGGTCTTATGTGGTGGATATAGTGCGCGATCTGAAGCCCATCATGTTTCCGGGTTACTTCAGCTACGACAGCAGCGCGGCTTCGTTTCCGGAGCATTTTGCGGGATACCGGCTCAACGATATTTTTGACCGTTTGAAAAACCAGATCGAGGTGGCGCTTTGCTTCTATGAAGACTGCGCGGCCTGCTCCCGGGCGGAAGAAATCGCCGGACGTTTTATCGAAAAGCTTCCTCAGATCCAGGAGATGCTCTTGAAGGATGTCCAGGCCGGCTTCGACGGAGACCCGGCGGCAAAAAGCAAGGAGGAGATCATCTTTTCCTACCCCGGGTTCTTTGCCATCTATGTCTACCGGCTGGCGCACGAGCTTTATCTTGAGAATGTACCCTTTATCCCGCGTATCATGACAGAGTACGCCCATGGCAGTACCGGGATCGACATCAATCCCGGTGCCAGGATCGGTGAATACTTCTTTATCGATCACGGCACGGGCGTGGTCATCGGTGAAACCACCGAGATCGGAGACTATGTGAAGCTGTATCAGGGCGTTACGCTCGGCGCTCTTTCCACCCGCAAGGGGCAGCAGCTTTCCGGCGTCAAGCGTCATCCGACCATTCAGAACCATGTGACGATATATTCCAATTCCACCGTCCTTGGCGGAGATACCGTGATCGGTGAAAACACCATCATCGGCGGTAATACGTTCATCACGGAATCCATCCCGGCCAACACAAAAGTGAATGCCAGGACGCCGGAACTCGTGATCAAGAATCCTGGCAAAGATGTCTGGTACTGGGAGATCTGAGAAAACTTTTATGCCTTGGCAGTTCTGCCATAGTGTATCTGAGAGTATTGAAAGACCCGCCGAGGCGGGTCTTTTTTGACGCGATTATTCGTAGAAAAGAGCAGTGGAAAAATATCTCTCTGCCGTATCGGGAAGGACGGTGACGACAGTCTTGCCCGGTCCCAGTTTTTTGGCGAGTTTGCAGGCGGCAGCCACATTGGTGCCGCTGGAGATGCCGCACATCAGGCCTTCTTCACGAGCCAGACGTTTGGCGGTCTCGATGGCTTCACTGTCTGTCACGACATAGATCTCATCGTAGATATCACGGTTCAGAATGTCGGGGATGATCCCGTCGCCGATGCCCATCTGCATGTGGGTCCCGATGGTCCCGCCGGCCAGTATGGCGGCTTTTTCCGGCTCGACAGCCCAGATCTCGATGTCGGGATAGTGCTCCTTCAACACTTCTCCGATACCGGTCAGGGTTCCTCCGGTCCCGATGCCGCTGCAGAAACCGTCGATCGGTCCTTCCACCTGGGAGAGGATCTCCTGCGCGGTAAAATTTTTCTGCGCCATCGTATTGTCCGGGTTTTCAAACTGCTGCGGGACAAAGACACGAGGGTCTTTTTTCTGCATCTTAAGAGCCAGATGCAGACATTCTTCTATACATTTTCCGATGTCTCCTGCGTCATGGATCAGCCGCACCTCAGCGCCGTAATGCTGTACCAGTTTACGGCGTTCTTCGCTGACCGAATCCGGCATGATGATGATCGTACGGTAGCCTTTTACGGCGCCAACGAGGGCAAGACCGATGCCCTGGTTGCCGCTGGTCGGTTCTACGATGATGGTGTCCGGTCCGATCAGACCTTTTTCTTCGGCCTGGACCAGCATGTTCAAGGCGGTGCGGGTCTTGATGGAACCGCCGATGTTTACGCCTTCATCTTTTACAAGGATGTCGGCGCTTCCGGGTTCCGGAATTTTATTCAAACGGACCATGGGTGTGTTTCCCACGGCTTCCAGGATATTGTTGTAAACCATTTTTCTCTGTCCTCCCTGCTTCCTTCTGTCGCAACAGTAACCATTATAGCATAAATTTCAAATAAAACAAATTGCATTTTGACGCAATGTGGGAGCGGAAAGCTCTGCGTCTGGCCAAAAGAATTGTTTTGTGATACGATTTCCATAGTGAAACTATCAGAGGAGGATCGGATTATGAGATTTTTCCATTTGTCTGACCTGCATATCGGGCTGCGCCTTCTGGACAGGGATATCCATGAGGATCAGGAGTATATTCTGCAGGAGATCGTCCGGCTGGCGGCGGAATACAGGCCGGATGCAGTCGTGATCGCAGGGGATATCTATGACAGGGCCGTGCCATCGGCAGATGCCGTGCTGCTTTTCGACCGTTTTGTGAGCAGCCTGGTCTCTGCCTGTCCCGATACAGAGATCATGATGATCAGCGGCAATCATGACAGCGGCTCCCGGGTCAATGTCTTCCGGAGCGTTCTGCAGCATCAGCACATCCACATGATCGGCCTTCCTCCGGAAAACGCGGAGGACCATATTGAAAAGGTGACGCTGTCCGACGCCTTTGGGCCGGTCCATTTTTATCTGCTGCCCTTTGTAAAGCCTTCCATGGTGAAGCAGATCGTCTCACAGGAAGAAGATGAGAGCAGCCTGTCCTACGACGAGAGCCTGCGCAGGCTGTTCAGCCGGGAGGACATAACAACGGAAGAGAGAAATATCCTGGTGAGCCATCAGTTCTATATTCCCGTCGGGACGGACCCGGAGCAGATGGAACGGATGGATTCGGAAATCTGTACGGTCGGTAACATTGACGCAGTGAAAGCGGACCTTCTGCAGGACTTTGACTATGCGGCTCTTGGTCACATCCATAAACCGATGAAGGTGGGAAAGGATGTTTATCGTTACTGCGGCACGCCTATGGCATGCTCTTTCAGCGAAGCCGGTCAGAAGAAGGGTGTCATTCTGGTGACGCTGGAAGAAAAAGGAAACGTACAGATCGAGACGATCCCTCTGATCCCGCTGCGGCAGGTCAGGATCCTGAAGGGTACATTACAGGAGCTTCTGGATCTTTCCTGCGAAGACTATGTCAGGGCTGAACTGACAGAAAAGGAAGATCTGGATGTGATTGATATGAAAGACCGTTTGTACTACGCCTTTCCCAATCTGCTGGAGATCCGGCGTCAGACGCTGAGGACGACGGATTATACGGCAGAGATGGATGCTTCCGAAGAGATGGACGAGTTTTCGATCTGCCGTTCTTTTTTAAATGATCTGGATGAAGAGGAGGAGGCTCTCCTCCGGGAGATCGTAAACGTGACGAGGGAGGACGCCGTATGAGACCGCTGACGCTTACGATGCAGGCCTTTGGTTCCTACGGAGAAAAGACTTTCATCGATTTTACAAAACCTACGCAGAATCTTTTTCTGATCACAGGAAATACGGGAGCCGGGAAGACCACCATCTTTGACGCCATCGTGTTTGCTTTGTATGGAGAAGCCAGCGCAATCAGCGTTAAAAAGGACGGCGTGGAGCTGCAAAGCCAGTACGTTAAACCGGACACGGAGCCTTTTGTGGAACTTTCCTTTCTGCCGGATGGAAACAAGACGAAGGAGGTCTGCGTCGTCCGCAGATCACCGCGTCATATACGGCCTGCCAAAAGGAGAGGGGCGGCGGACCAGGTGATCCGGGAAAGCGTCGCTCTGACACTTCCGGACGGATCTGCCTGTCCGGAAAAAGAGACAGACGCAAGACTGGTTGAGATCGTGGGACTTACCAAGGAGCAGTTCATGCAGGTGGCCATGATCGCGCAAGGAGAGTTTATGGAACTGCTTCGGACAGATTCCAACAAGAAAAAAGAGATCTTCCGAAGGCTTTTCCACACAGGACGTTTTCAGAGCATCGTAGATGAGCTGGGAAAACGGAGAAAGGATTCGCTCTCGGAGATCGCCCGCATCCGGACGGAATGCCGGCAGGAGGTCTCCCACATCCGGTGTCCGTCTTTTTATGAAAACGCGGGAGCGCTTCTGGAACTGAAACAGAGCATCCTTTCCTCTGAACGGCTGAATACCGTCGAGATGGAAAAGCTGGTGGAGGAACTGCGTATCCTTGTCAAACGGCTGTCGGATGAGACGAAGTTGGCGAAGAAGGAAACGGACGAGAAACTGGTCCTCCGGGATCAGAAGAGAGACCTCTATACAAAGGCGGCAGCCGTACTGCAGACTATTCAACAGCTGGAAGGCGCCAGGAAGGAACTGGAGGCGTGTGAAAAGGCTTCCGCGGAGATCCCGGAGATGGAAAAACAGATCCGTGTGATCCGGGAGGCATATGAAAAGAAGGCTGTATTTGAGCGGGACAAAGAATTACGGGACAAAGAACTGCGGGAGCTTAGAAGAATGCTGCAATCCGCTGAGAGAGATCAGTCAGCCGTTATGACGCAGGAAAAGGAAGTCAGCAAAGCGGTTGAAAGCTATGCCGCTTCCCGCGAAGCGTATCAGAGAAAAAAGATCGAATATGACAGGAAAAATGAAGCGTTTCTGGACGAACAGGCCGGTTTTCTAGCTGCTTTTCTGAAGGACGGAGAGCCCTGTCCGGTCTGCGGGTCCACGGTCCATCCGGACCCCGCCGTACTTCGGGAAGAAAACGCGCACCTGACCCGGGAGATGGTGGAACAGCTTGCCAAAGAGGTGGACGCCCTGGAGAAGAAAAGGACGGAAAGCGCTGCGAGAGCACATTCGGCAGCAGACCTTCTGAAAGAAAAACAGGAAAACCTGGAGGCTTCTCTGGAAGAGCTGATATCCAGGCTGATTTCTTCTATGAAAGAGAGAGGCTTATCGCCGGCTGTTCCGGAAGAGACGACTCTGCGGGAGACCAGGGCGCTTTATCAGGCGCTTGAAAACAAGATCCGGGAGGAAGAGAACCGGCCGGCTGACTGGAAAGAGATCGTTCGAAAGTACAGAAGAGAAGAGGCGGAAGACCTGCAGACCAGGATCAACACTGTCAGGATAAGGAAAGCTTCTGCCGAAGGAGCGTTGAGAGCGGCTGCAGCGGCGGCGGAGGGACAACAAAAGCCTGACATGGAAGCTCTGACTGCGGAAAGAGACGCAGCTCAGCGCATGTATATGGAATCACAGGAAAAGCTGCAGACCATGCGGGAGTATTACAAAACCGACAGAGACGTTTATGAAGCCCTTTCTCCGAAGATGGAAGAAAGAGAGAAGATCATGACAGCCTTCACCCGGATCGAAAGCCTCTATGAAAGGCTTGCCGGCAAGCGGACCGGGGAGAGAATGGATATAGAAACCTTTGCGCAGCGGTATTATCTGCAGCGGATCCTGCATGCGGCTAACGTACGCTTTGCAGAAATGTCGGCGGGACAGTATGAGCTCCGGATGGTGGACGCTGCACAGGCAGGTGAAGGCAAAAACCGCGGTCTGGATCTTCTGGTTTACTCAGCCGTCACAGGCAGGACGAGGGAGATCCGCACCCTCTCGGGAGGCGAGTCCTTTATGGCCGCTCTGTCTCTGGCGCTGGGTATGGCAGACCAGATCCGGGGAAGCCTGGCATCGGTCCCACTGGACGTGATGTTCATCGATGAAGGCTTCGGATCGCTGGATTCACACGCCCGTACCCAGGCGGTCAGGGTTTTATCCAGGATGGCAGGCGGCAGCCGTCTGGTAGGGATCGTCTCGCACATCACGGAGCTGAAAGCCATGATCGAAGACCAGCTGATCGTCGAAAAGGATGACAACGGAAGCCACATCCGCTGGCAGCTCAGCTGACCGACGGAACAACCTCACCGTTGACACCTTTTTCAGATCGGGTGTACAATAAACAGATGACAAAAACTGCGTTGAAACAGGAGTGTGCATGAATATGCAAAGGGCAGAAAACGGGAATGGTTTCAGCCGGGGATGGTTTCATTCGCTGCGGCATCAGATCACGCTGGTCTGTCTGCTGGGTCTTTTGTCTGCCATCGTTTTATCGATCCTGGCCAACAGCTTTTTTCTGGGAGATTATTATCTGTCCAGAAAGACAGGAGTCCTTCTGGATGCCAGAGACCTTTTGAGCGAGATCACGCTTTCGGCAGAAAAAGAATCCGGAGAGACGGCCGACAAGGAGACAACTTTTGAATTCTTCCCGGACGATCAGACGCGCATATCCGGAGGATCGGAAGTGATGAATTCGCCCGAGTACGAAGAAGTCCTCCGCATGAGTTACCGCAACAACCTGTCCTGGGTGGTCCTGGATCCCGGGGGCAGCCGCTACAGCGTCTGGGGGGACAATGAGTCGATCCTGCCGGAAAAGCTGTTTGCCTATGTCTACGGGCTGGATCAGGACAACACCGAAGGCGATGTTCTGCAAAAGGAAGAAAACTGCGTGATCCAGCAGGTTCACGACCGCCATGTGGGACTGGATTATGTGGAATGCTGGGGTCAGTTTGAAAACGGAAATTACTTTCTGATCCGGACGGCGCTTGCCAGCATCGAGGAGAGCGCTTCGATCTCCAACCGGTTTACATTGGTGGTAGGCATCCTTGTGATGATCATCAGCGGGATCGTTCTGATGGTGCTGCTGCATCGGAAGCTGAAGCCCATCGACGAGCTTACCAGACTGTCCCGCAAGATGGCGGATCTGGATTTCGAAGAGCGCTATACCAGCCATGTGGGAAATGAGATCGACGTGCTGGGGGACAGCTTCAACAAAATGTCCTCCCAGCTGGAAAAGACCATCTCGGAGCTGAAATCCGCGAACCTGGAATTGCAGAAGGATATCGAGAACAAGATCCGGATCGACGAACAACGAAAAGAATTTCTGGACAATGTTTCGCACGAACTGAAAACGCCCATCGCCCTGATCCAGGGCTATGCGGAAGGTCTGCAGGAGAACATCTCGGACGACCCTGAGAGCCGGGCGTTTTACGTGGAAGTGATCCAGGACGAAGCCGATAAGATGAACAAACTGGTCAAGAGCCTTCTGACGCTGAACCAGCTGGAGTCCGGCAAAGATGCCGTGGCAATGGAGCATTTTGACTTGACAGAGCTGATCTGCGGCGTTCTGCAGAAGATGGATATCATGATCCGGCAGGAGGAGGCTGTGGTCGTCTTCGAGACCCGGAAACCTGTTTATGTCTGGGCGGACGAGTTCAAGATTGAAGAAGTGCTGACCAATTATGTGAGCAATGCGCTTCATCATCTGGACGGTGAACGGCTGCTGGTCATCACTATGAAGGAAGAAGAGGAGAGAGTGCGGGTGTCAGTCTTCAACAGCGGGAAGCCTGTTCCGGAGGAGGATCTGCCCAGTCTCTGGGAGAAATTCTATAAAGTGGACAAGGCGCGCACCCGGGAATACGGCGGCAGCGGCATCGGTCTTTCAATCGTGAAAGCCATCATGGAAAGCCACGGCCAGCAGTACGGAGTGCAGAACAAAGACAGTGGCGTGGAGTTTTACTTCACGGTAGACCGCAGCATGGAAGTAAACCTTCATACCCATTCATGAGGATGCTCCCGGACAAAGGGCATTCAGCACTGAAACAAGGAGAAAACAAATGATCGCCATCATAGATTACGATGCAGGCAATATGAAAAGCGTGGAGAAAGCGCTGCAGTTTCTGGGGCAGGAGACCGTTTCTACCCGCGACCGGGATGTACTTCTGCGCGCGGACCAGGTGATCCTGCCGGGAGTCGGCAATTTCGGCGACTGTATGGAGCAGCTGAACACTTTCGGCCTGGTGCCGGTGATCCACGAGATCGTCGAAAAGAAAACGCCGTTCCTGGGTATCTGCCTGGGGCTGCAGCTTCTGTTCGAAAGCAGCGAGGAGGCACCCGATGTACCGGGCCTCGGGATCCTGCCCGGAAGGATCGTCCGCATTCCGCAGTCTGAGGGGCTGAAGATCCCGCACATGGGGTGGAACTCCCTGTCCCTCTCCGGAAACGGCCGGCTCTTCGCAGGCATTCCGGACGGAACGTACGTCTACTTTGTCCACTCGTATTATCTGAAGGCGGAGGAACCGGAGATCGTGAAGGCCACGACAGAATACGGCGTGACCATCCATGCCTCCGTCGAGAAGGACAATGTGTTCGCCTGCCAGTTCCATCCGGAAAAGAGCAGCGCGATGGGACTTCGCATGCTGCAGAACTTTGCTTCGATCAGAAAGGAGGGGAACTGATGTTTACCAAGAGGATCATCCCCTGCCTGGACGTGAACAAGGGACGTGTGGTAAAAGGCGTCAATTTTGTCAATCTCAGGGACGCCGGAGACCCGGTGGAGATCGCAAAGGCCTATGACGCCGCCGGCGCGGACGAGGTCGTATTTCTGGATATCACGGCTTCCAACGAGTATCGCGATACGGTGGTCGACCTCGTGAGAGACGTGGCTGCCAACGTATTCATCCCCTTTACCGTGGGCGGAGGCATCCGCACCGTGGACGATTTCAGACGGCTGCTTCGGGAAGGAGCCGACAAGATCTCCATCAATTCCGCAGCGATCGACCGTCCGGAGCTGATTTCGGAGGCTGCGGATAAATTCGGCAGCCAGTGTGTGGTGGTGGCCATCGACGCCCGCAGAAGACCGGACGGCGGCTGGAATATCTACAAACACGGCGGCCGGCTGGATACCGGAATAGATGCCCTCTGGTGGGCTGAAAGAGTGACTGAGCTCGGAGCCGGAGAGATCCTTCTGACCAGCATGGACTGTGACGGAACCAAAGCCGGATACGATATGGAGCTTACCAAAGCCGTGACAAAGGCGGTTTCCATCCCGGTGATCGCTTCCGGCGGAGCGGGAGAACTGTCGCATTTTTATGATATCCTGACAGAAGGGGGAGCGGATGCGGCCCTGGCGGCTTCGCTTTTCCACTACAAAGAGCTGGAGGTCATGCAGGTCAAGGACTATCTGGCGGAAAGAGGCGTTTCAGTCAGGCGTCCGTCTGAAGGGAGGAGCTGAACATGGCAGCGATATCCGGCGACTGGCAGGAAGCTCTGGCTCCGGAATTCAAAAAACCCTATTATGCGTCTCTTTACAAAACCGTGATGCAGGAATATCATAATTATAAAGTCTTCCCACCCGCCCAGGAGCTGTTTACGGCTTTTCATCTGACGCCTCTCCATGAGGTCAAGGCCGTGATCCTGGGGCAGGACCCCTACCACAACGACGGCCAGGCCCACGGCCTGTGTTTTTCGGTCAAGCGCGGCGTGGAGATCCCGCCGTCTCTTGTGAACATCTATCAGGAGCTGCAGGAAGACTGCGGGTGTTATATTCCTAACAACGGCTATCTGGAAAAATGGGCAAAGCAAGGTGTGCTTCTGCTGAACACCGTCCTGACGGTCCGGGCGCACCAGGCCAATTCACACAGAGGGATCGGCTGGGAAGAGTTTACGGACGCGGCCATCCGGATCCTGAATCAGGAGGACAGGCCGATGGTCTTTCTTCTGTGGGGAAGACCCGCGCAGAATAAGCGCAGTATGCTGACAAATCCGCGGCATCTGGTGCTGGAAGCGCCGCACCCCAGTCCGCTTTCCGCCTACCGGGGCTTTTTCGGCTGCCGGCATTTCAGCAGGACCAACGAATACCTGATCCGGAACGGGATCGAACCCATAGACTGGCAGATTGAAAACATATGAGTAAAAAGAACGATAACACACTGATCCAGAATGCCTCTTTTTTGATGATGGCTGCCTTGATCTCCAAGATCATCGGTATGCTGTACAAGAGCCCTCTTTCCAACACCCTTGGAAATGAGAGCTTTGCCTTGTTTCAGTATGCCCAGAACGCGTATTTCATCCTTCTGATGATCGCGTCGTTCTCCATTCCGCAGGCCGTCTCCAAAATTATGGCAGAAAGGATCGCATTCAAACGATATAAGGACGCCCAGAAGGTTTTTTATTGTTCGCTGTTATATGTGGTGGTGTTTGGCGGAGCAGTAGCGCTGTTCTGCTATTTTGGCGCGTCCATCATGGTGCCGGATTCGGTCGCCGGAGCGCGGCTGGCCCTGCAGATGCTTGCGCCGACGATCTTTTTGTCGGGCATTCTGGGCGTATTCCGCGGCTATTTCCAGGCTTACCGGAAGATGATGCCCACTTCCCTTTCGCAGATCATTGAACAGGTCTTCGTGGCGGTCTTTGCCCTGGTGATGTCTACGGTGATGATCCGGCTGCACACACCGGAAGGGACGGAAGCCGTCGAAAAATGGGGCGCAGCAGGCGCGACCATGGGAACCGGCGCAGGCGTGGCATCGGCGCTTTTATTTATGGTGCTTGTCTATGCCCTGAATCATCGTCTGATCAAAAAGAGGATCCGGCACGACAAAGTTTCCGTAAACGAGAGTACGCTGACGGTCATTAAGGTCATCATCCTGATCGTGATGCCCATCATTTTCAGCGCTTTTATCTATAATGTGAACACCTATCTGAACAGCTATATGTACACAGACATCCTGGGCAGAAAAGGAGTAGATGAGCAGCTCTTAAAAGCGGTCTATGCGGAATACGGTTATTTCGGCACGCTGATCAACATTCCGCTTACGCTGGCCAGCACAGCTCCCATGTCCATGATCCCGGAGGTGTCTGCCCACTATGCAAGGAAAGAGATGGCCAGAGCCAACGAAAAGATCGACAGGGCCACCTGGATCAGCATGATCATCTCCATTCCCGCCGCCATCGGTCTCGCCGTACTGGCCCAGCCGGTGACCAGCCTGATCTTTCCCAGGACGGACGGCGTGGCCGGAAACCTGATGCTGATCGGAGCCATCACCATCATTCTGAACGGCAACTCCAACATTTCCAACGGAGTGCTGCAGGGGATCGGAAAACCGAACATTCCCATGATCCATGCGGCCATCGCCCTTGCGGCTGATGTGCTGACGATCATAGTTCTTCTGAACTTTACGGATCTCGGTATCTACGCCGTGGTCATCTCCATGATCGTCTACGCCGTCGTCATGTGCCTTTTGAACGATCGTTCCATGAAAAAGCACATGCACTATAAAACACCGTGGCAGAAAGCCTATGTGATGCCTTTGTTGGCATCGATTCCTATGGCAGCCGTAGCTGCCGGAGTATATCACGGCCTCCACGCCCTGATCCACTCCAACATCATCAGTCTTGGCTTTGCAGTGATCCTCGCGGTCATCGTATATTTTACGGCCTACCTTCTGCTCAGCAAACCTTCTGATACTGAACTCCTCATGATTCCCGGCGGAGGCCTTCTCCTTCGCATTACACGTAAATTCCGGCCCGGGACCAAGGGACCGGTCAATCCCCCGCGCCGGCCTCAGCCGCCGGCCAGGAGATAAAACAGGGGCTCTAAAAGATATCGCCGGAGACAACGAACGGGCCGGGACAGCCGGGTGATGTTCTGCCATGTTCACCCCTCATCGGACTGAGCACATAAAAATGTCCGTGGCTATCGTACATGCGTGTACGCTATCCACGGACATTTTTATGTGCTCAGTCCGTCTCGACGGTGGACATTGGCGAGAGCATAACCCGGCTGTCCCGGCCCGTCCCTTGTCTCCATTGCAGTTTCTGCGGTGGAAATTACATTGTCGCGATGAGCGATTTTTCTTATAGTCCGGCTGTCCCGGCCCGTCCCTTGTCTCCATTGCAGTTTCTGCGGTGGAAATTACATTGTCGCGATGAGCGATTTTTCTTATAGTCCGGCTGTCCCGGCCCGTTCGTTGTCTCCGGATATTTATATTGCGATATCCTTGAGGGGAAAGCACATTCATTTTTGGAGGTTTTTCTGGGCGGTAGAGAGCATCAGTTTGATCCGGTTGAGCTGGTTGACTTCGCTGGCTCCGGGATCATAGTCGATCGCTACGATATTGGCTTCCGGATGTGTCCTCCGGATCTCTTTGATTACGCCTTTCCCGACGATATGGTTCGGCAGACAGCCGAATGGCTGGATACACACGATATTCGGAGCTCCTCCATGGATCAGCTCCATCATCTCACCGGTCAGGAACCAGCCTTCGCCGGTCATATTTCCGGTAGATACGATCGGAGAAGCCATCTTGGCCAGGTCCCGGATATCCGCTGAAGGCCAGAAATGACGGCTCTCAGCCAAAGCTTCATTGGCAGTCTTCCGAAGCCAGTCGATCGCCCGGATCCCCCAGTTTGCGATGACGGCGTTTTTCTTCTTAAAGCCCAGGTTTTCTGCCTTGAAATTCTGATTATAGAAAGAATACATCAGGAAATCGATCAGGTCCGGGACGACAGGCTCAGCCCCTTCTGACTCCAGCAGCTCCGCCAGATGATTGTTGGCCGCCGGCAGGAACTTCACCAGGATCTCTCCGACGATTCCCACCCGGGGCTTTTTCTCGTCGCTGATCGGGATATTGTCAAAATCACGGACCATATCCCGGCACATCTTTTTGAAAGTCTGGTGTGAAAGTCCGCTGCCGGTGATAAAAGCAATCACACGTTTCTCCCAGATCTTGTGCTTTCGGTTTACAATGCCTTTCTCAAGCTCGTATGGACGCATGCGGTAGATACACTTCATGAGGATATCCCCGAATACGGCAGCGTAGCCGATTCTCCGGATCAGAGGGAGCGTAAGCTTAAACCCGGGATTGCTCTCCAGATTGCTGAGGTTCAGCGAGATTACCGGAATCTGCTCCATTCCTGCCTTTTTAAGAGCCCGGCGGATGAAAGCGATGTAGTTGGAAGCCCGGCATCCGCCTCCCGTCTGGGTCATCAGGACTGCCACCTTATTCAGATCATAGCCGCCGGAAAGGAGTGTATCCATGATCTGCCCCACCACGATCAGGGAAGGATAGCAGGCGTCGTTGTTCACGTATTTGAGGCCAACGTCCACGGCGTTCTTATTGTCGTTCGGCATGACCTCCAGATGATAGCCGGAAGCGTTAAAGGCCTCCTGCAGGAGTGAAAAATGGATGGGAGACATCTGGGGGCAGAGGATGGTGTAGTTCTGCCGCATCTCCTTGGTAAAGACGACTTTCTCGATAGAAGAAGGCTGGATCTGTCTCTTCTTGTTCTGTTTATCTTTGGCACGGAGAGCAGCGAGGAGGGACCGCACACGGATACGGGCGGCTCCCAGGTTGTTGACTTCGTCGATCTTCAGGCAGGTGTAGATCTTTCCGCTGCGTTCCAGGATCTCATAGACCTGGTCCGTTGTGACCGCGTCCAGACCGCAGCCGAAGGAATTCAGCTGGATCAGATCAAGGTCATCGCGTGTCTTCACAAAGTTCGCGGCCGCATACAGCCTTGAATGATACATCCACTGATCGTTGACGCGGATAGGCCGCTCCACCTTGGCCAGATGAGAGACGGAATCCTCCGTGAGGACGGCAACGCCATAGCTGTTGATCAGGTCCGGAATACCGTGGTGGATCTCCGGATCGATATGGTATGGCCTGCCGGCGAGAACGATGCCGCGGCGCCCGGTCTCCCGGAGATACTGCAGGGTCTCTTCCCCCTTGGCCTGGATGTCGTGGTGGGTTTTCAGCAGCTCCTCCCAGCCCTTGTGAGCGGCGGCACGGACCTCTGCCGCCGGGATGTCCTTGAAAATCTCTGTGAGACGATCCGTCAGGATCTTCTCGGAAGTGAAAGCCATAAACGGATTCCGGAAATCGATGGCCGGATCGTTCAGTTCATCCACGTTGTTCTTGATATTCTCGGCATAGGAGGTGACGATGGGGCAGTTGTAATGATTGACCGCATCGGGGAATTCCTCCCGCTCATAGGGAATGCACGGGTAGAAGATGAAACGGATGTTGTTTCGAAGCAGCCAGGTTATGTGGCCGTGGGCCAGCTTGGCAGGGTAGCATTCCGATTCGCTGGGGATGGATTCGATGCCCAGCTCGTAGATCTTCCTTGAAGAGGTGGGAGACAGAACCACCTGGTAACCGAGATCCGTAAAGAACGTATGCCAGAAAGGATAGTTCTCAAACATGTTCAGCACACGGGGGATGCCCACCTTGCCGCGGGGGGCCTTGTCCTCGGTGAGAGGCTCGTAGCCGAAGATCCTTTTGTATTTATACTCAAAAAGATTGGGAATGTTGTCTTTGTTCTTTTCTTTCCCGATGCCGCGTTCACAGCGGTTTCCGCTGATGTACTGCCGTCCGCCGCTGAAACGGTTGATGGTCAGCCTGCAGTTGTTGGTGCAGCCTTTGCAGTTGGCCATGCGGGTGTTGTATTCCAGCGAATTGATCTTGTCGATGGAAAGCATGGTGGTCTCCATGCCTTCTTCATAGCGCTCCCGTGCGATCAGGGCGGCGCCGAAGGCACCCATGATGCCGGCGATATCCGGGCGGATGGCTTCGCAGGATGCGATCCGCTCAAAGCTTCGCAGAACGGCGTCGTTATAGAAGGTTCCCCCCTGGACCACGATGTGTTTTCCAAGCTCCGTGGCGTCGGAGACCTTGATCACTTTGTAAAGGGCGTTCTTGATGACCGAGTAAGCCAGGCCTGCAGAAATATCGGCGACAGAGGCACCTTCCTTCTGCGCCTGCTTCACCTTGGAGTTCATGAACACGGTGCAGCGGGTCCCCAGGTCGATGGGATGTTCGGCAAAAAGAGCTGCCTGCGCGAAATCCTGGACGGAATAGTTCAAGGATTTGGCAAAGGTCTCGATAAAGGAACCGCAGCCGGAGGAACAGGCTTCGTTCAGCTGTACACTGTCAACGGTCTGATTCTTGATCTTGATGCATTTCATATCCTGGCCGCCGATATCCAGGATACAGTCCACCTCCGGGTCAAAAAAGGCAGCTGCATAATAGTGCGAGACGGTCTCCACCTCGCCTTCGTCCAGCAGAAGAGCGGCTTTAATAAGAGCTTCACCGTAGCCGGTGGAACAGGAACGGGCGATCCGGGCGCCGGAGGGCAGAAGACTGTATATTTCCTGGATGGAACGGATGGTGGTCTTCAGAGGATTCCCGTTGTTGTTGCTGTAGAATGAATAAAGGAGGGTGCCGTCTTCCGCCACCAGAGCTGTCTTGGTGGTGGTGCTTCCGGCATCGATCCCGAGAAAACAGTTACCGGTATAGCTTTTCAGATCGCTGGTTTTGACGATATAAGCGCTCTGCCGTTTGCGGAAGGCATCCAGGTCCTCCTGGGATGCAAACAACGGCTCCATACGGGCTACTTCAAAGTCCATCTTGATGGAATTCCGCAGCCGGTCACGCATGGCGGTGAGGAGTATGGTCACGTCTTCCCTGGCGTTCATCGCGCTTCCCATAGCGGCGAACAGATGAGAGTTTTCCGGCATGATGGCATGTTCGGAATCCAGCTTCAAGGTACGGATGAAAGCCTGCCGGAGCTCTGACAAAAAGTGCAGAGGGCCGCCCAGAAAGGCTACATGGCCGCGGATGGGTTTGCCGCAGGCAAGGCCGGAGATGGTCTGGTTGACCACAGCCTGAAAGATGGAGGCCGCCAGGTCCTCCTTGGTAGCACCATCGTTGATCAGGGGCTGAATATCCGTCTTGGCGAACACGCCGCATCTGGCTGCGATCGGATAGAGGGCTTTGTAGCTTTTGGCATATTCGTTCAGGCCGACTGCGTCGGTCTGCAGAAGAGATGCCATCTGGTCGATAAAAGAGCCTGTGCCGCCGGCACAGATCCCGTTCATCCGCTGCTCGATGGTCCCGCCTTCAAAGTAGATGATCTTGGCGTCTTCGCCGCCCAGCTCGATGGCAACATCCGTCTGCGGAGCGGTTTTTTCGAGCGCGGTGGAGACAGCGATCACTTCCTGAACGAAGGGGACTTCCAGATGGTTGGCCAGGGTGAGACCGCCGGAGCCCGTGATCACAGGGCAGAGGGTCAGCTCCCCGAGGGCATCATAGGCTTTGGATAAAAGAGAGGCCAGGGTTTCCTGGATGTTGGCGTAGTGCCTTTCGTAATCAGCGAAGAGGAGATGCTCTTCCGGGTCCAGGATGGCTATTTTGACGGTGGTCGAACCGATATCGATTCCCAGTGTATGTTTATCCATGTGATAAGATCGGCTTCCTTTCAGAAATTACGGATATAGTAATCAATACTACATTATACGATATTAAAACGGAAAGTCAAGGGGGCCCTGCGCGGGCGGCGCCCCCTGGCGGGGGGGGAGAGTGGCTTTCGCCGGGAGTCTTGCGCAGACGGTAGGGAGTGGTTTCCCGGGGAGGGAAAGCACTCGGAGTGGCGAAGGCCGTCTTTGTCTCGTCTCCCGACTCGGTCGTCGCTAAACGCT
>CAMOQF010000043.1 GCA_946622645.1 uncultured Blautia sp.
CAGGGGCTCGAACCCTGGACACCCTGATTAAGAGTCAGGTGCTCTGCCAACTGAGCTAAGGGCGCATGTCGTTTCGTTTCGACAAGGGGTATTATAGGAGATTCCCGCGAGTATGTCAACCCATTTTTTTTAAAAAGCGGAGGAAAAATACATGGAAGAGATTTTTCGCCGGCTGAGCGAGATCGAAGCCGCGGCAGACAGGATCAAGGAAGACACCGAGCAGAAAAAAGTCCGGATGTCCGTGGAATCCGAAAAGCAGATGAGCGAATATGACAAAAAACTCGCCGAAAAAACCGACGAACGGATCAGCGCCATCCGCGGCAGCCTTGAAAAAGAAAAAGAAGAACGGCTCTCGGCCCTGACGGCCGAATCCGAAAAGGCCCTGCAGAAGCTGGACGCTTTTTACGAAGCCAATCACAAACGCCTCTCCAAGGAACTTTACGAGAGGATCATCCGATAACAGGAAGGAAGTGAGGATCATGGGAACTCTCCTTTCCTACAGCGCCATCTCCACCAAGATCCGGGCCATGCAGAGCCGTCTCGTCACGACGGAACAGATCTACGAGATCCTGCAGCTTCCCGGCGTCCCGCAGGTAGTGGCTTATCTGAAGCAGACTCCCGGCTACAGCCGTTACTGGAGCGATCTGGATGAGACGAGCCTGCACCGCGCCGAAGTCGAGCGTCTGCTCCGGCAGACCGTCTTTCTGGATTTCGTGCGTCTCTACAAATTCGCGGACCACGATCAGAAAACCTTTCTGGATCTCTACGCAAAAAAATATGACGTCCAGATCCTTAAGGATTTTCTGACGGCCATCTTTGACCACGGTTCTTCTTCTCAGGTGGATATTTCGCTCTATCTGGACTTTTTTTCAAAGCACTCCCGGCTGAACCTGGAACGCCTGCAGCAGTGCGAGACCGAGCCGGCCCTCCTGGAAGCCCTGAAAGGGACCGAGTACTATGCGCCCCTCAAGGCCGTACAGGGCCTGGACCCCCTCATCTTCGACGACGGCATGGCGCTGGACGTATATTATTTCACTCAGATCTGGAACGTGCGCAAAAAGCTTTTCTCAGGCGACGACCTTGAGGAGCTGACCGTCACTTACGGCGAAAAGTTCGACATGCTGAACCTGCAGTTCATCCACCGCGCAAGGCTTCTTTATCACATGTCGCCGGCCGAGATCTACGCCATCCTGATCCCGGTCCGGTACCGGCTTACACAGGAGGAGATCCGGGAGCTCATCGAAGCCCCCACGCCGGAAGAAGCCGGAAAGATCTTCGGCCGGACCTGGTACGGCAAAAAATACCGGAAACAGGATGCCGTAAGCCTCGAGGAATTCTATAATCTGAACCTGATGGAGCTTCTGGACCGCGAGGCCAGAAAGCATCCCTGTTCCGTGGCTGTCCTCTTCCGCTACCTGTATTCAAAGGAGCAGGAGGTCCGCCGCCTGACCCTGGCCCTGGAGGCAGTCCGCTACAGGCTGTCCCCGGACGAAGCCATCCGATATATCCGCTGAAGGAGGGCATCAAAGTGATAGAAAAGATGCGATACATCAACATCACCGGCCCACGGACGGAGCTTGACCGTGTCGCCGAGGATTATCTCTCCCGGTACGAGATCCATCTGGAAAACGCGCTGACAGAGCTCTCGGACGTTCCGCAGCTTTCTCCCTTTACGGAGACAAATCCGTATAAAGAGGCCGTCGCGTCTGCCGCGCGCCTTCTTTCAGAGCTGCCGGAGGAGATCCCGGAGACGGAGCCCGTCCCCGGCATGGATCTTTTTTCCGCCCGGACGCTGGTTGCGGAATGCGACGAACAGATCCAGGCTTTTACGCAGGAAAAGGATGCTCTGAAAAAAAGACACGACGAGCTTCTGAAGCCGCTCCGGATCATCCGTCCCTTTAAAGATATCCGCTATGATCTGCAGGAGATCCTGCATTTCAGACACATCGTCTGCCGGCTGGGCCGGATCGACAGACAATACCATCAAAAGCTGACGGAATACATCTACGACAGTCCCGACACCATACTGATCGATGCGGAGACCGTCGACCAATATGTATACTG
The DNA here is from genome assembly GCA_946622645.1 of uncultured Blautia sp. Classification (GTDB taxonomy): domain Bacteria; phylum Bacillota; class Clostridia; order Lachnospirales; family Lachnospiraceae; genus Blautia_A. Next base: position 2,065 of record CAMOQF010000043.1, read on the forward strand.
CCTGTGGTTCGCCCCTGCCCATCTGGCCAAAAAGGTCGGCGCCATCTATTCTTCCATGCATTTTGAACCGATCGAATCCTCCTCCCTGGAGGAAGAAGCGCTGGAAGGCAGCATCGCCGACATCTGCGAAAAGCTGGAGCAGGAGCATCGTGAGATCCATCGGAAGCAGGATGAGCTGCAGGAGAAGAGGGACGCCTTCCTCCGCGAAAAGGCTCCCGCCCTTCATACTGCGCAGCGGCTGCTGTCCGACGCTTCCGACACCTTTGATATCCGCCGCATGGCCGCCAGCACCGACCAGGAAAACGAAGAAGTCCCCTTCTTTATCATAAGCGGCTGGATGACTGAAGACAGCGCAGCCGCCTTTGAGGAAGCGATCAAGGACGACGAAAGCATCTTCTTCATGTCCGGAGAAGAAAAGAACAACCCCGGCCGGACGCCTCCGACAAAGCTGAAAAACCCGCCGCTTCTGAAGCCGTTTGAAATGTATATCAGGATGTACGGGCTTCCCTCCTACACGGAGATGGATCCCACCTGGTTCCTGGCCGTCACCTATTCCTTTATCTTCGGCGCCATGTTCGGCGATGTAGGCCAGGGGCTGCTCCTGTTTCTGGGCGGGTTCATCCTCTACCGGAAAAAGCATGTGGACCTGGCCGGGATCATCAGCTGCGCCGGCATCTTCAGCATCCTGTTCGGATTCCTCTACGGAAGCCTGTTCGGGTTCGAAGACATCCTGCCTGCTTTATGGCTTCACCCCATGACCGCCATGATGGCCGTTCCCTTCGTGGGAAGGCTGAACACCGTGTTCGTGGCCGCCATCGCGTTCGGCATGTTCCTGATCCTGGTCTGCATGGTGTTCAATATCCTGAACGCCCGCAAAGCCGGCGATACCGAAAAGACCTGGTTTGATCACAACGCCGTTGCCGGGCTGGTCTTCTACGGCTCCATCGTGCTCTCGGCCTTCCTGATCGTCTCCGGTCACAAAGCGCCGGGCGGCATCCTGATCGTCCTGATGTTTGTACTCCCCCTCGTGGTCATGTTCTTAAAAGAACCTCTCACCCATCTGGTGGAGAAAAAAGCGAAGATCATGCCGGAGCAGAAAGGCATCTTCTTTGTACAGAGCTTTTTTGAAATGTTCGAGGTACTGTTAAGCTATCTCTCCAACACCCTCTCCTTCCTCCGGATCGGCGCTTTCGCTGTGAGCCACGCCGCCATGATGGAGGTGGTGATGATGCTCTCCGGCGCCGAAAACGGAGGGAGCCCCAACTGGATCGTGATCGTCCTGGGCAACCTCTTCGTATGCGGCATGGAAGGCCTGATCGTCGGCATTCAGGTGCTCCGCCTGGAATACTACGAGATCTTCAGCCGGTTCTACAAAGGCAGCGGACGCGAGTTCCGCCCCTTTAAACGCAGCAGAAACTCTGCCGGATAACCTCAGACTCCATTAAAAGAAAGGAAAAAGACAATGAACACGATCGTAATGATTTTGACTGCAGCCGCACTGATCCTCACCATGGTGGTTCCTTTTGCCATCTATTTCCTGGGAGAAAGGACCCGCAGACGTTTCAAACGCTCCCTCGTCACCAACATCGCGTCCTTCTTCGGGATCCTCCTGGTGGCTTCCCTTGTGATGCTTTCCGGCACCGCGACCGTACAGGCCGCTGAAGGCGCGGCAGGCATCTCCACCGGCATGGGCTATATCGCCGCCGCGCTGGTCACCGGTATTTCCGGCATCGGCTCCGGCATCGCCGTCGCGAGCAGCGCAAGCGCCGCTCTGGGCGCTCTCTCCGAGAACGAGACCCTCTTCGGAAAATCCATCATCTTCGTCGCCATGGCCGAAGGTATCGCGCTCTACGGCCTGATCATCTCCTTTATGATCCTGGGCAAACTGTGATGACAGATTCCTGAAAGCCTTTTGTTTCCCGAGGTGAATCATCATGAAAATGTTCCTGATCAGCGACAATGACGACACCTGCACAGGCATGCGCCTTGCAGGCGTGGAAGGTGTCGTGGTGCACGAACGAAGCGAACTGAAGGCCGCTCTCGAAAACGCCATCCGCGATAAAGAGACCGGCATCATCCTTCTGACCGAAAAGTTCGGCCGGGAATTTCCCGAGCTGATCGATTCGGTCCGTCTGGAACACCGCACGCCTCTCATCATAGAGATCCCGGACCGGCACGGCACCGGGCGTAAAAAAGACTTCATCACCGCCTATGTGAATGAAGCGATAGGACTAAAGCTATGACAATAGACGAAAAACTGCAGCGTTTTACCGAGATCACCCTGGCCGAGATCCAGAAGAAGGCCGACGCCGAGTTGGAAGAGCATAAAAAGCTTCTGAAAGAACAGGCCAACGCGCATAAGCGGACCATGTACCAGAATGCCGAAGCCGAAGTGCATTCCGAGGCCGAGCATGTTTCCAAAGAGATCAACATCGCCCTGGCCAACGAAAAGCTTTCTCTGCGCCGCCGCTACACCAGACGGCAGAACGAGCTGGAAGACAAAGTGTTCGATGAAGTGCTCGACAAGCTGAGATCCTTTATGGCAACTTCAAAATATGAAGATTTCCTGGTCCGGAAGATCAACGACGCGATCGAATATGCCGGAGAAGACAACCTTTACATCTACCTCTCCGCAAACGACGCGTCCTGGCTCAACAAACTGATCGAACGCACCGGTTTCCCCCTGCAGGTCTCGGAGGAAGCCTTCATCGGCGGCATCAAAGCCCGCATCCCGGACCGGAACATCCTGATCGACGAATCCTTCCAGGGCGCCATTGATACGCTGCACAAAGAATTCATCTTTATGGGAGGGACTGACGTATGAGCAGAACAGGTCGTATATACGGCGTGAACGGTCCCGTTATCTATGTAAAAGACGACCCGGGGCTCAAGATCGCAGAGATGGTCTTCGCAGGGCCGGAACGCCTGGTCGGCGAAGTCATCGGACTCAAAAAAGGCCTGACGACCGTGCAGGTCTACGAAGAGACCACGGGGCTTAAGCCCGGCGAAACAGTGGAAGGCACCGGAGCTCCGATCTCGGTGCTGTTAGGCCCCGGCATTCTCAACAATATTTTTGACGGCGTGGAACGTCCTCTCTCGGAGATCGCCCTCAAGTCAGGCAAATACATCACCCGGGGCGTCTCCGTCGACTCTCTGGATACCGAAAAAAAATGGCCGGTCCATATCACCGTCAAACCCGGCGACAAGGTCTCGGCCGGCACCATCATCGCCGAGACACAGGAGACCCGGTCCATACTGCATAAATCCATGGTCCCTCCGGATTATCCGGAATGTACCGTAAAGTCCGCCGCGGCGGACGGGAATTATAACGTCCTGGAACCCCTGGTGGTCCTGACCATGCCGGACGGCTCTGAAAGAAGCGTATCGCTTTCCCAGAAATGGCCCATCCGGATCCCCAGGCCCACCCGCCAGCGCTATCCGGCCAGCATCCCGCTGATCACAGGCCAGCGTATCCTGGATACGCTCTTCCCCATCGCAAAAGGCGGGACCGCCTGTATCCCCGGCGGCTTCGGCACCGGCAAGACCATGAACCAGCACCAGATCGCCAAGTGGTCCGACGCGGACATCATCATCTACATCGGCTGCGGCGAGCGCGGAAACGAGATGACGCAGGTCCTGGAGGATTTCGGAAAGCTCTCCGACCCCAAGACCGGCAACCTGATGATGGAGCGTACCTCCCTGATCGCCAACACCTCCAACATGCCCGTCGCAGCCCGTGAGGCTTCCATCTACACGGGCATCACGCTGGCGGAATACTACCGCGACATGGGCTACGACGTGGCCATCATGGCCGACTCCACCTCCCGTTGGGCCGAGGCGCTCCGCGAGCTCTCCGGACGTCTGGAGGAGATGCCTGCGGAAGAAGGTTTCCCCGCCTATCTGGCGAGCCGCCTCTCCGCCTTTTACGAGCGCGCCGGCATGATGCAGAATCTGAACGGGACCGAAGGCAGCGTCTCCATCATCGGAGCCGTCTCCCCGCAGGGCGGCGACTTTTCGGAACCGGTCACCCAGAACACGAAGCGTTTTGTCCGCTGCTTCTGGGGTCTGGACAAGACGCTGGCGTACGCACGTCATTTTCCCGCCATTCACTGGCTCACCAGTTACAGCGAATACCTGGAGGATCTTTCCCCCTGGTACCGCACCCATGTGTCCCCCCGGTTTGTCACCGACCGCACCCGCATCATGGCCATCCTCAATCAGGAAAGCTCCCTGATGGAGATCGTCAAACTGATCGGAAGCGACGTTCTGCCCGACGACCAGAAGCTGACGCTGGAGATCGCCCGCGTGATCCGTCTGGGCTTTCTGCAGCAGAACGCTTTCCACGCGGAAGACACCTGTGTTCCCATGGACAAGCAGTTCCGCATGATGGAGACCATCCTTTATCTGAACGAACGCTGCCGGGACCTGATCGTCCGGGGCATGCCCATGTCCATCCTGAAGGAGAACGACATCTTTGAACGCGTGATCGCCATCAAATATGACGTCCCCAACGACCGGCCGGAACTCTTCGACCAGTATCAGAAAGACATCGACGCCTTCTACGACGATGTGCTGGCCAGGAACGGCTGACCAGGAAGGAGGAAATTATGGCTATAGAATATCTGGGCCTGAGCGAGATCAACGGCCCCCTCGTGGTCCTGGAAGGCGTAAAAGACGCGGCTTATGAAGAGATCGTGGAGTTCCACGGCGACGACGGCAAGACACGCATCGGCCGCATCACCGAGATCTACGAGGACAAGGCCGTCATCCAGGTCTTCGAGGGCACCGACGACATGTCTCTCGGCAACACCCATACAAGACTTACGGGCCATCCCATGGAGATCGGCCTTTCGGAAGACATCCTGGGCCGCACCTTCAACGGGATCGGCGAGCCCATCGACGGGCTGGGAGAGATCATCCCCGAGGTATCCCTGAACATCAACGGTCTTCCGCTGAATCCGGTTTCGCGGGAATATCCCCGCAACTATATCAACACCGGCATCTCCGCGATCGACGGTCTGACCACCCTCATCCGGGGCCAGAAACTGCCCATCTTTTCCGGGAACGGTCTGCCCCATGACAAGCTGGCCGCCCAGATCGTACGGCAGGCCTCCCTGGGGAGCGGCACCGACGAGCAGTTTGCCATTGTCTTTGCCGCCATGGGCGTCAAATACGACGTGGCGGAATTCTTCCGCAGGACCTTCGAGGACAGCGGCGCCTCCGACCATGTGGTCATGTTCCTCAACCTGGCCAACGACCCGGTGGTGGAACGTCTTCTGACTCCCAAGATCGCTCTCACGGCGGCGGAATACCTGGCCTTTGAAAAGGGCATGCATATTCTGGTCATCCTGACGGACATCACCTCCTACTGCGAGGCAATGCGTGAGGTCTCCTCCTCCAAGGGCGAGATCCCCTCCAGAAAAGGCTACCCGGGCTATCTGTACAGCGAGCTTGCCACCCTTTATGAACGCGCGGGCATTGTGAAAGGCAGCACCGGATCTGTCACCCAGATCCCCATCCTGACCATGCCCAACGATGATATCACCCACCCCATCCCGGACCTTACAGGCTACATCACGGAAGGCCAGATCGTTCTTGACCGCGTGCTGCACGGCCAGGGCGTCTATCCGCCCATCAACGTGCTTCCCTCCCTCTCCCGTCTGATGAAGGACGGCATCGGGGAAGGCTTTACGCGTGAAGACCACCAGGGCATCGCCAACCAGCTGTTTTCCTGCTACGCCCGCGTGGGGGACGCCAGAGCCCTGGCTTCCGTCATCGGCGAGGACGAGCTTTCGCCCCTGGACAAACAGTACCTGGCCTTCGGCAAAGCCTTCGAGGAGGAATTCGTAGGCCAGCTGGAGACCGAAAACCGGTCCATCAAAGAGACGCTGGACAAGGGCTGGTCCCTTCTGCACCTGCTGCCGAGGGAAGAGCTCGACCGTGTCGACACCAAGATCCTGGATAAATATTACGGAACTGAGCAGAAGGATTCGGAAGGGGCGTGACGCAGCATGGATCCAAACAGTTTTCCGACCAAGGGCAATCTGATCAAAGCCAAGAATTCTCTGGCGCTCTCCCGCCAGGGCTTTGATCTGATGGACAAAAAGCGGAACATCCTGATCCACGAGATGATGGAGCTGATCGACCAGGCCAAAGATATCCAGTCCCAGATCGACGAGACCTTCCGCGCGGCCTATCAGGCACTCCAGAAAGCCAACATCGAGATGGGCATTGCCCAGGTGCAGCAGATCGCTTCCACCGTTCCGCCGGAAGAATCCATCACCATCAAGACCCGCAGCGTCATGGGGACCGAGATCCCCCTGGTAGAGTTTGACCGGTCCACGGTCAAGCCGACCTATCCCTTCTACAACACCCGGGCTTCGCTGGATGAAGCAAGGCTGGCCTTCATAAAGGTCAAGGAACTCACCATCCGGCTCTCCATGATCGAAAACGCCGCCATCCGGCTGGCCACCAACATCAAGAAGACCCAGAAGAGAGCCAACGCTCTGAAGAACATCACGATCCCCCGTTTTGAGGTCCTCACCAAGGACATCACCGATGCTCTCGAGGAGAAAGAACGGGAGGAATTCACCCGCCTGAAAGTCATCAAACGGATGAAGTCCGGACACTGAACTTTGTCAAGTCCTTTCCCATAAATCGACATTTTTCGTGAAAAATGCCAAAAGGGAGGACCAAACAGTTCTTCTTTCAAATTAAAAAAGTTATCCTCATTTTGGTGGAAAATGTGGATAACTTTGTGAATAACTGGATTTTACAAGGGTTTCCGCGGTTTCAAAATGTGGATAACCCTTGTAATATTTTAGAAACATTTTCGAATTGTTCGAAATACTTGTGCACTTTGTCTAACGCTGACTCCGCAGGTATCGTTGGACCGACTCGACACAGTTTGCGCCGTCCGATGCCGCCGTCACCACCTGCCGCAGCTGCTTTGTCCGGACGTCCCCCGCAACGAACAGCCCGGGTACGTTTGTGACGCCGTCTTCCCCCGCGCAGACATATCCGGAGGGGTCGGTCTGCACCAGATCCCGTACCAGCGCGCTGTTGGGCGTCGTGCCGACGGCAATGAACACGCCGTCGGTTTCAAGCAGCGATTCTTCTTGTGTCACGACATTGCAGACTTTGAGGCCAGTCACCTGCATCTCTCCTTCGATCGCCCTGGGGACGGTGTTCCAGAGGATCCTGATCTTCGGCTCCTGCCTGACAAGCTCCTGCAGGACCGCGTCCGCTCTCAGCTCATCCCGGCGATGAACGAGCGTAACCTCCCGGCAAAGCCGTGCCAGGAACAGCGCGTCCTCACAGGCTGTGTTTCCGCCTCCGATCACCACCGTCCGCCTGTCTTTAAAAAAGGCGCCGTCGCAGGTCGCGCAGTAGGAGACGCCGCTGCCGGAAAGCTCCTGCTCTCCCGGAATGTCCAGCATCCTGTGGGACGCTCCCGCCGAACAGATCACTGTACGGGCTTCATACCGGTTCTTTTTTGTCGTCACCACGAACCGGACGTTCCTCCCGTCCTGCTGCCGTTCAATGGACAGGACCTTCTCCCGGAGAGGCGTCATCCCCAGGCTTTTTGCATGCGCATGCAGCTTTTCCCCCAGGTCGGCTCCGCTCACCCCGGGGATGCCGGGATAGTTGTCCACCCGGCCGCTGTCCGATATCTGGCCGCCGGGGATAAAGCGATTGTCGATCCACAATGTTCCGATCCGCGCGCGCGACGCGTAGATGGCAGCGGACACCCCGGCAGGTCCGGCGCCGACTATGATCAAATCGTACATAACTCATTCTTCTCCTCATTGATATTCTGTAAAATCTATTATATGCAATTTCAGACTTTTTTGCTATAATAATCGTATGAAACGTACAGATTATACCCCATTGAACATCATAGAGCGTATGAATTCCAAGATCAGCCTGATTAGCTCCATCGCAGCGCTGGTCTTGTTTGTGTTGATTTTTTCTTTTATCGATTACGAGATGGTTCAGAAACCCGTTCTCGACCAGCAGAAACAGGAAGAGGAATCGGCCGAGACAAAGCGGCGCCTCACAGAGGACAATGTCGTCTCCTCCGTCTCCGTCGTGGCGGTCGGCGACAACCTCTATCACGACAGCCTGATCTCCGCCGGCAAGAAGGAATCCGGCGAATGGTACTACGGCGACTACTACGAATATGTCCGGGACGCTGTCCAGGCGGCCGATCTGGCCATCGTAGACCAGGAGACGGTCCTTTCCATGGATCATTCCGTCGCGACCGGCTATCCGAAGTTCGCCACGCCCATCGAGGTGGCGCAGGCTCTTGTAAAGACCGGCTTTGACGTGGTTTACTCCGCCACCAACCACATGGACGACTACGGTTCGGAATACCTGCTGAACACGGTCAGCTACTGGCAGAACAACTATCCGGAGATCACGCTTGCCGGGATCCACAATTCCCAGGCGGACGCCGATACCATCAAGATCCGGGAGGTCAACGGGATCAGGATCGCCTTCCTCTCCTACACCTACGGGACCAACGGTTTTGGCTACTCCGGAGACGAGGCCTGCTACTTGGATGTTTTCAGCGAAGGAAGCGAAAAGATCGGCCAGAAGATCCAACAGGCAAAGTCACAGGCAGATGTAGTCGTCTTCATCTCGCACTGGGGCATAGAGGACGAACCCATGCCCTCCGAATACGAAAAGCAATGGGCCACCTTCCTCATGCAGCAGGGCGTCGACGTCTGTATCGGCGGCCACACGCACTGCCTGCAGCCCTACGGTTATCTGTCCGATAAGGACGGCCACAAAATGCTGATCTTCTACTCCCTCGGGAACTTCATGTCCGGCCAGAAGAATTTTGTGGAACTTCTGGAGGGTATGGGCTGCTTTACGATCCAGCGGATCCGCGAGCCGGACGGAACCGTCTCCACGCAGGTGGTCGAGCCGGCTGTCCGCCCCATGGTCATGCACTACAACGCAGACCGCACCCGGTTCCGCGTTTATTTCCTGGAGGATTACAGCGACGAGCTGGCACAGGAGCACGGCGCGTATGTTGAGCTGAACGGCATGCTGAACATCAAAAACCTGCGCCGTAAATATGAAGAGATCATGTCCATCAACGTAAAGCCCAGCACCGGCACAAATCTTCTGAACGTGAAGCAGCTCTGGGACGGAACGCTCCTGGATCCTCTGGGAAACGTGGTCCTCAATACCGCCAACGTCACCGAGTACCAGTATTACGGCAAACTCGGCATCGATATCCTGGATTATACAAAGGATCCTGCCTACGGCTATAACGAACTGTATACGGACAAATAACAGCCCCTGTCTATCTCAGACTCCCTGGTCATTCGGAAGGAGACGACAATGGAACGATCCAGAAACAGAAAAAGAGTCGCGATAATCGTTATGGATTCAGCCCTTTCCATATGCATTCTGGTCCTCGGCATGAATCTCATCGCTTCCGCCCGTTTCGGAGACCTGAGCCCGATCATGCTCTCTCTGTTTCTGGCAGGCATGGGATGCAGCAATGTGATCCGGATCTTTCAGCCCGCCTCTGAAAAACGGTTTTCCCGCTCCGGGCCCGTTCTTTCAGCCGCCGTCTTTTTTGTGCTGACCGCAATAGTCCTGCTGAAAGGGACCGGTATTATATGCATCGCGGTCATCGGCACATGTTACTATAGTCTGCTGATAGTCAGAAGGATCTTCTCGATCATCCGTACTCCGAAACTCCGGAATGTGGCCCCCAACATTCTGGTGATCCTCGTACTGCTCATACTGGTACTGCTGAACGCCATGCTTGCTTTCTCGATGTCCGACCTTTCGGACGACGAGCTTCGTGAAGAACTGAATGCAGAATTATCCGAATCCATCAGAGACATATCTGCCGGAGAACTGCCCGTTTTACTGACTGCGGAGTTTTCCGGAAAGGTATCCGGATCATTTGCCGGAGGTTTTTGCGGAACCCTCGTCGGGGAGATCTGCGGACAGAGTTCCGTCGTTTCGCCTGACAGGGTCCTCGATGTTATTTCCGAAAAGACCCGCGGCAGTTCTCCCGGCGCGATCGCGGGAAATCTTTCCAGCCCGGTCTCCGGAGGAGTTTCGCTGACAGCCGTCGAAGAAATCTCCCGACAGAAATATATATCAGAGAGTTCTGCAACAGATGGAGCAATGCCCCTTGAGAATCCTCTGTATGTGACCCTCATCGTGATCTTCTGCATCCCCATGGTGACAGAATCTCTTCTGCGCATCGTCTCCATCTCGTTTTCTCAGATCCAGCTGAAGGTTCTGCAGAAGATCATCCGAAAGACCTACGCGGTCGAAGTCCTCTTCGGCCTTCTGATCCTGATCATCTCTTTCTCGTTTGTTCTGGTCAACGTCGAAGGCGACAATATAGCGTCTTTCGAGGATGCGCTCTGGTATTGTTTTGCCATCGTGACCACCACAGGCTTTGGTGATATCACGGCGCAGAGCCGGCTGGGACGGGTCCTGTCCGTGTTCATCGGCACCTACGGCATCATCGTGGTCGCCCTGATCACATCCATCATCGTCAACTTCTATAATGAAGTCAAAAACGACCCGGAGGATGAGGATGAAAGATCCGGGCCTGCCGAAAAACAAGCCCGGATCGATGAAAAACCGGCGGAGGATTCCCCGGAATAATCTTTATGCAGCGTAGTCCTTTTTCATAATCACGCCTTATCTGCCGGACAGAGTATCGTAAAAACTGATCTCTGTCCGGCTTTCTTTATGCCATTCTGAAGGATCTTCCTCCTGTTATATCCTGTCGGTTTTTCCTGCGCAAATGAAAATGAAAATCATTTTTATATTGACACGGGACCCGGGCAGGGGTATGATAAAATGGCTTCCGGAGGAGATTATCATGAATATCAAAAGCCAATATAAGACCCGGCACCGCTCCGACCTGATCGCTTATCTGGAGACGGTCCCGGGACAGCATGTGACCGTCAGCGACATCTGCGCCAGTTTCAAGGAAAAAGGGCAGGTGATCGGCACCGCCACCGTATACCGGCAGATGGAACGCCTGGTGAGTGAAGGACTGGTCAACAAATATATCATAGACGCCAACAGTCCGGCCTGCTTTGAGTACATCGGGGACAGCCGGCACTGCTGCGAACCCGTCTGCTTTCATTGCAAATGTGAAAAATGCGGAGTCCTGATCCACATGCACTGTGATGAGCTGGAAGGACTGGCCGGTCATCTGCGCGAGCACCACAATTTCCGGCTGGATCCCAAACGCACGGTGTTTTACGGGCTGTGCGCTTCGTGTGCTGCTCAGGAGGCCGAAGACCGTCCTGCGCTCCCTTCTGAGAGGTGATAGAGATGATCATACGGAATACCATTCTCCGGCGGATCATTCTGCCCGCAGCGATCGTCCTGGCGGGGAGCTTTGCCATCACGGCCAGCGCCGAAGAGGACCGCTCTCTGCAGATCGTGACCACCATTTTCCCGGAATATGACTGGATGCGGGAGATCCTGGGCGATAATCCTGCGGACGTCGGCCTTGAGTTCCTTCTGGACTCCGGCGTGGACGCACACAGCTTTCAGCCCGGCGTGGACGATATTGTCACGGTTTCTGCCTGTGACCTGCTGGTCTATGTGGGGGGAGAATCCGACAGCTGGATCGAGGATGCCCTGGCGGAATCTGTCAATCCGGATATGCGGACGATCTGCCTCCTGGAGATCCTCGGAGACAGCGCAATTGAAGAAGAAGCCGAAGGCATGCAGAAGGTCCGCGGTGAAGACGAGGAAGAAGAACCGGAATCCGACGAGCACGTATGGCTCTCGCTTACAAACGCAGAGCTTTTCTGCCGCGCTTTTGCAGATACCCTGTGCGCTCTGGACCCGGCCAATGCCGATATCTATTCCGCAAACGCGGAAAACTACATCGAAGAGCTGCGGACATTGGATGAACAGTACCGGAAAACCGTCGCCGGAGGAAAAAGAAACGTCCTTCTCTTTGCTGACCGTTTTCCCTTCCGGTATCTTACAGAAGACTACGGACTGACCTACTATGCTGCTTTCTCGGGCTGCTCCGCCGAAGCAGAAGCAAGCTTCGAGACACTGACTTTTCTTATCGATAAAACACAGGAGCTGCAGCTCCCCGCAATCCTGGTGATCGAGGGTTCCGACCAGCGGCTTGCCGAAACCATCGCGGAAAATGTGGAAGATTTGCAGCCGCAGATCCTGACGCTGAATTCACTTCAGTCTGTCACGGCGGCGGATGCAGAGGGAGGCATGACCTACCTGTCTGCCATGGAGCAGAATCTGGAGGTTTTGAAAGCAGTCCTGAACTAAGGAGGAAACGCTATGGCGCAGATCATCTGTCGTGATCTGACATTGGGATATGAGACCGGCGTGGTCGCCGAGCACGTAAGCTTTACGGTGCAGGAGGGTGATTATCTCTGTATCGTGGGTGAAAACGGCTCCGGCAAATCCACCCTGATGAAGACAATTCTGGGCCTTACGCCGCCCATGGGCGGCACGATCGAGACCGGAGACGGCCTCAGATCCACCGAGATCGGCTATCTTCCCCAGCAGACCCTGGTCCAGCGGGACTTTCCCGCCTCCGTGCGCGAGATCGTCCAGTCCGGCTGTCAGGCCCGCTGCGGCCTGAGGCCTTTCTACAATAAGGAAGAAAAGCTTCTGGCGGAAAAAGCCATGAAGCGCATGGGGATCTTCTCCATGAAGGATCGCTGCTACCGGGAGCTTTCCGGCGGTCAGCAGCAGCGGGTCCTGCTTGCGCGCGCGTTTCTGGCTGCCCGCAAGATCCTGCTTCTGGACGAGCCGGTGTCCGGACTCGATCCGATCGCCGCTGCGGAAATGTACCAGCTGATCCGGGAGCTTCACAACGAAGGGCTCTCGATCATCATGATCTCCCACGACCTGGGCGCTTCGGTGCAGGACGCAAGCCATGTTCTGCATATCGGGAAAAAAGTCTTCTTCGGCACCCGGGATGAATATCTGAACAGCTCCATCGGCAGATATTACATGGCGGCAGAGGAGGTGCAGGCATGATCGAAAAACTCTCCCTCTACTTCTCCTACCCGTTTGTTCGTTACGCGCTCATTGTCGGCGTCCTGATCGCGCTGTGCTCTTCCCTTCTGGGCGTCACGTTGGTGTTAAAACGCTTTTCCTTCATCGGAGACGGTCTTTCCCACGTGGCTTTCGGCGCCATGGCGATCGCCAGCGTCCTGAAGATCGCCAACACGACGCTGATCATCCTCCCCGTGACCGTACTCTGTGCGGTGCTCCTGCTCCGCACCGGACAGAACACCCGGATCAAAGGGGACGCAGCCATCGCCATGATCTCCGTCGGCGCGCTGGCTTTCGGCTATCTACTGATGCATCTGTTTTCCACTTCTCCCAACCTTGCGGGAGATGTGTGCAGCACATTGTTCGGCTCCACGTCCTTTGTGACTCTGACTCAGCAGGATGTGTGGCTTTGTGTCGGGCTTTCAGTCGTGATCCTGGCCATCTTTGTGCTGTTGTATCACAAGATCTTCGACGTGACTTTTGACGAAAATTTTGCCCGGGCGGTGGGCACCCGGGCAGATACATATAATCTTTTGATTGCTGTGATCATTGCGCTGATCATCGTGCTGGCTTTAAATCTGGTCGGTTCGCTGCTGGTTTCCGCGCTGGTGATCTTCCCGGCTCTTTCGGCCATGCGCGTGTTCAAGAGCTTTAAGAGCGTGACGATCTGTTCGGCAGTGCTGTCCGTGTGCTGCGCTGTCACGGGGATCCTGATCTCCATCATGGCCGGCACGCCCGTGGGCGCGACCATCGTGGCTGTAGATGTCGCAGCGTTCGGCATTTTCTGCCTTGTCGGCAGGTGAGTCACGCAAACAGCAGCTTCCGTGCGTTTTCCTCCGTGACAGATATCACTTCTTCCTCGCTTATGCCTTTCAGTGCAGCGATCGCCTGTACTACATAAGGCAGATAAAGCGAGGAATTTCTTTTGCCCCGGTACGGGACTGGCGCCAGGTACGGGCAGTCCGTCTCCAGCACGAGGTTCGAAAGCGGGATCTCCCGTACGACCTCCTTCAGCTTCCGGCCGTTGGTAAAGGTCACCACGCCGCCGATGCCGAGATACAGCCCCATCTTCACGTATTCCCGCGCATGCTCCAGGCTTGCGGAATAGCAATGGAGAATGCCTCCTGCCATACCGCCTTTCTGCATATATTCTTTGACGATCACGAGCGTGTCTTCCGCCGCGTCGCGGGAGTGTACCATAAACGGCATCCCTTCCTCCCGGGCGATGTCCATCTGGGCGCGGAACATCTCCTGCTGCCTCAGATGGTTCTCCGGTTCCTTATGCCAGTAATAATCCAGGCCGATCTCACCGATGGCCAGGATTTTTTTATGTCCGGAAACCTCACGGATACGCGACAGTGTTTCTTCCGTCATCTCTTCCGCATAGTCCGGGTGAACCCCCGCCGCTCCCCAGACGTGAGGATATTTTTCCACCATGGGAATGATCCTCTCGAGGCTGTTTATGGAAGCACAGACATTCACCACGTTTCCGATCCCGTTCTCCGGCAGTGAGCGCAGTATCTCCTCACGGTCCTCTGCAAAGCTCTTATCATCATAATGTGCATGTGTGTCAAATATCATGGTTCAGCATACTTCCGCGCCGGCAGGCATATCCTTCTCCGGAACCATCAGCGAAACCGTACCTTCTGCGTCTTCCGCGCAGAGGATCATGCCTTCGCTCTTCAGACCGGCCAGGGTGGCGGGCTTCAGGTTCGTGACGACCATGACCTTCTTGCCGACCATCTCTTCCGGCGTATAGTGCGCCTTGATGCCGGATACGATCTGACGCACCTGACTGCCGATCTTCACCTGGGAGCAAAGCAGCTTTTTGGACTTCTTGACCGCTTCGCAGGCGATGACCTCGCCGATCTGGAACTGCAGTTTTGCGAAATCATCGTAGGTGATCTCCGGCTTCGCTTCCAGGTCGATGCCCTGCTCTTCTTTCTCTGCTGCTTCCTCTGCAGGAGCCTGTGCCGGTGCGTTTTTAGCCAGAAGAGCTTCCACTTTCTCCAGAACTTCCTTGACATCCAGGCGGGCGAACAGGATCTCCGGCTTGTCGGTCACCCTGGTGCCGTTGGGATACAGACCGAAGGTGCCGAGCTCGTCAAAGCTTCTCTTCGGAGCGTTCAGCTGCTTCAGGATGCGCTCGGTCGTTTCGGGCATAAAGGGCTCCAGAAGAGCCGCGCCGATGCAGATGCCTTCCACCAGATTGTAAAGAACAGTGGCCAGGCGGTCCTGGGAGGCTTCATCCTTCGCAAGCACCCAGGGCATGGTCTCATCGATGTACTTGTTGCAGCGTTTGAACAGGGAGAAAATCTCGGTCAGCGCGTCTGCAACACGAAGCTTTTCCATGCAGGCGTCAGCCTTGGCAGGAATCGACAATACATAGGACTTCAGATCCTCGTCCACATCGCCTGCAGCCTTGCGGTCTTCCACCACGCCGCCGAAATACTTGTTGGACATGGAAATGGTACGGTTGACCAGGTTGCCCAGCGTATTGGCAAGCTCGGAGTTGATCCGTTCCACCAGAAGCTCCCAGGTGATCACGCCGTCATTTTCAAAAGGCATCTCATGCAGCACAAAATAGCGCACCGCATCCACGCCGAAAAAGTCCACCAGGTCGTCCGCATACAGCACGTTCCCGCGGGATTTGCTCATCTTGCCGTCCCCCTGCAGGAGCCAGGGATGACCGAAGATCTGTTTCGGAAGAGGCAGATCCAGAGACATCAGGAAGATCGGCCAGTAAATGGTGTGGAAACGGATGATGTCCTTGCCGATCAGATGCAGATCCGCCGGCCAGTCTTTTGCAAACTGTTCCGTACTGTTGCCGTCCGCGTCATAGCCGATGCCGGTGATATAGTTGGTGAGCGCATCCAGCCATACGTACACTACATGCTTCTCGTCAAAATCGACCGGAATGCCCCATTTGAAGGAAGACCGGGAGACGCACAGGTCCTGAAGCCCGGGCAGAAGGAAATTGTTCATCATCTCGTTCTTGCGGGATTCAGGCTGGATAAACTCCGGATGCGTATTGATATGCTCGATCAGACGGTCGGCATATTTGCTCATCTTGAAGAAGTAGGCTTCTTCCTGCGCCTTGACCACGGGGCGTCCGCATTCCGGACATTTTCCGTCCACCAGCTGGGATTCCGTCCAGAAGGACTCGTCCGGCGTGCAGTACCAGCCTTCGTAAGCGCCTTTATAGATGTCGCCTTTGGCGTACATCTTTTTAAACATCTTCTGCACCTGTTTTTCATGATAGTCGTCGGTGGTGCGGATGAATTTGTCGTAAGAAGTGTTCATCAGATCCCAGATGCGTTTGATCTCGGACGCGACGTTGTCCACATACTCCTTGGGCGTGATGCCTGCATCCATAGCCTTCTGTTCGATCTTCTGTCCATGCTCGTCCGTGCCGGTCTGGAAAAAGACGTCGTAGCCCTGGGCTCTTTTATAGCGCGCGATCGCGTCCGCCAGGATGATCTCATACGTATTTCCAATATGCGGCTTGCCGGATGCATAGGCAATGGCTGTCGTCATGTAGAATTTCTTTTTGTCCATAATAAAACCACCTCCATTGTTTCTTGAAGGATATCGTAACATACTTTTCCGGTTTTGAAAACTCCTGTTTTCGAACATCCCCGCCAATGACCGACGGGGCGGATACCGTGCCTTTGCCGGCCTTTTCAGAAAGCTCTTCCGTCCTCCTCATATATCGGTCTGCCGGCTCCTGTTGCGCTTGACATTTGGACAATTTTAGTCTACTATAAATTTACGGACCAGTTCATCTGATCCGCATGTTTTTATCAACTGTTATTTTTAATGAGTAAAGGAGATCAGGCAATGGCAAAATGGGTATGTAGTGTATGTGGATACGTTCATGAAGGCGATGCAGCTCCGGATGCATGTCCCATCTGTAAAGCACCGGCTTCCAAATTCAACAAGCAGGAAGGCGAAATGACCTGGGCTGCCGAGCATGTGGTAGGCGTTGCACAGGGTGTCAGTGAAGACATCCTCGCTGATCTGAGAGATAATTTTAACGGCGAATGTTCCGAGGTCGGCATGTATCTTGCCATGGCCAGAGTCGCTTTCCGCGAAGGCTATCCCGAAATCGGCCTGTATTATGAAAAAGCAGCTTATGAAGAGGCAGAACACGCTGCCAAATTTGCAGAGCTTCTGGGCGAAGTCGTGACCGATTCCACCAAGAAGAACCTCGAGCTTCGCGTAGACGCCGAGAACGGCGCGACCGCCGGCAAGACCGACCTTGCAAAACGCGCCAAAGCAGCCAACCTCGACGCTATTCATGATACCGTGCATGAAATGGCACGCGACGAAGCAAGACACGGCAAGGCATTCAAGGGCCTGCTGGACAGATACTTCAAATAATCCCTTCCATGCATGTTTGACATCACGAGAAAAGATTTATGAAGAAAGAGAATGAATTTTCAGTTCCGCTGATGGCCTTTACGTTCTTTTATGCGGTTGCCATTTATCTCCTTCTGATAGGATTTCATTTCTGGCACTGGCATCTGAACGATAAAGCAGTTCAGCAGTAAAACATGCGCACAAGAAGGAGCGGGGGAAACCTTGCTCCTTCTTTTTTCGAGACAGTTCGAGGCCCCGGCTGACGCCTGGGCCTCTCTCCTTATCTGCCGATTTCATTTTTAACAGGAAATGGTATCAGTTTCCCCGGATCTCCTGCCGCATAAATCCGATATAAGAAATTGTAAACGCCGCAAAAGTCAAGGCCAGCAGTCCTACCAGATGAGGCCATACGAGCAGCAGACTCTGTCCCAGCGGAAGATAG
>CAMOQF010000044.1 GCA_946622645.1 uncultured Blautia sp.
GAAGAAGCTGAAGAAGAGGCTGAATAAGCTGAACGACTCTTATATGGATCTTTGATCTGCACAGGAGGGGATACGGTTCCGCCCGGGACTGTATCCCCTTTTTTTGCAATGAAATTCTATATGATTGACACATCACCTGCACGCCATGGTATAATACTGTCATGAGCGCAATACTGAATATATCTGCAGTCGGGAAAGGGGGAAGCATGATGGCTGAAAACGGAAGCAGGGCAAAACCGGCCGGTACGGCCAATACGCTCAAAATGCTGCTTTTTACGGTTCTGCTCGGCGCCTTCGCCGGTCTTGTGATCTGGTGCTTTCTGAAAGCAGTCGGCGTATGTACGCAACTGGTCTGGGAAGCGCTTCCCGAAAAGACCGGAAACAAAGCGCTTACGGTGATCCTGTGCGCTGTCGGAGGCCTGCTGGCAGGCGTACTGCATAAGTTTTTCGGCAATTATCCGGAAAACCTGGATGTCGTCATGGGGAAGATCAAAAAAGAAAAACACTATGATTATCATCCCATGTTCATCATCCTGTTATGTGCCTTTATTCCTCTGGTCTTCGGCGCATCCGTCGGACCGGAGGCCGGCCTGACCGGAATCATTGCGGCTCTCTGCTATTGGGTAGGAGACAACGTCAGTTTTGCCAAAAAGAATACAGCCGTCTTCTCTCAGGTCGGGGAGGCCGTTACGCTGGGTCAGCTGTTCCGGTCGCCGCTTTTCGGTATTCTTTCGGTGGAAGAGAGCACATCCGAGAACAGTTCCGTGATCCCGCCGATCCCAAGAGGGTGGAAGCTGCTCCTATACGGTCTTTCCACAGCTGCCAGTTTTCTTGTGATCGGCCTCCTGAACAAAGCTTTCGGGAAAGCCATGAGCGGGTTCCCAAGCTTCACTGAAGTGAATATAGAAGCCGTCGACTACTGGCTCATGCTCGTGTATCTCCCGGTCGGAACAGCTCTTTTCTTTTTCTTTGAGATCTGTGAAAAATATACGCATCTGGCTGCAAAGAAGATTCCTCCGATCCTGCGGGAAGGCCTGTGCGGTCTTGCGATCGGCCTGATGAGCCTTGTCGTCCCCATGGTCCTGTTCTCCGGAGAAGAACAGATGGCAGAACTCATGGAAGATTTTGGTTCTTACGCGTTTATCTTCCTGGTGGGGATCTGTCTGCTCAAGATGGTCATGACCGCTTTCTGCATTCAATTCGGCATGAAGGGCGGGCATTTCTTCCCCCTGATCTTCTCCTGCGTGTGCATGGGCTACGGACTGGCCATGGCTGTATTTGCCGATCCATCCCCACACGTAGTATTTGCCTCCGGTATTGTGACGGCCTCATGCCTGGGCGCCCAGCTGAAAAAGCCGCTTGCCGCTTCGGTCCTGCTTCTTTTGTGCTTCCCGGCAGGCGTTCTTTTCTGGCTGTTTCTGGCCGCAGCGATTGCAAACGCTTTTGTCCAGGTGATCATGAATAGAATCTCTCCGAGGACAGAGAAAAAAAGATCTGTCCGTTCCTGAAAAAACAATTGACGACAGCGAAGAGAAGTGATAATATAATATGGCATGCCGCTCAAAGAGGTTGAAGCGTCCATTGGTCCTGCGGTATCCGGAGGACATGCACGGACCACCATATTTGGCGAGTAAATTCAGGAGGTTGCAGAATTATGTACGCAATCATTGCAACAGGTGGAAAACAGTACAAAGTAGCAGAAGGCGACGTCATCAGAGTCGAAAAACTCGGTGCAGAAGCCGGTGAGACCGTCACATTTGACAATGTGATCGCAGTTCAGAACGATGGACTGAAGGTAGGCGAGGATGTCAAAGGCGCTTCCGTTACCGCATCCGTGGTAGAAAACGGCAAAGCAAAAAAGGTCATCGTTTACAAGTACAAACCCAAGACCGGTTATCACAAAAAGAACGGTCACAGACAGCTGTACACAAAGGTCAAGATTGAAAAGATCAACGCCTGATCCATCGGCCCATGATTCAGATCAGAGTCAAAAAAGAGAACGGAGACTATGTGTTTTTTAAATGCCGCGGCCACGCCGGGTATGCTGCCTCCGGTTCCGACATCGTCTGCGCAGCTGTTTCCGCACTTGTCATCACGACGGAGAACGCTCTTGGCAAACTGACCGATCAGGTCTACGACCTGACAGAAGAAGATGGATATGTTTCCATCCGGTTCCACAACGGAAACAATGAAAAAAGCAGATTGTTGATGGATTCTCTTATTCTTGGATTACAGGAGATCGAAAAAACCTATCACCGCAGATTTCTGACACTTACGATCAGGGAGGACTAATATCATGATGAAAATGAACCTTCAGCTCTTCGCTCATAAAAAGGGCGTAGGCTCCACAAAGAACGGTCGTGACTCCGAGTCCAAAAGACTTGGCGCCAAAAGAGCCGACGGCCAGTTTGTAAAAGCCGGCAACATTCTGTACAGACAGCGCGGCACCAGGATCCATCCGGGTGAAAACGTCGGCTGCGGCAGAGATTACACTCTGTATGCCCTGAAGGATGGCGTAGTCAGCTATTCCAGAAAAGGCCGCGACAAAAAGATCTGTTCTATCATTGCTGCGGAAGCAGAAGCATAAAACCGATCAGGAACAATGAGGGGGCTGTCTTTTCAGACTTTACAAAGCATCCATGGTGCCGGGCACCGGGTGTTTCGTGAGGCCTGACTGGACAGTCCTTTTCGAATATTTGGAGGAATACCATGTTTAAGGATCGAGCAACGATCATCATCCGCTCCGGAAAGGGCGGAAACGGCCATGTCAGCTTCCGGCGTGAAAAATATGTGGCCAATGGCGGCCCCGACGGCGGAGACGGCGGAAAAGGCGGCTCTGTCATCATGGAAGTCGACAAGGGCCAGAACACTCTGGGAGAATACCGTCATCGGCGTAAATACAAGGCGCAGGACGGCCAGGAGGGCGGCAAAAGGCGCTGCCACGGCGCGGACGGGGAGGACCTGGTCCTGAAGGTCCCGGAGGGGACCGTCGTATCCGACGCCGCCACAGGGAAGGTCATCGCCGATATGTCCGGAGACAATCTCCGCTGCGTCATCCTGAAAGGCGGCCGGGGCGGCAAAGGGAACATGCATTATGCGACTTCTACCATGCAGGTCCCCAAATATGCCCAGCCGGGGCAGGAAGCCCTGGAACTGGAGGTCAACCTGGAGCTCAAGCTGATCGCAGACGTAGGCCTGGTCGGTTTTCCGAACGTGGGAAAATCTACTTTTTTATCCCGCGTGACCAACGCGAGACCTGAGATCGCCAATTACCATTTTACCACGATCACGCCGAACCTTGGCGTCGTGGACACCGAGAACGGCGGCTTTGTGATCGCGGATATTCCGGGGCTCATCGAGGGCGCATCGGAAGGCGCAGGTCTTGGGCATCAGTTTCTGCGCCACATAGAGCGTACCCGCGTGATGCTTCATATCGTGGACGCAGCCGGGACCGAGGGCCGGGATCCTGTGGACGATGTCAGAAAGATCAACCAGGAGCTTGCCTCCTATGATCCGGCGCTTTTGTCCCGCAGACAGATCATCGCTGCCAACAAGATGGACTGTGTCCCGGAAGGGGAGGATCCTGTCCGTCGTCTTAAAGAAGCTTTTGAGCCTGAAGGGTACGAGGTCTGGCCTATGTCGGCAGTCACGGGCGAGGGCGTCCGGGAGGTCCTGCTGAGAGTGAAGGAGATCCTGGATGAGACGGAAGAGAAGCCTGTCTTCTTCGAACAGGAATTCTTCCCGGAAGACCTTCTGGTCAGGGAAGAGCTTCCTTTTACGGTGGAACGGCTGCCGGAGGATCCGCATATCTTTGTGACGGAAGGGCCCAGGATCGAGAAGATGCTCGGCTACACCAATCTGGATTCCGAGAAGGGGTTTGCTTTCTTCCAGCGGTTCCTTAAGGAAGCCGGTATTCTGGAAGCTCTCGAAAACGCGGGAATCCAGGAAGGCGACACCGTGCGAATGTATGGATTTGACTTTGATTATTATAAATAATATAATAAATACAGCGGCATAGTGTCTTTCGGGGCATTGCTCCTGTGATTTATTATCTGTTTTAGTGGAGAATTATATATGACAAGTAAACAGCGTGCTTATCTACGGGGCCTTGCTTCTACGCAGGAGGCCATTCTTTCTCTTGGAAAGGAAGGACTGACCCCGGAGTTTACAAAATCAGTGGAGGATGCTCTGGCGGCCCGGGAGCTGATCAAGCTCAGCATACAGAAGAACTGTGATCTTGATCCTCGTGAGGTCTGCGATGTGCTTGCGGAGCGTCTTCATGCAGAACCGGTACAGGTGATCGGACGTAAGTTTGTACTTTACCGTCCTGGCAAGGATAAAAAGCGGAAGATTGAACTGCCTCGTTGAGGCAGCGAGGGATCGTCGCTTTCGACGGATGGTTATCACTGGCTGAGAGTATCGTTGCTAACAATGGATGGCAGTATGAAGTGCCTGGTTCATTGACATTTTATTGACAGTCGGCGTACTGTTTTTCTCATTTGAATTATTTCTACGGTTTACAGGCCGGTATCCAGTGATCTGATGCATTGTCCATTCTTCTATGTACAGGCAGACGTACAGTTATGCTCTCGCAATTGTACACCCTCGAGGCGGACTGCCGACAACAGACTGTCCGTGCATGGAAGACATTCCTGTCTTACAAGCACGGACCGGCTGTTGTTGGCAGTCCGATGAGGGGTGAACAATGCGAGACATCACTGGACGGTTGTCGTCCGTTGCCACTATCCAACAATGCAAAAGATCACTGAACAGCGGCCGTCCGTTGCCACTATCCAACAATGCAAAAAAGGAGCAGGCGTATGAAGATCGGCATCATGGGGGGGACGTTCGACCCGATCCATATGGGGCATCTGATCCTGGCGGAGGAGGCGTATGAGCAGCTGGGCCTGGATTGTGTGTGGTTTATGCCGAACGGGAGTCCTCCGCACAAGCCGGAGAGAGCCGGCGGAGCGTCGGATTGGCAGCGGCTGGCTATGACACGGCTGGCGGTTGAGGATAATCCGCATTTTTCTGTGTGTGACATCGAGATGGAGTCGGAGGGCGTTCATTATTCGTATCATACGCTGGAAATGCTGCGGGAGAGATATCCGGGGGATGAGTTCCATTTTATCATCGGTGCGGATTCTTTGTTTACGTTTGAGTCCTGGAAAGAGCCGGAGAGGATATGCAGGGCCTGTATATTGTCGGCAGGCGTGCGTGATCATGCTTCTTTTGAGCAGATGGAGAAGCAGGCCGAGGTACTGAGACGTACATATCAGGCCAGAATAGAGCTTCTGAGGACCTGGAACGTGGATATCTCGAGCAGTGATATCCGGGAGAAGATGCAGAAGAGGCAGTCCGTTCGTTATTATGTCCCTGAGGAAGTCAGGAAGTATATACTAGAAAACCGGATCTATCTGTAGCGGATTGGGAAGGAGGGCGCATCATGAAATATGACCTTGCCAGAATGCAGAAAAAGCTTTCTAAGTATCTGGATGAAGAGCGATATGCTCATACCATGGGCGTTATGTACATGTGCGCTGCTCTTGCCATGGTCCATGGATGTGATCTGACGAAAGCGCAGGTCGCGGGGCTTCTGCATGACTGCGCCAAATGTATCCCCAACAAGAAAAAGCTGAAGCTTTGTGAGGACAATCATGTTCCGATCACGGATTTTGAAAAGGATCATCCTTTCCTGATCCATGCAAAGCTTGGCGTTTTTATCGCCAGGGAGAAATACGATATAGAGGATCCGGATATACTGTCCGCGATCGAGTGGCACACCACCGGCAGACCGCAGATGAGCCTGCTGGAGAAGATCGTCTATATCGCCGATTTTATAGAGCCTATGCGCTTCAAGGCGCGTGAACTGCCGCATATCCGGCGGACAGCGTTCCGGGATCTGGACGAGACCATGTACGAGATCCTGGAAAGTACTTTGTCATACCTGGGAGACGACCCTGAGGAAGTGGACGAAACCTCCCGCAAAGCCTACGAATACTACAAAGATCTTCACGAAAAAAGGAGGAACCTCGAATGAACGAAGCTCTCGTAAAAGCCAGAACCGCCTGCAAGGCATTGGACGATAAAAAAGGCAAGGACATCAAGGTCATCGATATCCATGAGATCTCTGTACTGGCCGATTATTATGTGATCGCCTCCGGCACCAACCAGAACCAGGTGCAGGCTATGGTGGACGCCGTGGAGGAAGCCTTCTCAAAGGAGGGCATTGAGCCGCGGCAGATCGAAGGAAGCCGCAATTCTTCCTGGATCCTCATGGATTACGGCGATGTGATCGTCAATGTTTTTGACGAAGAAAACCGGCTCTTCTATGATCTGGAGAGGATCTGGAGAGACGGCAGGACCATGGAACTTGCGGAAGTGCTAGCGGAGTGATGGAGGCGTCTTTTTGAAAGACCGGAATCCTTTGATGAAGGTGGTGCAGAGCATCACCGGAAGAATCAGAAAAATATTCGGAAGAAATATCGCGACGGTCATCTTCAGCGTCCTTTTTCTGTATATGCTTCTGAGCGCAGTCTTTTATATGAGCTCCGGGCATATCGAGTCCTACCAGGTGACTTCGGGTCCGTTGTCCATGAACGAGACCTACACGGGACTTGCGATCCGTGAGGAGTCCATCGTGCGCTGCGACACCGGAGGGTATGTGGTGTATTATGCCCGCGAAGGGGACAAGATCAACGCGAACGGCGCTGTTTACGGCCTTTCCGCCACCAAGAACCCGGAGGTGACCACCCGTCTTACCCAGGAAGAGCTTTCCAAGGTGCGTGATTCCCTTCTCAGCTTTTCACGGACTTTTGATCCCGGAAGGTTCAGCAGCACCTACAGCTTCAAATACCAGCTGGAGGGCAGCATCCTGCAGTATTCCGGCGTGACGGGCAAGCCGTTCAAGGAGAAGGAGTCTGAGGAAGAAGAGGAAGGCACGGAAGGCGAAGAAGACAGCCGGCAGACGAAAAACTCCGTCACCATCGGCAACCAGACGATCTGCAAAGCCGCTGTAGACGGCATTATCCGTTATTCCAAAGACGGATACGAAGGCGTTACGCTGGACAACGTGAGCTCGGATGATTTTGACCAGAACGGATACCGTGAGACGGATCTGAAGCATGACGGACCGGTCAAGGCGGGAGAAGAGATCTATACCATCGTGACAGATGAAAGATGGAGTCTTCTCATCCCCCTGAGCGAAAAGCAGGCAGTCAAGCTGCAGGACCGTGCCACCATCCGTGTGAAATTCCTGAAAGACGATATGACGCAGTCCGGCGATTTCTCCATCATCAAGATCGACGGAGCCAAGTACGGAAAGCTGGATTTCAACAAAGGGCTGGTGCGTTATGCCACCGACCGTTTTCTGGATATCGAGCTTGTGACCAACACGGTGACGGGTCTGAAGATCCCGCTCACCTCCATCGTCACCAAAGATTTCTATACCATCCCTTCGACCTTTGCCAACGAGGATCCTGAGACAGGCGAAGAGACCTTCCTTGTCCAGATCAAGGATGAAAACGGGCAGAGCGCTACCAAGGTGGTTTCTCCCATCGTCTACGCCACCGTGACGAATCCCAAGAAGACGCTGACCGCGCGGGGGGAGGATCCTGAAAAGCCTACCTACACCTATTATGTGGACAAGAACGTCTTTTCCGAAGGAGACGCCCTCATCATGGAGGGATCCAAGCAGAAGTATATCGTGGGCGAGACGGCGCCTCTGGAGGGCGTCTACTGTATCAACCAGGGCTACGCCGTGTTCAGGCGGATCGATATCCTGGATCAGAACGAAGAATATGCGATCGTTTCCCGATATACCAACTATGGTCTGGTGCGGTATGACCACATCGTAAAAGACGCGTCCCGCGTTAAAGAGGAGGATATACTCTACTGATGAACAGTCAGATCTGTGAAAACCTTGCTCAGGTAAGAAAGAATATCGAAGAAGCGTGCAGAAGCGTAAACCGGGATCCTTCTGAGGTGGAACTGGTCGCGGTCAGCAAGACCAAGCCTGTTTCCATGCTGCAGGAAGCCTATGATGCCGGTCAGAGAGCTTTCGGCGAAAACAAGGTGCAGGAGATCCTGGAAAAGCAGCCGGTCCTTCCGGTTGACATAAAATGGCATATGATCGGCCATCTGCAGCGGAACAAGGTCCGCCAGGTGATCGACAAAGCCTGCCTTATCCACTCCGTGGATTCCATGCGGCTGGCTGCCTGCATCGAAGAAGAAGCTGCCAGAAAAGGGCTTGTCGTACCCGTCCTTCTGGAAGTCAACGTGGCGGAAGAGGATACTAAATATGGTTTTCACACTGCGGAGCTCTTCTCCGTGGTGGACGAAATCCTCCGTTTTTCGCATCTGGAGCTCCGCGGACTCATGACGATCGCGCCGTTTGTGGCCAATCCTGAGCAAAATCGCGGCATTTTTCGACAATTAAAGAAAATAAGTATTGACATTGCAGAGAAAAACAATAATAATAATATTATGGAAACCCTTAGTATGGGGATGACTGGGGATTACCAGGTTGCCATACAGGAGGGAGCCACTATAGTTCGTGTCGGGACCGGAATCTTCGGCGAACGCGAATACCATATATAGTAATTAATAGTTTTAAGGATTGGAGAGCTGACAAATGGGTGTTTTGGATAAATTCCTGGATGCGATCAAGTTGAATGACGACGATGACGATTATCTTGACGATGATGAATTGCTGGACGACGAGGATGATTTTCTCGATGAAGACGAAGAATTAGAGACCCGTCCGCGCAAGAAATTCTTCGAAAAGTTTTCTTCCAGGAAGCATGATGATCTGGATGATGATCTGGATGATATTGACGACCTGGATGACTTTGACGAACCGGAACCGCCGAAGAAGGTGAGCAAGCCCTCAAGGACTTCCAAACCTGCAAAGGCCCCGGCTCCTGCCGCAAAAGCCACGACCAGCGAGCGTACCTATACGACGCGTCCTGCTTCCGCCCCCAAGGAGCGGACAGAAAGAGCGCCCAGGTCTTCTTCCAAGGTGACGCCCATGCGCAGCAGCAAACGGAGCACCAGCTACGAGGTATGCGTCATCCGCCCGACTTCCATGGAAAATACACGGGAGATCGCGGATACGCTGATCGACAACTCCACCGTGATCCTCAATCTGGAAGGCATCGATGTGGAGCTTGCGCAGCGCATCATCGACTTTACCTCCGGCGCCTGCTATTCGCTGGGAGGCAGTCTCCAGAAGATCTCCAGTTATATCTTTGTGCTGGGGCCCTACAATGTGGACATCACGGGCGACCTGCAGAATATCCTCGGCGGGACAGTTCCCTCTGTCAGAGCCGGGTACTGATACAAGATACGCGTACAAAAGCCGGTGAAGGGTCAGTACATGCTGATCTTTCCCGGTTTTTTTTGTGCGGTTCAGCTGATCGGAGGATTTTATGGCGGATATTCTGAATGTAAGACGGGCGGATGATTTTTCCTATCCGATCCTGTTTGAAAAAAGCTTTGAAAAGCTGTCTGAAGCGATCACAGAAGCCGGTCTTGCCGGGCGTCGCTGCTGTATCGTCTGTGACACGAATACCGGGCGCCTCTACGCGGAAGCCGTCCGGAAAGAGATCTCCAGGGTCTGTAAAGATGTGGCCTGCTTCTCATTCCAGGCAGGAGAGGAGCAGAAAAACCTGGATACCATTTCTGCCATTTACGGCCATCTGATCCAGGCCGGAATGGACCGTACCGGCTTCCTTGCGGCTTTAGGCGGCGGGGTCGTCGGCGATATGACAGGCTTTGCGGCAGCCACCTATCTTCGAGGCGTCGATTTTATACAGATCCCTACAACACTTTTATCGCAGGTGGACTCCAGCGTGGGCGGAAAGACAGGCGTTGATTACCGTGAGTTCAAAAATATGGTCGGTGCTTTTTACCAGCCCCGCTGCGTCTATATGAATATGTCCACGCTCAAAACCCTCCCGGCTGTGGAATTCACAAGCGGCATGGGGGAAGTCCTGAAGACAGGCCTCATCTGTGACGGAGATTTCTTCCGCAGGACTGTAAAGAGTTATGACGCCCTCACAGCTTTTGATATGGACGCCCTGGCGTCGGTCGTACGCAGATGCTGTGAGATCAAAGCCGGCATAGTGGAGCGGGATCCCCGGGAGCAGGGAGAAAGAGCTCTCCTGAACCTGGGCCATACCGTCGGTCACGCCGTGGAAAAGCTGCTTCATTTCGAGCTTCGACACGGACAGTGCGTCGGGATCGGTCTTGCATTTGCCGCCCGTCTCAGCTGTGAGCGTGGGGAGCTGTCAGAAGAGGAAAAGCAGGAGATCCTCGAAGGTCTGATCAGATACAGCCTCCCCGTCACGGTATCAGGCCTTTCAAAAGAACAGATCTACGATACTCTGGGAAAAGATAAAAAAGTGAAAAACGGAAAGCTCCGCTTTATCCTGATGAAAGGCCTCGGGAATTCGTTCATCTGCGATACGGTCACCAGGCCGGAGATCATGCAGGCGCTTTCGGAGGTCATCCGGTGAAAAACAAGATCTGTACCTGGGGACTGTTTCTGTTATCAGTCCTGCTCCTTGTCGGTTCGGACCAGGGATCCAAGCATCTCGCCGCAGTTCATCTGAAGGGGAAGGAGGATCTGATCCTGCTTCCCGGCATTCTGCGGCTGCATTATCTCTATCCGGAAAACCGGGGCATCGCCTTCGGAATGTTCCAGGGAAACGTACAGTTATTTGCTGCGCTCAGCATTCTGATCGTTCTCCTGATGGTCCTCCTCTGGATCCGGATCCCCCGGACAAGGCAGTACCTGCCGTTCCGTCTGGCCTGCGTGCTGCTCATCTCCGGAGCCGTCGGGAATCTGATCGACCGGGTCTTCCGCGGCTATGTGATCGATTTTATCTATTTTGAACCCATCGATTTTCCGCTCTTCAATCTGGCGGACTGCTTTGTCGTCATAAGCGCGTTTCTGATCGCGGTGCTTTTTTTATTTGTCTACAAAGAAGACGAGGATCTCGCCTTTTTAAGCCGAAGAAAGCCGAAGGGAGACTGATGACCTCATGCCGGAAACCGAAAGCTATATCGTTGCCGAAACAAACGCCGGTGACAGGATGGATCGTTTTTTATGCGATCAGGAGCCGGAGATCACCAGGTCTCGCTTTCAGAAGCTTCTGAAGGACGGACTGGTATCGCTGAATGGAAAACCCGCCAAGGCCTCTGCAAAACTGAATGCGGGGGACCTTGTGGAAGTCGTGTATCCGGACCCGGAGCCTCTCGAGATCCTGCCCGAAAACATTCCTCTCTCGATCCTTTATGAGGATGAAGATATCCTGGTGGTGGATAAGCCGCGAGGCATGGTGGTGCATCCTGCCGCAGGACACAGCAGCGGCACGCTTGTCAATGCGGTCATGTACCACTGCGGAGATTCATTATCCGGTATCAACGGCGTCATGCGGCCCGGCATCGTACACAGGATCGATAAGGATACCTCCGGATCGCTCCTGATCTGCAAAACGGACGCGGCCCACAATTCCATCGCGCAGCAGCTAGCCGTTCATTCCATCCGCCGTATTTATCATGCAGTCGCCTCCGGACATTTTAAAGATCCCGAAGGAACGGTGGACGCGCCCATCGGCCGTCATCCGACCGACCGCAAAAAGATGGCCGTCAACCATGCAAACGGAAAGCCGGCCGTCACCCATTACAGAGTGATGGAGGAACTTAAAGGTGCTTCTTTTATTGAATGCCGTCTGGAGACCGGAAGGACTCATCAGATCCGCGTACATATGAAAAGCATTGGACATCCGCTTCTGGGAGATCCCGTGTACGGACCTGTCAAGGATCCGTACCACCTGAACGGACAGGCCCTCCACGCAAAGATCCTGGGCTTTGTCCATCCCACCAAAGGAGTCTATATGGAGTTTGACGCTCCCTATCCTCCTTACTTCATTGAACTTGTGCAAAAACTACGAAAATAGTTGTCATTTCTGGCTGAAAATACTATACTTGTAATGAACAAATGATTCCCTGAAGATCAAAGGAGGGCGAGACATGCAAGAGGCAAAAACAAGCTCCATTATCACCATCGGAAGAGAATACGGCAGCGCCGGCCGCCACATCGGCGAGGAAGTCGCCAGATATTTCGGGATCCGTTACTATGACAAGGAGCTGCTGGAACGCGCAGCCAACGAGAGCGGCATCTGCAAGGAGCTTTTCGAAAACCACGATGAAAAAGCGACCAGCAGTTTTCTGTATTCCCTGGTGATGGATACCTATTCATTCGGATATTCTTCCGCCGGCTTTACCGATATGCCTCTTAATCACAAAGTATTTCTTGCTCAGTTCGACGCCATCAAAAAGCTCGCTGCAGAAGGTCCCTGCGTCATGGTAGGCCGCTGCGCGGACTACGCCCTGGCCGAGAACAAGAACCTTTTCAGCGTCTTTGTACACGCGGATCTGGATTTTCGCGTAAAGCGGATCAGCCAGCTCTTCGATAAGACGGAAAAAGCAGCCCGCGATATCATCACCAAGACGGACAAAAGCCGTGCGAGCTACTACAACTATTACACCAACAAAAAATGGGGGGCAGCCGCCAGCTATGACCTGTGCGTCAATTCAGCCCGCCTGGGGATCGAAGGCAGCATAAAGACCATCATCAATGCCGTGGAGATCTTCGATTCTAACAGATAAATGCGTTAAGGGAGTATACACGTCCAATGAAATATCAACTTGACAACAGGCAGCGGCACTGGGGGATTACGGCCTTTCTGGTGATAGCTGCCAGTCTGCTTGTTTATTATGCAATCTTTCATATGGGGTCGATCCTCGCAGGGATCCGCTATGTGCTGAAGATCCTTGCGCCCATCATCTACGGCGTGGCCATCGCGTATCTGCTGACGCCCGTCCTGAATTTCCTGGAATGGCGGATGATCTTCCCCATCTTTGAGAAATACGAGGTCAAACTCGAAAAGAGAGGAAAAAGAGTGGTCCGCTGGATCTGCGTTATCTTTTCGGTCATTCTTTTTCTTGTACTGATCTATGCCCTGGTCATGATGGTGCTGCCGCAGTTTATCCGCAGCATCACGAGCGTCATCCAGAACATGCCGAAATATGCCGAGAGCGTACAGGACTGGGTCGAGAAATTCTTAAACAAAAACGTCAATCCGGATCAGCAGAAGCTGCTGGCGCAGTATTATGATCAGTTTCAGGGTTATCTGAACAACAACCTGATTCCGGAGCTCCGGGGTATCGTGGATAATCTGACCGGCAGCGTGATCGACCTGCTGGTATTCTTCAAGGATTTCCTGATCGGCTCCATCGTATCCGTCTACATTCTGGCAGACAAGGAACGCTTTGTCGCCAAAGCCAAGATGATCACCTACGCAGCCTTTTCCGGCATTCGTTCCGAGTTCCTGATCCGTGTCATGCGTTTTTCGCACTCGACCTTCAGCGGTTTCATCAGCGGCAAGATCATCGATTCCGCCATCATCGGCGTGCTTTGCTATATCGGCCTTACGTTGATGAAGATGCCGTACGCCCTGCTGATCAGCGTGATCGTGGGCTGCACCAACGTGATCCCGTTCTTTGGACCGTTTATCGGCGCGATCCCCAGCTTTTTCCTGATCCTTCTGGTGGACCCCATCAAGTCCATCTACTTTTTGATCTTTGTCCTGATCCTGCAGCAGTTTGACGGCAATATTCTGGGACCGATGATCCTGGGCGGTTCCACAGGCCTTTCCAGTTTCATGGTCATCGTGGCCATCATGATCGGAGGCGGGCTCTTCGGCGCTCCGGGCATGATCCTGGGCGTTCCCACCTTTGCTGTCATCACCACAGGTTTCTGGACCTTGATAGACAAGAGGCTGCGAAAGAAGGAACTTCCCACCGAAGAAACACAATATCTCAATATCGACCGGATCGATTCGGAATCTCACCAGCCCATCTATCTCCCCGAGGTCGTCAAAAAACAGCCGGAAGCAGAAAGACAGAGAAAGAATCTTTTCATGACCTTCTGGAACGCCATGATGAAGGTGCTGAAGCCCGTCGGAGCATTTCTTCTGAAAGTGCTTGAAAAGATCGGCCATTATCTTGCGATCGGTTTCCGCAAATGTAAGGCCTTCTTCCAGAAATACGGGCCGGTCATCCTGGCCAGGATCAGGCAGTTCTTCACATTTGTCGGAAGAAAACTCAAGGCATTTTTCAAATGGGTAATCAACAAGATCAAAAACAGAAAAAAGCCCAAAAATAATGGTACTGAAATCAAGTAGGGAGGATGGGGAGCATGGATAAAAGCCCGTTCGATTCACTGTACAACGATCTGTTCGGAGGCATCTCAGGGGACGCGCCAAAGGAACCCGGTAAAACGGAGCAGCCTGGCGTGAAGGATGCCGAGGACTTCATCACTTCGGAAGCCGACGCCTTAAAGCATGCGGAGGAAGCTTTGAAAGAAGCCAAAGAGCTTCTTGACAACGTTCCGGAGCTGGACAGCTTTTTAAAACCGGGCCTTACGAGCAAGCCCGGAGATGCGCCGTCCGAAAAAGAGACAGCTCCTTCAGCTCCACAGGAAACCCCCGCGCCGCAGGAAGCCAAAAAGGAAGAAGAGACTGATCCGATGGAGGATCTGGACGCTCTGATCGGTCTTACGACCATCAAACACGATGTGAAGGAGCTTGCGGATTTTGTCAAGATACAGAAGCTCCGCAAAGACCAGGGTATGAAGGCTGTCCCTGTATCCCTGCATCTGGTGTTCACCGGCAATCCGGGAACCGGCAAGACGACTGTCGCCAGGATCCTTTCCCGCATTTATAAGCAGATCGGAGTCCTGTCCAAAGGCCAGCTGGTGGAAGTGGACCGTTCCGGCCTTGTAGCCGGCTATGTAGGCCAGACCGCCATCAAGACCCAGGAAAAGATACAGGAAGCCCTGGGCGGCATTCTTTTTATCGATGAAGCCTATTCGCTCGCCCAGAAGGACGACGCCTTCGGCCAGGAGTCCATCGACACCATCCTGAAAGCCATGGAGGATCACCGGGATGATTTTGTGGTGATCGTCGCCGGCTATACCGGTCCCATGGAAAAGTTCATCAACAGCAATCCGGGACTGAAGTCCAGGTTCAATAAATACATCGAGTTCCCGGATTACACCCTGGAAGAGCTGGAAGGCATCTTCGACATGAACTGTAAAAAATACGAGTATCAGGTCGACGAAGACGCAAGAGCGCAGATCCGGGAGATGATCAAAGCCCGGATGATCTCGCGCCACGAAAATTTTGCGAACGCCCGTGAGGTCCGGAATCTTTTTGAAGAGATCATCACCAACCAGGCCCGCCGCATCGCTTCTCTGGAGGAGCCTTCACCGGAAGACATCCGCCGCGTGATCCTGGAGGACCTGTACGAAGCAGAAGAGAATAAGCCGGAACCCGCACCCGCAGAGGCGGAAGAAGATGACGAAGATGATCTTTCCGAAGTGCTTTCTTCTCTCAGAGGCGAAGATACGGCTGATGAATCTGATCAAACCGAGCCTGAAGAAGACATCCCTGAAAACGGGAACACTGCTATAGAAGAAAAATCAGAGGAAGAATAAAAAGGAGGAACAGCATGAAGATCACAGATACCATCAAATACATCGGCGTAAAC
This sequence comes from uncultured Blautia sp., assembly GCA_946622645.1. GTDB lineage: Bacteria > Bacillota > Clostridia > Lachnospirales > Lachnospiraceae > Blautia_A. Next base: position 15,619 of record CAMOQF010000044.1, read on the forward strand.
GACCATAAAGTCGATCTTTTTGAAGGCCAGTACGTCGTTCCCAACGGTATGGCGTACAACTCCTACGCCGTTCTTGACCAGAAGATCGCCATCTTCGATACCGTCGACATCAAGTTCACCCACGAATGGCTGGACAATATCTCCGACGCCCTGGACGGCAAAAAGCCGGACTATCTGATCGTTCAGCACATGGAGCCGGACCATTCCGCCAATATCATGAATTTCCTGAAGGCCTACCCGCAGACCACGATCGTGGCCAACACAAAGACCTTCACCATGATGGATCAGTTTTTTGACATGCCTTCAGACGTGAAGAAGCTGGAAGTCAAAAACGGAGACACCCTGTCCCTCGGGACGCACGAGCTCACCTTCGTCTTTGCTCCCATGGTTCACTGGCCTGAGGTCATGGTCACATACGACAGCACGGACAAGGTGCTTTTCTCCGCAGACGGCTTCGGCAAGTTCGGAGCGCTGGATGTGGAAGAAGACTGGGCCTGCGAAGCACGCCGTTACTATTTCGGCATCGTCGGCAAATACGGCGCTCAGACCCAGAAGCTTTTGAAGGCGGCCGCCGGCCTCGACATTCAGATCATCTGCCCTCTGCATGGACCGGTCCTTACCGAAAACCTGGGCTATTACCTCAATCTTTATGACACCTGGTCCTCCTACACGCCGGAAAGCGAAGGCGTCTTTATCGCCTACACATCCGTCTACGGCAATACCAAAAAAGCGGCCGAATACCTCGCTGAGAAACTGAAAGAAAACGACTGTCCCAAGGTATCCATCTGTGATCTGGCAAGAGAAGACCAGGCCGAGGCTGTTGAGGATGCTTTCCGCTACAGCAAGCTGGTGCTCGCCACCACGACTTACAATGCTGAGATCTTCCCCTTTATGCGGGAATTTATCAACCATCTGACCGAGCGCAATTATCAGAACAGGACAGTTGCCTTTATTGAGAACGGCACCTGGGCTCCCATGGCCAAAAAGGTCATGAAGGAGATGCTCTCCGGCTGCAAGAACCTGACCTACTGCGAGAACGAGATCACCATCCGTTCCGCCATGAAATCAGAAACCAAAGAACAGCTGGATGCTCTGGCACAGGAACTCTGCAAAGACTATATCGCCAAATCCTCCGACAAGGCGGACAAGAACGATCTTTCAGCTCTCTTTAAGATCGGCTACGGTCTCTATGTCGTCACCTCCAACGACGGCAAAAAGGACAACGGCTGCATCGTGAACACCGTGACACAGCTTACCAGCAGCCCAAACCGGGTCGGCGTTGCCATCAACAAGCAGAATTATTCTCACCATGTCGTCAAACAGTCCGGCAAGATGAACGTCAACTGCCTGTCGGTGGAAGCTCCCTTCTCCGTGTTCCAGCATTTTGGCTTCCAGTCCGGACGTACCGTGGACAAGTTTGCTTCCTACGAGGATCTCAAGCGTTCGGACAACGGCCTTGTCATCCTTCCGAGCTATATCAATGCGGTCATGTCGCTGGAGGTGGAAGACTACATCGACATGGATACCCACGGCTTCTTCATCTGTAAAGTGACCGAAGCCCGCGTGATGTCCGACAAGGAGACCATGACCTACACCTATTATCAGAAGAATGTCAAGCCGAAACCTGAGACGGAAGGCAAAAAAGGCTTTGTGTGCACGATCTGCGGTTATATCTATGAAGGCGATACCCTTCCGGATGACTTTATCTGCCCGCTCTGCAAACACGGCGCAGCTGATTTTGAACCGATTTCATAACCACTTTGGTATAATAGGGATAAGAAAAAGAGGCAGAAGATGGCAACTACCAAAAGACCACGCAAACGTCTTACCAGAAAACAGCTGCGGGCACGCCGCAGAAGAAGGAAAAAGATCCTTCGCGCACTGATCCTTGCGGCGATGGCGCTGCTCCTGATCCTGATCATCTTTTTTATCGCAAAAGGAATCTCCGCGCTGGTGAGCACCAGCAAGGAGACCAACTCCAAATCCAAACAGGAGGCAGTCGCCGAGGAGCTCGTCGCCGAAAATGCTGATGCGGACGGCGGAGAGGGCGCCGAAGGAGAGGACGGTGAAGGAGGAGAAGGAGAAGAGAGCGAAGCCGAAGAACCGGTCAAGCTTGAAAAACCAGAGCGGACCGCGCCGGAATTCAATCCGCACGCGGTGGATTCCACCCGTCCTTCCAACCTGATCCTGTCCACGGATGTTCTTCTGAACGGGATGCTTTTGTCCGGAGGCGCAGGGTATGCTTCACCTTTCGGAGATATCCAGTTCGGCCTTCCTGAGGATTACACGGATGTGGAAGGCATCATCGGTTTCCGCGGCGACAATTTCCGCAACGACCCGACCTTCGGAGTTGCCAATATCAAAAACAACAAGTTCCAGGAAAAATGGACGGCGGCGACGAGCGCTCTTTCTTTCAAGAGCGGTTACTGGTCCGGAAGCGGCTGGACCGGGCAGCCTCTGATCGTCAAATGGCCCGAATCCGTCAAAAAACACATGAACCTCTATGAGTCAGCCAAGGCCAAAGAGGATCTTGTGGAAGTGATCTATGCCTGCATGGACGGCTGGGTCTATTTCCTGGATCTGTATACCGGCGAGGCTACGCGTGACAAGCTTTATCTTGGCTGGACCTTCAAGGGAGCCGGCGCGCTGGATCCCAGAGGCTATCCCATCATGTATCTGGGCGCCGGGTATGACAGCAACAACGGTACCTCCAGAGTGTTCATCATCAACCTTCTGGACTGCAGTACCATGTATACCTTCGGCAACAACGATGCCTTCTCCATGCGTGGAGCCCTGAGCTACTTTGATTCCTCGGCATTGGTGGATGCAGAGACCGACACACTCATCTATCCGGGCGAGAACGGTATTCTGTACCTGATGAAGCTGAATACGCAGTATGATGAAGAGGCAGGCACCCTTTCCATTTCTCCGGAGACCAACCAGGTCAAATGGCATTACTGGGGCACCCGAAGCTCCACGGCTTCTTTCTGGCTTGGCATGGAGGACAGCGCCTGCATCTACAAGAATTACATCTTCATGTGCGACAACGGCGGCAATCTGATGTGTCTGGATCTCAACACCCTGCAGCTTGTGTGGGTGCAGGATGTGCTTGATGATTCCAACGGAAGCCCGGTGCTTTCCATCGAGGACGGCAAGCTTTATCTGTACATCAGTACGTCATTCCACCTGGGCTGGAGGAGCTCCTCCACGGCAACGGTTCCGATCTGGAAGATCAACGCCGAAACGGGCGAGATCGTCTGGCAGAAAGATTACACCTGCTATTCGCAGGAGGGTGTTTCCGGCGGCGTACAGTCTACGCCTGCTTTCGGGCAGTATGGACTTGACGATTATATCTATGTGACGGTCTCCCGTACGGGAGATGCTTATCACGGCGTTTGTGTCTGTCTTGACAAGAAGACGGGCGAAGTCAAGTGGGAGCATACAGGCGTCTATGCGTGGTCTTCCCCGGTCTGCGTGTACAATGACGACGGGACAGGACGCGTGTGTTATGCGGACGGCGGCGGATCCCTGTATATGCTTGACGGCCTGACCGGCGAAGTTCTCGATACTTTCTCGCTGAGTGAAGGCGTCATAGAAGCCTCCCCGGCCGTCTACGACAACATGCTTGTCATCGGTACCCGCGACTGCAAGATCTTCGGACTTGAACTGCAGTAAACTGCTCGGAATTGAATTACGATAAACTGCTCCGATTCTGATAACAGTAAACTTTTCCGGAATTGAATTACAG
>CAMOQF010000045.1 GCA_946622645.1 uncultured Blautia sp.
CTCCATCATGGAAAACGCCCAGACCGTCGCCTACGCAGATCCGCAAGAATGATCCTGACAGATTCGCGACAAGACAAGAAAAACTCAGTTCTACAACACACCTGATTCCGCACTACTCTACCGTGCAGAAAACGGATGTGAACTTACCGATCCCATCATTTCGCTGTCCTCAGTACTGCAGAGAGCGGATTTGAGCATTCTGGTCCTCTCTTTTCGCACGGCTCAGAGAGCAAATTTGAACTGACTAATCCTACCATTTCGCTGTACTCAGCGCTGCAGAGAGCGGATTTGCACATTCTGGTCCTCTCTTCTCGCACAGCTCAGAGAGTAGATTTGAACTGACTGATCCTATCGTTTCGCTGTACTCAGCGCTGCAGAGAGCGGATTTGCACATTCTGGTCCTCTCTTCTCGCACAGCTCAGAGAGTAGATTTGAACTGACTAATCCTATCGTTTCGCTGTACTCAGCGCTGCAGAGAGCGGATGGGGGTCAGGGGGACAGCCCTGCCGGAATGTTCTGCAGTTGTACGGCTTCGAGGCGGACTGAGCACATAAAAATATCCGTGGATAGCGTACACCCATGTACGATAGCCACGGATATTTTTATGTGCTCAGTCCGACGAGGGACGAACAACGCAGAACATCCGGCAGGGCTGTCCCCCTGACCCGCATTCGTTCTCTAAGGCGCGTCCGTCCTCGATAATACATCCGTCCTCGATAATACATCCGTCCTCGATAACGCATCCGTTCTCTGAGACGCGTCCGCTCTCTGCGAAGCAGCCTTCTTTCACTGCTTGCCGGTGGAGCCGAATCCGCCGCGGTTCTGGTTTCCGAGGCTCCCGGTCTCCACAAATTCGATCGCCGGCTGATGCCGCAGGATCCTGAACTGCGCGATCCTGTCATTAAAATGGATCTCGGTATCACGCATAGCCAAAGCCGGCATACGGATAATATCGTCATCCCCGCAGTAAGTCTCATCGATCACTCCGATCGAATTGGTCTGTAGCAGTCCGAAGTTTTTGAACGTAGAGCTCCTGGGCGCCACCAGCATCTCGTAGCCTTCCGGCAGCTGAACGGAAATACCCAGGCTTATAAGCCGGAATTCGCCCGCCTTCATCGATACGTCCTCAGCGGCGCGAAGGTCGATCCAGTCGCTTTTCCCGTCGATATAAGCCAGCTTCTCCAGCCGATCATCATGATATTTGATGCGGATCGTTTCTTTTTCCATCTCTTCAGTCCTCATACAGAACGATCTTTCCGGTCTTCAGGGTCTCCGGCACCCGGATCACCCGCTGGTTGGAAGAACCCTTCCAATGCAGCAGAAGCTCCTTGTACTTCAGTACAAACTCGCCGTCCACGACCACATCCAGATACTGTGTGATCTCCATATCCTTGATCTCTTCCCAGAGATAACCGGTGTACAGCCAGATGGTCTTATCGGGAAAAGTCTTTCTGATCTCTCTGGCCAGCTTTGTGACTTCCGGTACGTTGGACGGAAACAGGGGATCACCTCCCGAAAAGGTGATCCCGCTGGTATAATCCTTCTTCAGTTCCTCAAAGATCTCTTCTTTTTCCCGGTCTGTAAAGGGAAGACCTCCCTCCGGATCCCAGGTGATGGGGTTCTGGCATTCTTTGCACCTGTGCGCACAGCCGGCCACCCAAAGCACCACGCGGAGTCCTTCGCCGTTCAACATATCATCTTTGGTAATGTTGTGATAATTCATTCTTACTCTTCTTCCAGATCCTCCGGAACATCCTTGATGCTGAAGCTTAAGCGTCCCATCTTATCCTTGCCAAGGCAGATGACCGTCACTTCATCGCCAAGTGAAAGCACGTCTTCCACCTTGTCGATGCGGCGCGGGCTGATCTTGGAAATATGGACCATGCCTTCTTTGCCGGGAGCAAATTCGATAAAGGCACCGAATTCCTTGATGCTGACCACTTTGCCGGTAAAGATCTGACCTTCCTCGAAATCGGTGGTGATCACCTCGACCATATGCTTTGCCTCTTCCATCATTCTGGGATCCAGACCGCAGATGGATACGCCGCCGTTGTCGTCGATGTCGATCTTCACGCCGGTACGCTCGATAATGGTGTTGATGGTCTTTCCGCGCTGGCCGACCACATCCCCGATCTTGGCGGGATCGATGGTGATCTGGATGATCTTGGGAGCATATTTGCCGACTTCCGGTCTGGGAGCAGCGATGCATTTTTCCATGACCTCTGTCAGGATGTACTCTCTGGCCTGTTTGGTGCGGCGGATGGCTTCCTCCACGATGGGCCTTGTCAGGCCGTGGATCTTGATATCCATCTGGATGGCGGTGATGCCGTCATGGGTGCCGGCCACTTTAAAGTCCATGTCGCCGAAGAAGTCTTCCAGGCCCTGGATATCCGTCAGAACTATGTAATCGTCGTCGGTCTCTCCGGTCACCAGACCGCAGGAGATACCTGCGACAGGCTTTTTGATGGGCACGCCGGCTGCCATCAGAGACATGGTGGAAGCACAGATGCTGGCCTGGGAGGTACTGCCGTTGGACTCAAACGTCTCGGAGACGGTACGGATGGCGTAGGGGAATTCTTCCGCGGAGGGAAGCACCGGAACCAGCGCACGCTCTGCCAGAGCGCCATGGCCGATCTCGCGGCGTCCCGGTCCTCTGGAGGGCTTTGTCTCGCCGACCGAGAAGGAGGGGAAGTTATAATGGTGCATATATCTCTTGGAGGTCTCGAACTCATCGAGGCCGTCCAGTCTCTGGGCATCCGCGAGGGGAGCCAGCGTGGTGATGGTGCAGATCTGGGTCTGTCCGCGGGTGAACATGGCGCTGCCGTGTACTCTGGGGATCGTATCCACTTCTGCTGCCAGGGGACGGATCTGCTCGATGGCACGTCCGTCGGGGCGCTTGTGGTCTCTCAGGATCATCTTGCGGACGGTCTTTTTCTGGTACTGGTAAACAGCCTCACCCAGAACGGCGAGCCATTCTTCGTTGTCCGCGAAGGCTTCTTTCAGCTTTTCGGTGACTTTTCTGATATTCTCGTCGCGAACCTGTTTTTCGTCGGCAAAAACAGCCACTTCCATCTCTTCGGGGGGAACGATCTCACGGATCGCTGCGAACAGTTCTTCCGGAACGGCGCAGGATTCATAGGTGTGTTTTTCTTTTCCGCATTCGGCGACGATGCCGTCGATAAAGCGGATGATGTCCTGGTTGATCTCGTGCGCTTTATAGATCGCTTCGATCATCTTGTCTTCCGGGATCTCGTTTGCGCCGGCTTCGATCATGATGACTTTTTCTCTGGTGGAAGCGACCGTCAGGGCCAGATCAGAGAGCTCTTTCTGCGCCAGGGAGGGGTTGATGACATATTCGCCGTCGATGAGGCCGATCTGGGTGGTTGCGCAGGGGCCGTCGAAGGGTATGTCGGAGATGGTGGCTGCAATGGCGGATCCCAGCATGGCGGGGATCTCGGGGTTGCATTCCGGATCTACGGAGAGCACCGTGTTGACCAGCGTCACGTCATTTCTGTAGTCCTTGGGGAACAGGGGACGCATGGGTCTGTCGATGACACGGGAGGTGAGGATAGCGTGTTCGCTGGCTTTTCCTTCTCTTTTGTTGAAGCCTCCGGGGATCTTGCCCACAGCGTACATCTTTTCTTCGTAATCAACGCTCAGCGGGAAGAAGTCGATGCCTTCTCTGGGTTCTTTGGATGCGGTCGCGGTGGAAAGGACGGTGGTATCGCCGTAGTGCATCAGGGCTGCTCCGTTTGCCTGTGCTGCAACGCGGCCGATATCGACTCTGAGAGTCCTTCCTGCCAGTTCCATGGAATAGCTTTTGTACATTTTTTTCTCCTCTTCTTGTACAGTGCGAAAAAGGGGCGGAGGATATCCGCCCCTTGCGCATACCTGTTATTTTCTCAGACCAAGTTTTTCGATCAGCGCACGGTATCTTTCAATATCGGTTTTCTTCAGATAAGCCAGAAGTCCACGTCTTTGTCCGACCATCTTCAAAAGTCCGCGTCTTGAATGATGATCCTTGTGGTGTGTCTTCAGGTGTTCGGTCAGTTCCTGGATCCTTGCAGTCAGAACCGCGATCTGAACCTCGGGTGAGCCGGTGTCGCCTTCAGAGCGGGCGTATTCCTGCATGATTGCTGTCTTTTTTTCTTTTGAGATCATTTGTGTTTTCCTCCTTTTTCTGGTAAACGCCTCATATTAAGAGAAGGTCGGAGATTCCAGTCTCTGAATATGGGCTGATTTCAACGTTCTATAGTATAGCATAAAGAGTTTTCGGTGTAAACCTCTTTTTTGGGGATTTGTCCGGACTCCGGTGGGAGCGTAACGGACGCAGGATGGTGCGTCTTGCAGCGGGCGGGAGCGTAACGGACGCAGGATGGTGCGTCTTGCAGCGGGCGGACTGCACATGGTCATCTCAACTGGCTTCCGCGTCGGGAAAAACTAAAATGCCCGGCGATCTGCTAAAGGCGCTCACAAAAAGCTCGAACTCGCCTGAGGGCTCAAACAGCTCGCTTTTTGTGAGCAACGCAGCTCACCGGCCATTTAAGGTTTTCCGGCGACTTGTGCAGAGGTTGGATGACCATGTGCAGTCCGCCCGCTGCAAGGCGCATCCTCCTGCTGTGTATAGTGTTTCATCTGGCGTAAGGACACTGTCCTGGTATTAATCTGTTTAAGGGCACTATTCCGGTATTAATCGGTGTAAGGGCACTCTCCCGATATTCGTTAAGACTGCTGTCAGCAGATTGAGTTTTTCGTACAAAACCGTGGAGAGCTGGCAAAACCACCTGTTAATCCATTAAAGGATTCTTTATAAAGTCCTGTACCTGGCTGTAATCTTTATTCAGCTGGTCGCGGAGGGCGTCGATCCCTGCGAACTTTTTCTCCGGGCGGAGGTAGTGGAGCAGGGACAGGCGGCATGGGCTGCCATAGAGGTCTTCGCTGCAGTCGAAGAGGTGGGTCTCGACGCCGAGGAAGGAGCCGTCCACGGTGGGTTTATAGCCGATGTTGGTCATGCCGTAGAAGGTCCGGCCATCGAGGAGGGCCCGGGACACGTACACGCCGTTCGGGGGAAGAAGCTTAGAATCCTCAGGGATCTGGTTGATGGTAGGGAGAAGGCGTTTTCCGCCGAGACCGGCGCCGTGGACGATCTCTCCTTGGAGGAAGAAGGGTTCGCCGAGCAGGGAGTTGACGTGTTCCATGTTTCCGTGGCGGAGTTCTTCGCGGATGAAGGTGCTGCTGATCTTCCGGTGGCCGTCCATCTCTTTTGGAAAGATCGTCGTAGAAAAGCCGTACTTCTCTCCGAGGGAGGCGAGAAGGGAGGGAGTCCCTTTCCGGTCATGGCCAAAGCGGAAGTCTTCTCCTACCGCGACATGGGAGGCTCCCAGGTCTCCGGTAAGGATCTCGCGGATGAAGACATCCGGTTTCATCCGGCGGAATTCTTCTGTCAGAGGGCATTCGATCAGGACGTCCATGCCCATCTCTTCGAGAATGTCTTTCCGCTCTTCGCTGGTAAAGATCATCTTATCTTCGGTCGTAAATGCAAACAGGACTGCCGTCATGCCGTCCTGTTTTTTCTCCAGGATATCCTTCACCAGCCTCCTGTGGCCGCGGTGAAGTCCGTCAAATTTCCCCAGGGTCACTGCGGTATCGGACAGATTTGGAAAATTGTCCTGTATCCTGATGTATTCCATTTTAATCTCCTGCGTGCGGATCAGTCCCGGCAAGGAAGAAATATCCTTACGGGATGGTATTTTTCTTTCGCCGGATCCCACTTATAGAGGCCGGCAAAGGTACCGTCTGAAATATAGACCCGCACCTGTTCGTCTTTATTTTGTGTTGAGAAGAAAGCTGCGGGAACGGGGTTTCCGTTCCAGAGCAGTTTATCCGCGCGGCCGTCCGAATATAACGCCGGGCAGTGTGCAAGGACCTGCTCGGGTGTGCGGATCAGATTCTCTATGGTTCCTTCCTCGACTGCCTGGCGGATCTCAGAAAGGGTATGGCAGTCTTCCAGCCGGAAATCGCCTGAGGACAGACGGACGAGGCTTTCCATGCAGCCGCCGCATCCAAGCTTCTGCCCGATGTCGTGGCAGAGCGTGCGGATATAGGTTCCTTTGCTGCAGGACACAAGGAGCGTCACAAAGGGTAGGTCGGTTTTTTCGACCCGGATCTCGTAAAAAACGACTTTTCTGGGGTCGCGTTCCACCGTGATGCCTTCTCTTGCCAGGTCATAGAGTCTTTTTCCCTGCACCTTGATGGCGGAATACATGGGCGGGATCTGCATCTGCTCTCCAGTAAAGGAAGCCGCCGCATCGATCACCATTTCTTCGGTGCAGAGGACCGGTTTTTCGGAAAGAACAGTGCCGGTCCGGTCCTGGGTATCCGTCGTTATACCGAGGCGCAGGACAGCCCTGTATGTCTTTCGTTTTTCTGTCAGAAGCTCGACCAGGCGGGTGCCTTGTCCGATGGCCACCGGAAGGACTCCCGTCGCCATCGGATCCAGAGTGCCGGTATGGCCGATGCGGCGGATATGCAGAAGCTTACGCAGGACGGCCACCACATCGTGGGAGGTATAGCCTTCTTCCTTGTTGACCGCAAGAATACCGTCCATCATAGGCCAAGCTCCCGGAGCTGGATCTCGATCTGCTCCGTGATCATGTTGATCGCGTCGTGGACCCTTCCCTTAAAATCACAGCCGGCTGCTCTTACATGGCCGCCTCCGCCGAAAACGACGGCTACACGGCTTACATCCACATCTCCGTTGGACCGGAGGGACACCTTAAAGAGCCCGGGTTCCATCTCATAGAGAAACAGGGCCGTTTCCACGCCTTTTGTGAGGCGGAGCTGTGAGACGACTCCTTCCAGATCCGTTCCTGTCACGCCGTAGAAGCGCATATCGCGCTCTTTCAGATAACCGACGATGCACTTTCCGTCCAGGAGCATAATGCTTTCCGCAAGCACACGGCCCATGATCTGATTCTGCAGGTAGGTCTTCTGATAGAAGGATTCGTCTATGATGGTGCTGAAATCAAAGCCCGTTTTCATGAGCTCGCCGGCGATCCGCATGGTCTCGGGCGTCGTGTTGGAATACTGAAAAACGCCGGTGTCGTGTGCCATGCCGGTATACAGAGCTGTTGCGATATCCCGGTCGATCTTGTCCGGATCCATCAGATGGTAGATCACCTCGCAGGCCGAACCGATCTCACCGTGAATATGGTTGATGTCGGCGAAGCCCGTGTTGCTCACATGATGGTCGATACAGACCGTATGTCGGGCTTTCTGAAACAGCTCCGACGCCACCGCAAGACGGTCCGGCGCGCTCACGTCGCAGGTGATGAAAAGATCATACACCTTGTCCGGAACCGGCGTGGTCCGGATATCATCATACCCGGCCAGGTATTGAAAGACATCTCTTTTTGACTCCAGATAAAGGTCCGTCCGGATCTGCGGAAACCATTTCCGCAGATACAGATAGACTGCCATACAGGAGCCGTAACAATCTCCGTCGGGACGGACGTGGCCGCCGATGGCGGCGCTTTGCACGCCCTCCAGGATCTCTGCCAGATTATTCATTCATCTCTTCCATTTCTGTCATGCTGTCGGATCCGGCTTCCCGGTCGTGCCGGGTGACATCGTCGATCATGCGGGACATGTTCACACCATATTCGATGGATGAATCCAGCAGGAACCGGATCTCGGGCGTATTTCGAAGATTCAGGTTCTGGGCCAGCTGACGGCGGATGTAGCCTTCGGCGTTTTTCAGGCCTTCTATCGTCGCTGATTTCTCTTCCTCATTTCCAAGGACGCTGATGTAGGCCTTGCAGGTCTTCAGATCCGGCGCCACGCTCACCTGCATGACAGTGGTCATAGGATGGATACGGGGATCCTTGATGTCGTTCCGGATGATGTTGCTGAGTTCCTTCAGGACTTCCCCGTTGATCCGGGTGTTTTTAATACTGTTCTTACGCATGGATCACCTCGGCACTTCCACCATGATGTACGCTTCCACCTGGTCCTCTTCTTTCTGATCGTTGAAGTTTTCAAAGACCAGACCGCATTCGTAACCGGCCTTGACCTCCTTGACATCGTCCTTGAAGCGTTTGAGCGATGCCAGTGCGCCTTCGTAGATCTGCTCGCCTTCGCGTGTGATGCGGACCTTGCAGCCGCGCTGGAACACACCGTCTGTCACATAGCTGCCCGCGATGGTTCCCACGCCGGAAGCCTTGAACAGCTGCCGGATCTCGGCATGGCCGATCACTTTTTCTTCGTAGATGGGATCCAGCATGCCCTTCATGGCAGCTTCCACATCTTCGATGGCCTGGTAAATGACCTTGTAAAGTCTCATGTCGACATTTTCCTGCTCAGCCAGCTGCTTGGCCAGAGCGTCCGGCCGTACGTTGAAGCCGATCACGATGGCGTTGGAGGTGGCTGCCAGGCTCACGTCGGATTCGTTGATGGCGCCGACACCGCCATGGATGACCTTGACCACGACCTCTTCGTTGGAGAGCTTGGTCAGGCTCTGACGAACCGCTTCCACGGAACCCTGCACATCCGCTTTGACTACGATGGGCAGTTCTTTCAGCTCGCTTTGCTGGATCTGATCGAACAGATTGTCAAGCGACAGCTTGCCCTTGGTCTCTTCCAGCATACGGTTCTTGTTTTCGGATACAAAGGCGGCCGCAAAGTTTTTGGCTTCCTTGTCGCTGTCAAAGGACATGAGGATCTCACCGGCGTTGGGCACATCGTTCAGGCCCAGGATCTCCACCGGGGTGGACGGACCTGCTTCCTTGACGCGGCGTCCCTTGTCGTCCATCATTGCACGGACTTTACCAGAGCAGGAACCTGCCGCGATAAAATCGCCCTGATGCAGGGTGCCTTTCTGGACCAGGATCGTGGCGACGGGGCCCTTGCCTTTATCCAGCTGGGCTTCGATCACCAGACCTCTGGCGGCACGCTTGGGATTGGCTTTCAGTTCAGCCACTTCGGCTGTCAGAAGGATCATCTCAAGCAGGGAATCCAGTCCCTCGCCGGTCTTTGCGGAGACCGGTACAAACACGGTGCTGCCGCCCCAGTCTTCAGGGATCAGTTCGTATTCGGAAAGCTCCTGTTTGACACGTTCCACGTTGGCGCTGGGCTTGTCGATCTTGTTGATGGCAACGATGATCTCCACCCCGGCTGCCTTGGCATGGCTGATCGCCTCTACGGTCTGCGGCATGACGCCGTCGTCTGCCGCTACGACCAGCACTGCTATATCCGTCGCATTGGCGCCGCGCATACGCATGGCGGTAAAAGCTTCATGACCGGGCGTATCCAGGAAGGTGATCCTCTGCCCGTCAATAGTAGCCACATAAGCGCCGATATGCTGCGTGATTCCGCCAGCTTCGCCGCGGGTCACATTGGTGTTCCGGATCGCATCCAGAAGGGAAGTCTTGCCGTGGTCGACATGACCCATCACACAGACGACAGGCGGTCTGGGAACCATGGTGGATTCGTCTTCTTCATCTTCTTTCAGAAGCTCTTCGATCACGTCCACCGTCTCTTCCTTCTCGGCGATGATCTCAAACTCCAGGGCGATCTCCTGCGCTTTTTCAAAGTCGATCTCCTGGTTGACGGTCACCATGATGCCCTGCATGAAGAGCTTCTTCACGATCGCGGAGGGCTGCATCTTCATGGCGTCTGCCAGTTCCCGGATGGTCAGCTTCTCGGGAATGATGATCTCCTTGATCTCAGGCTTCTTTTCTTCCTGCTTCGGCTGAACGTTCTGTTTCTGAAGAGCCTTCGGCAGATGCTGAGCCTGCTTTCCGCCTCCCTGGTTCGGCCGGCGGGAGCTCTGTGCCGTCTTTTCAAGATCTTTCTTTTTGTTTTTGTCTCTGTCTCTGCGGCTGTCCTTACCGCTCTTCTGCAGATCAGGCACAAAAGCGGGCTGTTCCCCTCTTCTGGCGCCGGGTTTTCCCTGCGAAGGCCGGCCCTGGGAACCGCCGCCAAAACGGCCGCCGCCCGAAGACTGGGCTCCTGAGCCGCCCGACTGAGGTCTGGAATAGCTCTTCTGGCCGTCCGACGGTCTTCCCGCACGGTTCTGGCCGTCGCCCGTCCTCTGCGGACGGGAATCGTTCCGGAACAGACGATTTCCGGAATCTCCCTGTCTGGGCGCGCGGCCCTGAGGAGACGTTTTCCTGTCGTCTGTCCTTGCAGGTCTTCCTTCTGTGCGGGCCTGCGTCCTGGGTTTGTCCTGCGCGGGGCGTTCCTGAACGGCGTGCTCTGCACTTGTCTGCGGTTCGTGCTTCGGAGCCGTTTTGGGAACCGTTTCACTCGGCTTCGCCTCCGCGGCGGGCGCTTCTGCCTTGGCCTGTTCGGGAACCGGGGTCTTTTCGGGAGCAGGTTTCGTCTCTGTTTTGGCCGGTGCTGCAGGTGCGGGAGCAGTCTTTTCCTTTTCCGGTGCCGGTGCTTTCATCTCCGGTTTTTCTGCGGGACGCTCTGCCGGAGCTTCCGCAGCCGGACGGACCGCCTTTTCTTCTGCCGGACGGACCGCCTTTTCCTCTGTCGGAACGACAGGTTTTTCTGCAGCCGGACGGACCGTTTTCTCTTCCGCCGGACGGACCGGTCTCTCCCCTGCCGGACGGACGGGTCTCTCTCCCGCCGGGCGCACAGGTCTCTCACCTGCCGGGCGCACAGGTCTTTCTCCTGCCGGACGCACAGGTCTTTCTCCTGCCGGGCGCACGGGTCTTTCTCCTGCCGGACGCACAGGTCTCTCCCCTGCCGGACGCACAGGTCTTCCGTCAGCCCCTCGAAGAACCGGTCTTCTCTCCCCGGCCGGGCGGGCAGGTCTTTCACCTTCGGGGCGTTTTCTCTTTCCGCCGTCGCTCGCGTTCTGAGCGTGATATACCCGGATGATGTTCTTTTTCTTCCGGGGCGCTTCCTCCTGGGCACCTTGCGCTTCTGTGTTCACTTTCTTTTCTTCCGTATTTGGGGTTTCCAATGTATTATTCTGCTCCTTTCTTGTCGATCTCCTTCAGAATGGCCTTTGCAAAACCGGCATCTTCGATTGCCACGGTGCTCCGGAAATCCTTGCCGATGGCATTTCCCAGGCTCTCGCGGTCGGAGAGGATCCTGAACGGCACCTCGTAGTACCTGCAGGAATCCGTGAATTTTTTTTGTGTGTTTGCGGAAGCGTCTTCCGCGATCAGCACCAGGCAGGCTTTTCCTGCCTTGATGGAACTTTCGGAAGCGGCTTCCCCGCTCACCAGTCTGCCGGCTCTGGACGCAAGTCCGGCAAGGGCCAATGCTTTATCTGTTATCTTCAATCGTCTCGAACTCCTTTTCCAGCTCCTGTAAGACTTCCTCAGGAATCTCCGTTTTGAGAGCGCGCTCCAGGGCGCGGCTTTTTCTGGCTTTCAGAAAACAGTCCCTGGACCGGCACAGATAGGCGCCGCGGCCGTTCTGTCTTCCGGTGGAATCTGTAAGGATCTGTCCCTCCGGCGTCCTGATCACGCGCAGAAGTTCTTTTTTGCTTTTCATCTCACGACATCCCATGCACTGACGCATCGGGATCTTCTTGACGGTCGTCATGCATCCGTTCCTTCATCGGAAGGCTGCGCATCCGCGGGTTCCTCATCGTAGACGTATTCATCCTCCGGATATTCGCCTTCTTCATAATATTCATCGTCGTAGTAGCCTTCCTCATCGTACTCGTCGTAGTATTCATCGTCATACTCGTCATCGTACTCGTAGAAGTCTCCTGCTTCTCTGGCCTGTGTCTCGCTCTTGATATCGATCTTAAAGCCGGTGAGGCGGGCGGCCAGGCGGGCGTTCTGCCCTTCCTTGCCGATAGCCAGGGACAGCTGGTAATCAGGCACCACGACCAGGGCTGTCTTTTCATCCGGATCCGCCATGACCGCGATGACCTTGGCCGGGCTCAGGGCGTTTTCGATGAGCATGGCCGGGTTTTCGTTCCAGTTGATGATATCGATCTTTTCTCCGCGAAGCTCGTTCACAATGGCATTGACGCGGATACCGTTCATACCGACGCAGGCGCCTACCGGATCCACATCCGGATCATTGGACCAGACGGCGATCTTGGTCCTGCTGCCGGCCTCACGTGCGATGCACTTGATCTCTACGGTGCCGTCCCGTACCTCGGAGACCTCGGACTCGAAGAGCCGTTTTACCAGCCCCGGATGGGTGCGGGATACCTGGATCCTGGGACCTTTGGGAGTGTCCTTCACCTCCAGGATATATACCTTGATCCTCTCGTTGGGGCGCAGGTTTTCGGTCTTGACCTGCTCGTTCTCGTTCAGGTTGGCATCCACACGGCCCAGATTGATGCTGATGTTCTTGCCGTTCTGGCGCTGTACGATGCCGGTAACGATCTGTTTTTCGATGCCGTAGTATTCGTTGAAAAGGACTTTCCGTTCTTCCTCACGGATCTTCTGCAGAATGACGTTTTTGGCGTTTGTGGTGGCGATACGTCCGAACTCACGGGAGTGGACTTCGACCTTGATCACATCGCCCAGCTGCGCGTTGGTATTGATCTTCTGCGCCTCCACCAAAGAGATCTCCAGCGCCGGATCTTCGACCGTCTCGACCACGGTCCGGTTCGCAAGCACCTGAAAGTCTCCTGTCTCCGGATCGATATGTACCTCGATGTTGTCCGCCTTGCCGAAATGTCCTTTGCAAGCCTGGATCAGTGACTGTTCGATCGCTTCCAGAAGTGTGCTCTTTTTGATATTCTTTTCGCGTTCGAGGGTATCCAGCGCTTCTATCAACTCACTGTTCATTTTTTCTGTTTTCCTCCTGCATGATAGCAATAAACTCGTGCCATGAAGCATGCTTCAGGGCAAACGTATTTTTCAAACTTAAAATTCTATATACAGCCTGACCAGGGCGATATCTGTCTTTTCGAAGGTTTTTTCCTCTCCGTCCATGCGGATGACCACGCTGTGGTCAGAGAACGAAACCAGCTCCCCGACAAATTCCTTTTTTCTGTCGATGGGCTTATAGGTTCTGATCTCTACTTCTTTTCCCAGATTCCGCTCAAAATCACGCGGTTTTTTCAAGGGTCTGTCCAGTCCCGGAGAACTGATCTCCAGAATGTAGCTGTCGGGAATAAAATCATCCCGGTCCAGCAGGTCGCTGAATTCTCTGCTGACCGCCTCGCAGTCATTGATCGTGATTCCGCCGGGCTTATCGATGTAGCCCCGGAGGTACCACTGGCTCCCTTCTTTTACATATTCCACATCCACCAGCTCAAAGCCGTTCCGTTCGATGATCGGTGAAAGAAGAGCAGCTGCTTTTTCTTCATAAGTCTCTCTTTTGCTCATGGTTGTACCCCATACAACAATCAAGAGTGGGCGGGTGCCCACTCTTGTGCAAGTACTATATTCAGTTTCGTGTACATTGTAGCACCGCATATTTCAAAATGCAATAGCATTTTTGAGAATTGTGCGGTTTTATGCGGGTTTTCGGGGCTTATGCCCTCGGTTTCGTGCCGGCCGTCCCCCGTTTTGCCAGTTTGATCCTGTTCAGAGAGAACGGCTTGTCCCGATAGGTGATGGTACATTCGGTCCTGCTGGCAAGCAGGTAGGCATTCTCGATCTTGTCGCCCGGTTTCAGCTTCATGCTTTTGACTCCCATGGCGGACTTTTTCAGATCCGGGATTTCATTCTTCAGGAAGCGGAGGAAGTATCCTCCCGTGCTCTGCAGCGCCACCTGGTCCATGGCGTCCGAAAGGCCTACAAAGACCAGACGGTCATCCTCTGCGGTCCTGGAAGACGCGATGGTGCGTTTGGAGGAGACAAATTCTTCTCCTGCGGTGATCTTGCAAAGTCCCTGCTCCGTGACGAAGAGCAGCTTGTCCTTCTCGACCGCCGAGAGAGGCGCCACCATAAGGATCCGTTCCGAAGTACTGTCGTAGTTGCTCAGGTTGTCAGCCGGGATGCCTTTGTCCCGGAACCGTCCCAGAGGGATGTCCTCCGCCTTCACAAGATGCATCCGGGAAGCGTCCGTAAAGAGGCAGATCTTCTCGTTGCTCATGCAGGAGAAAACAGTCCGGTATTCAGCGTCCGCCGCTTCCTTGTTCCGCTCATAGGCAGTCTTGTCGATCAGCTTCATGTATCCGAAGCGGTCCATCAGGAAGCAGGCCTCCACAGCCTCCGGTTTCTTTTCCTCGTAGACCACTTCCTCCGCGTTCTCGATGACCGTCCGGCGCGCGGTCCCGTATTCCCGCTTGATCCTGTCCAGATCCTTGATGATCACGGCACACATGGAATCATAGTTATTGAGGATGTCTTCATAGGAAGCGATATTTGCAAGCGTCTGCTCATATTCCGCCATCAGCGCTTCGATCTCCAGCCCGATCAGGCGGTACAGGCGCATCTCCAGGATGGCGGCAGCCTGACGGGGCGTAAAGCGAAGCTTGGCGGCAGCCTTTTCGCTTGCCTTGGATTTGAAGCGGATGCCTTCCGTCTTTCCGTCGACCAGGCATTCCTTCACCTGTTCCCTGGAGCGGGCGCCCCGCAGGATCTCTATGATCAGGTCGATCACATCACAGGCTTTTACAAGCCCTTCCTGGATCTCCTTTTTCTCCTGCTCCTTTGCAAGCAGCGTCTGATACTTGCGGGTGGTGATGTCAAACAGAAAGTCCGTATGATGCTCGATGATCGAGCGGAGAGACAGCGTTTCCGGCCGTCCGTCCGCCACTGCCAGCATATTGACGCCGAAGGTGTCTTCCAGGCGTGTCTTCTTATATAAAAGCGCCGTCAGACGATCGATGTCCGCGTCTTTCTTAAGTTCCAGGACGATGCGGATCCCTTCCTTGGAGGACTGGTTTGAAATATCCACGATGTCCGTCGTCTTGCGGCTCTCGATCAGCCCCGCCACGTCGTTCAGGAATTTGGCGATGTTGGCTCCCAGCATGGTATAGGGGATCTCAGTGATCACCAGGCTTTTGCGTCCGCCTTTGTTTTTTTCGATCTCGACTTTTCCCCGGAGCCGGAGCTTTCCGGTGCCGCTCTCGTAGATGGACAGCAGTTCGTCCTTGTTGACGATCAGTCCTCCGGTCGGAAAATCAGGTCCTTTCAGATAGCGCATCAGTCCTTTGACGCTGATATCGTTGTCTTTAATGTAGGCTTTTACCGCATCCACGACTTCACCCAGATTATGGGTGGGAATGCTGGTCGCCATACCGACAGCGATGCCGTCCGCTCCGTTCACCAGAAGGTTCGGGATCCGAACAGGCAGGACCTCCGGTTCCTTTTCGGTCTCGTCAAAATTGGGGAGGAAATCCACCACATTTTTATCCAGGTCAGAAAGGAACACCTCCTGGGTCAGCTTTTCCAGGCGGGCTTCCGTATATCGCATCGCGGCGGCTCCGTCCCCCTCGATGGAGCCGAAATTGCCATGCCCGTCCACCAACGTTTTTCCTTTTTTAAAGTCCTGCGCCATGACAACCAGCGCTTCATAGATGGAACTGTCGCCGTGAGGATGGTATTTGCCCATGGTGTCCCCGACGATCCTGGCGCATTTCCGGTAGGGATGGTCATAACGGATCCCTAGTTCATACATATCGTAGAGGGTCCTTCTCTGCACAGGCTTCAGGCCGTCCCGGACATCCGGGAGCGCCCTGGACACGATCACGCTCATGGCGTAATCGATGTAGGACTTCTGCATGACCTCCGAATAATCTGTCCGGATGATATTGTCTTCTCTTGTCTCCATAGAAACCTCCGTCAGACATCCAGCTCGGCATCGGCTGCATGGTCATAGATAAATGCTTTCCGGGGCGGAACGTCACTGCCCATCAGGATCTCGGTGACGTTGGATGCCAGACGCGCGTCCTCGATCTCCACCCTCTTCATGCGGCGGGTCTCGGGATTCAGCGTGGTCTCCCACAGCTGGTCGGCGTCCATCTCTCCCAGACCTTTGTAGCGCTGCAGCGTAAAGCTGCCGCTTTTGTGAGTCTTCCGGTATTTTTCAAGGGCTTTGTCATCATAAAGATATTCCTCCGCCCCTTTGTTCGGCATCACCTTGTAGAGCGGCGGCATGGCGATGTACACATGGCCTTCGTAGATCAGCTCCGGCATAAAACGATAGAACAATGTCAGAAGCAGCGTGGAAATATGCGCTCCGTCCACGTCGGCATCCGCCATGATGACGATCTTGTCGTAACGGAGCTTTGTAATGTCAAAATCGTTCCCGTAGCCCTCTGAAAAACCGCATCCGAAAGCGTTGATCATGGTCTTGATCTCGGCGTTGGCGAGGACCTTGTCGATGCTTGCCTTCTCCACATTGAGGATCTTTCCGCGGATGGGAAGGATGGCCTGGTAGCTGCGGTCCCTTGCCGTCTTGGCGCTCCCGCCTGCGGAATCTCCCTCCACGATAAAGATCTCGCAGAGAGCAGGATCTTTCTTTTCGCAGTTGGCAAGCTTCCCGTTGGAATCAAAAGAATATTTGGGCTTGACCAGAAGATTGGTCTTGGCCTTTTCTTCTGCTTTTCTGATCTTTGCGGACTTCTCCGCGCAGGAAAGGACTGTTTTCAGCGTATCCAGATTGCGGTCGAAAAAGAGTACCATCTGCTCTCCGATCACCTTGGCGGTCGCTCTGGACGCGTCCGGGTTGTCGAGCTTGGTCTTGGTCTGTCCTTCAAAGCGGGGTTCTGGGTGCTTGATGGAAATGACGGCGGTCATTCCGTTCCGGATATCCGTGCCGGTAAAATTCTGATCTTTATCCTTCAGGACGCCGATCTCGCGGGCGTAGGTGTTCATGACAGACGTAAAGACCGTCTTGAAGCCGGTCAGATGCGTACCGCCCTCCGCGTTGTAGATGTTGTTGCAGAATCCCAGCACATTCTCACGGAATTCGTTCACGAACTGGAAGGCAGCTTCCACCACTATGCCTTCGGATTCTCCTTTCAGATACACCGGGTCATGCAGCACCTGCGTGTTCTGATTCAGGTCTTTTATATATCCCACGATCCCTTCCGGCTCATGGTATTCGATGATCTCCGGCTCTTCCCCTCTCAGATCCTCAAAATGGATCGTGAGGGCGGGATTTAAGTAGGCCGTCTCATGCAGACGGCTTTTGACCTCCGTCGCGCTGAAACGGATCTTTTCAAAGATCTCTTCGTCCGGAAGGAACTGAATGCAGCTGCCCGTCTCTTTTGTCCGTCCGATCCTGGGCAGCATGCCGTCCTCCAGTTCGAGGACAGGATTGCCCGCTTCGTAACGATCGTGATGGATATAGCCGTCACGGCTGATCCTGACATCCATCCAGGCGGACAGAGCGTTCACCACGCTGGAACCGACGCCGTGAAGGCCGCCGCTGGTCTTGTAGGCGGAATTGTCGAATTTGCCTCCGGCGTGCAGCGTGGTAAAGACGAGCCTTGCAGCCGGAACGCCTTTTTCATGCATGTCTACCGGAATGCCTCTGCCGTTGTCCGTGACGGTGCAGGAACCATCCCGCTCCAGCACTACCTTGATCAGGCTGCAGAACCCCGCAAGATGTTCATCCACGGCATTGTCAACGATCTCGTAGATCAGATGGTTCAGCCCTTTCCGGGATGTGCTGCCGATGTACATGCCGGGGCGCTTCCGGACCGCTTCAAGTCCTTCCAGTACGGCTATGCTGGCGGCATCATAGATTTCTTTTTTTGCCATAAAACAACCTCCGGAGTACATAAAAATACTCTTAAAGAACCGTCTCCGGTTCCTTAAGAGTTTTAACAACAGCCAGTACGGGAATCGAACCCGTGTTTCCGCCGTGAGAGGGCGGCGTCTTGACCCCTTGACCAACTGGCCAGATTCGACTTTCACAGTATAACCCACTTCCCGATAAAATGCAAGTGTTTTTTTGCAAGGATCAGAGAGATCGTAAAACGTTATATTTTTCTATCAAAAAACCTTCCGGAACCCCTGCTGCAGTTCCGAAAGGTTTTTTCATCCTTTTCTTATTTACTGATCCGGAAGGATGCGGTCAGCTGATCTGATAGACGTCTGCGACCTGGAGGCCGAAGTTCAGGGCTTCCTGATGAGACCCGCAGTAGATGTCTACTGTTCCATAAGGCGTTCCGCGGTCTTCCACCGTATAGACGACGCCGTTGATCATGAGCTTGGTGCCGAACGGTATTCCGTTCATCGCGACGGTATGTCCGGCGGTAGGATACACACCGCTGGCCGTTACATTGTTGGCGGTCCCGCAGCATTTTGCGCAGCTGCAGTATGCTGTCAGCTTGAAGGTACCCAGGTAGGTCTTGTTGGTCGTCTGCGCTGCCGGAGCCGTATACTGGGTCGTCTGCGTTGTGGCAGCCGGCGCCGTATAAGACGCGTTGGAAGTATTGGATACGGTTGATTTTACACTGTATTTGGACTGTGCCGCCCATCCGTCGTTTCCGGCTGTCTTGTAGATATAGGCGCTGCTTACATAACCTGTTCTGCCGTTGACATAAACTTCATACCAGCCATTGCCGCAGTTGAAAGTGATGGGCGCCTTCTCACCATAATGCATGTAGTTGATCACGGAATAAGAAAGGCCCGGGCCGCTGCGGACATTCAGGGTGCCTGCGCCGCAGGTGCCTGTATCTGCCAGTACTGTACTGCCGGTTAAGAATACTCCCATTATCATAACACAGATCAGTCTTTTCACATTTAATTTCATTTTAATTTCCCCTTTATTTCTTAGTTATTTCTATTTATTACAAGTTTGTTAATTTTTGTTACAGTGCGATTATATACCATTTCAGAACCTATGTCAACCACTTTTTGTACAGAACATTTTGTTCATCCTGCATATAGACGTATATCTGCACCGTTAGTATTATATTATTGCAGCCAGGGAAGAGCAGGAAAGGAGTTAAGATGAACGAGGAAAACGAAATGGTTTTTAAGAGCTATCTCAGAAAACTTCTCAGAGAT
>CAMOQF010000046.1 GCA_946622645.1 uncultured Blautia sp.
TCCTGGTGCGTAAAGTACCTGGCGTCGTCAACCTTTCCTATTATAGAGGAGGCGGTGGAGAGCCCGCAGGTGGGATAGACCTTGCAGGAGGAATACTGCCCGACTCTCAGGTGGGAATGGAACTCGTTCTGGCGGTCCGTATGGCTGGATAAGACAAAAAGGATCTTTTCCAGATGAGGCTCGCAGATCTTCTGGTTGCCATGGCTGGCGTTATCGGCGTTGATGCGGATCAGATCCGCGGTCTCCAGCTTCTTTACATGGGAGGTGACCGCACCGTTGGTCATGCCCAGCGCTTTTGCCAGATCGTTCATGCTCATGCGGCCGTTTTCCATCAACAGCTGCAGGATGGCGATCCGCACCTCGCTGCCCAGGGCTTCAAATACAGTAAGCTGTTCGTTGAAATCCGGGATATATCGCATTTCCATCATCCTCCCTGTTCGGATTCCTGCCGGGAAGCAGGCTCCTTTTTTACTATCATACCACCATTACTTTAATAAGAAAAGGAAAAGTTTAGAAAAATATAAACTTTATAAGCGGCATCGGCAGATGTACCAAATCAAGCAATAATTTGTTGTGCGAAAGCAATAAATGGCATGCAAAGCAGTTAACAAACCAAAAAGTATTTTACATGTATCTAAATATACAAGAATTCAATAGGCGAATTGCACAGCTTATGGGCAATATAATTGTATACAAACGACAAAAAATGAAAAAGATATAGAAATACATAAAATATTTTAGAATAATGCTTGACAAAGGCCTGAAGAACGATTATAGTAAAACCATAAAGCGCAGGCGATGCGAAGAAACCCAGTCAACCAAGCACAGTCAGTAAATGAAAAACGTCCGCCTCAAGCGGACAGCGTTACGGAACGCACGCAGGAAAGCGGAAGCTTCCAGACGAAGGAGGAAGAACATGAAAAAAAGATGGCTCAGCATCATGATGGCAGCAGCTATGGCAGCGACGATGCCCGCTGCTGTAATGGCAGAAGAAGAGGGCGAGGCTGAAGCAACAGCCGTCACCACAGTCGGACCGGAAGACGGAACCCATTTTGAAATGTGGTCGTTTGTGGACGCTCACAACGAGTTCTACGGAAAGATGGTTGAACTCTGGAACGAGCAGAACCCCGACAAACAGATCAACGTAACCTTCAGCACCTATCCGTATGGCGACATGCACAACAAACTGATGATGTCCCTGCAGGCCGGCTCCGGCGCTCCGGACATGTGCGACGTAGAAATCGGCCAGTTCCCGAACTACACCGGCGATGACTGCCCGCTGTATCCGCTGACAGATGCTCTTGCTCCTTATGAAGCAGACTGTGTCACCTCCCGCCTGGATGTCTATTCCAAGGGCGACGGCACACGCATCGGTGTTCCGACTCACGTAGGCGCAAGCGTTATGTACTGGAACGCAGAGCTGCTTGAGAGCTATGGCCTGGATTACAAGTCTGTCAAGACCTGGGACGACTATACCGCTCTTGGCGAAGCCCTGAAGGAAGCCTCCAACGGTGAAGTGTACCTGACCTCCGTTGATACCGGCGGTGTTGACTGGATGTGGATCGCAATGGCTGAGTACGGCGAAGACTGGACCGGCGGCCCGGACGGCGAACCGAACGTAGAACTTGACTCTGTCAAGAAGATGATGACCATGCAGAAACAGTGGCTGGACGACGGCATCGCGATGATCTCCACCGATGGACATGTCGATCTGGAAGCCGGCTTCAAGAACGTTTCCGAAGGCAAGATCGCTTCTTTCCCGAAGGCAATGTGGTACATGAGCCGTTTCATGAACTATATGCCCGAGATGGAAGGCAAATATGACATCACCACGATCCCGGTCTTCGAAGAAGGCCAGAAGAACTCCGTAGGTATCGGCGGAACCGGTACCGTCATCACCCAGCAGTGCGAAGCTCCCGAGCTTGCAGCTGAATGGCTGACCTGGGCCAAGCTTTCCAAAGAAGGCGAATCTTACATCTGGAGCGTCCTTGGATTCGACGTTTGCAATTCCGCTCTGTGGTTCGACGAAGACTTTGCATTTGACGAGAGCAACCCCTACAACACCTTCTTCCGCTGCAAACCGTATGAGGTTCTGCAGGAGCTTGCAAACAACGATGCTATCGGCACTGTTTACACCACCAGCGTATCTCCGACTCTGAACGACTACATGTGCACCACCACTCTGAACGAAGTATTTGAAGATGGCATGGACATCGACGAAGCTCTGGCAGAGGCACAGGAATATCTTGAGATGGAGCTTATGTAATCTGATCTTTCAGACATCCTACCTTAATAAAGCGCTTTGATTTTTCAGGGAGGCCCGGGAATTGGATTCCCGGGCCTCCGCTTCCTGTCAGTGATCGGTATAGTTTAATGCAGAGGAGCATCTTTCCATGTCAAAAGTAAAGAAATTATTATTCTCCCAGAAGGTGGCACCGTTCGTCTTTGTGCTTCCCTTCGTTCTCAGTCTTCTGATATTCTGGGCCTATCCGCTGATCAGCGGCGTGATCATGAGCTTCCAGGATATCAACTTCGGAAACAGAACATTTGTAGGGCTCGATCATTATCAGAAGCTGTTTAAAGATAAATTCTTTATTACCGCTGTTCTGAACAGTGTGGAATATATGTTCCTGACACTGGTCCTGATGATCCCTATCCCGCTCCTTCTGGCGGTCCTGATGGAGAGCCGCCTCACAAAGGCAAAAGGCGTATGGAAGGTCATCATGTACATTCCGGCCCTGACATCCGTCGTTATCTCCGGTATGCTGTTCCGCATGATGTTTTCCGAGGCGGACGGCAGCCAGATGAACCAGCTGCTCGCCTTCTTTAACCAGGCGCCGATCGCCTGGCTGAAGACCAAATGGACAGCCTGGATCGCCCTGCTCCTCCTCTGTATGTGGAGATGGACGGGCGTCAACATGCTCTACTTTGTTTCGGGCCTTAAAGCAATCGACACCTCCCTGTATGAATCCGCGGATATCGACGGCGCGACGGCATGGCAGAAATTCCGCTATGTGACGCTGCCTCTGATCAAGCCGACCACGATCTACGTTATCACGATCTCGGTCTACGCAGGACTCGCCATGTTCCTGGAAAGCTTCATGCTGTGGAACGGCAACTCTTCTCCCAAGAACATCGGTCTGACCATCGTCGGATATCTGTATAAACGAGGCATTGAAAAGAACGACCTGGGTTATGCCTGCGCCGTAGGCATGGTCCTCATGGTCATCGCGCTGATCATCAACATTGTCCAGCTGGTGGCAACCGGTACATTCAAGAAGGAGGAATCGTGACATGGCAGCAAATACCGCTTCTCCTAAAACGATGGAATCCAACCATAAGGTTGCCAGCGTTGTCGCAACAGGCATCTTCGTGATCCTCTGCATCTTCATCGCTTTCCCGCTGGTAGCAGGACTTCTGGCTTCGTTCCGCCCCGGCCGTGAACTGGTGCAGAACGGTCTGGCCATCAACTGGGATTTTTCCACCATGACGCTGGACAACTACAAATATCTGTTCGGCGTAGGCGGCGGAAACAGTAAAGTTGACTCCGCCAAGTACTTCATGTGGTACAAAAACTCCCTGGTCCTGACCATCCTGACCGTTATCCTGACCCTTCTGGTCTGTTATTTCGTGGCATATGGCCTGACGATGTACAAATTCCGTCTGCAGGGCTTCCTGTTCTTCATGGTCATCGCCACCATGTGCGTACCTTTTGAGATCCTGATGCTCCCGCTGTACCAGGAAGTCACGACCCTCGGCCTGATCGACAAGATGGCCGGCGTCATATTGCCAGGGCTATGCGGCGCGTCCACGATCTTCTTCTTCCGTCAGTACATGCAGTCCCTTCCCAAGGAGCTGCTGGATGCGGCCCGTATTGACGGCTGTACAGAGTATGGCATCTCCGTCCGCATCATGATGCCCATCACCAAACCGGCGTTCGCATCCATGGCCATCCTCTGCGCGATGGGTTCCTGGAACAACATGCTGTGGCCTCTGCTTGTATTCCGTGATACCAGCAAGTTCACATTGCAGATCGGTTTGAACACACTGCTGACTCCTTACGGCAACAACTATGACCTGCTGATCGCCGGCTCCATGTTCGGCATCATCCCCATCCTGCTGATCTACCTGATCTTCCAGAGATATCTGATCGACGGCATGACCGCAGGCGCAGTCAAAGGATAACGTATACACAGAAAATGAACCCGGAGAATCGCTCTGGAAACACATACAGAGATTTGCTAAACTGTCTTTATCAAATGATCACACGGGGGTAAATGGATATGTCAAAATACTATATCAACGCTGCCGGCAGAAAGAGCCGGATCAACAAGGAGATCTACGGACATTTCTCCGAGCATCTGGGACGCTGCATCTACGAAGGACTTTATGTAGGGGAGGATTCCGAGATCCCGAACGTGAACGGTATGCGTACCGACGTTGTTGAAGCGTTGAAGGAGATCAAGGTGCCGGTCCTTCGCTGGCCCGGCGGCTGCTTTGCGGACGAATATCACTGGAAGGACGGCATCGGTCCGAAGGAGACCCGCAAAAAAATGATCAACACCCACTGGGGCGGCGTTGTGGAAGACAACAGCTTTGGAACGCATGAGTTCATGGAGCTCTGCCGTCAGCTGGGATGCGAAACCTATGTCAACGGAAACGTGGGCAGCGGCACCGTGCAGGAGATGTCCGAATGGGTCGAGTACATGACTTTTGAAGGCGTTTCTCCCATGGCGGACCTCCGCGCAAAGAACGGTCATCCGGAGCCCTGGAAGGTGGATTTCTTCGGCGTGGGCAATGAAAACTGGGGCTGCGGCGGCAACATGACGCCCGAATATTACGGAAATCTGTATCGTCGTTATCAGACCTATGTCCGTCAGTACAACGCGGACCAGCCTATCACCAGGATCGCCTGCGGACCAAACTCCGGAGATACCGAGTGGACCAAAGGCCTGCTGAAGACCCTCTTCCGCAACAGCGAACCGCAGTGGCATGGTTTTGCCGACGGAATGTCCCTTCACTACTACACGATTCCGGGATCCTGGAACCATAAGGGAAGCGCAACGGAATTTACCACGGAGGAATATTATCTGACCCTCACAAAGGCTCTGGATATGGAGAATCTCATCAACCGCCACGGCGCCATCATGGATCAGTATGATCCGGAAAAGAAGATCGGCATGATCGTGGACGAGTGGGGCAACTGGTTCGACGTGGAGCCGGGCACCAACCCCGGATTCCTGTACCAGCAGAACACCATGAGGGACGCCCTGGTGGCAGCCCTTACGCTGAACATCTTCAACAAGCATTCTGATCGTGTGAAGATGGCCTGCATCGCGCAGATGGTAAACGTCCTGCAGTCCGTCATCCTGACCGACGGTCCGCGCATGATCAAGACGCCGACCTGGCATGTCTTCAACATGTTCAAAGATCATCAGGACGCGGATCTGGTGGAGAGCAGCATCGAGACAGGGCTTGTCGGCGAGGGAGATTACAAAGTACCGAACCTGACCGAATCCGCATCTGTCGATGCGGAAGGCCGTCTCCAGATCACCATCGGCAACCTGTCTCTGACAGAAGACTGTCCGGTGGAAACATCGATCGTCGGCTTTGCCGGAAAGAAGGCCTGCGCCTGCATCCTCCGCGGCGCAATGGACGCGAAGAATACGTTTGAAGAACCGGATGCAGTGCAGTCCGAGGAATATAAAGTGGAGCTGACCGACGGCGGTCTTTCCTTCACGGTTCCTGCCTGCAGCATCGTCAAGATCACAGTAGAAGAATAAACCGGAAAACCATTTCTGAGCCGGAACGGCGGCGCTGTTCCGGCTCATTTTGCGAGGTTTGGGATATGAAAAAGAATTTTTTGAAGGCAATGATCACAGCAGGATTCGTTGTTTCCATGGCAGCAGCCCCTGTCCCGGCGGCGGAAGAGGCAGTCTCTCCGGTTCATGTCTGCGTGCATGATCCATCCATCTTTGAAGATGCGGACGGAACCTTCTATGTGCTGGGTTCCCACACGGCGTCGGCTTCCTCGGAGGATCTGATCCAGTGGAAACAGCTGAATTTTGACTACGGAAACGGAAAAGACCTGGCTTTCTACGGGACCCTGCAGGAGACCCTGGAAAAGCCTTTCCGCTGGGCGGGCTATGACGACGGCGACTGCAGCAGAGGCGGCTACGCCGTCTGGGCGCCGGACATCATTTATAATCCGTACTATAAGTGGGAGGACGGGACAGAAGGCGCATACATGCTGTATGTCTGCACTTCTTCCACCTGGAGACGTTCCTGCATAAGCTTTCTGGCCGCTAAAGAAATGATGGGCCCGTATTCGTTCGGCGACACCATTGTGTACTCCGGCTTTACCAAAAACGGAGAGTTTGACGGCAGCAGCACCCGGGATACCACCTGGGACAACGACTATCTGAATCTGAAAGAGCTTGTCGGACTCGGCGCTTCCGCGGGCGGGATCGACGAGATCAGCGACAACTGGTTCAACGCGGACGGCAGCTGGAACCACACTTATGCGCCGAATGCCATTGACCCGAACGTCTTCTTTGATTCGAGCGGGGAAAAGCTGTACATGTCCTACGGCTCCTGGTCCGGCGGCATGTTCCTGCTGGAGCTTGACAGAGAGACCGGCAAGGCCGTCTACCCCGGCGTCGACGGGATCGACGAGCGCTCCGGCAACTTCATCGACCGTTATTTCGGCGTGCATCTGATCGGCGGAGACCATCAGTCCGGCGAAGGCCCCTATATCACCTGGGACCCGGAAACACAGTATTATTATCTGTACTGCACCTACGGCGGTCTCGCGGCGGAGGGCGGCTACAACATGCGCCTCTTCCGTTCCGAAAACGTGACCGGTCCTTATCTGGATGCCGAGGGAAACAACGCGGCGGACAACAAGAAGAGCGGGGACAAGTACGGGATCAAGCTGATCGGCAACTATGCTTTCTATGATCAGATGGGAAAAAGAGCCGCCGGCCACAATTCACAGCTGAATGCGTCCGATGGCTCCAGATATCTGGTCTATCACCAGCGGTTTGACGTCAGACCGCAGACGGAAGGACACGAGGTCCGTGTTCATCAGCAGTTTATGAACGAGGATCTCTGGCCTGTGACGGCGGTGTACGAATACCGCGGCGAACAGCCGGAGAACTATGAGACGGAAGACGTGGCCGGTTCCTACGAATTTGTGAACCACGGCCGCAAGACCAGCGGGGATATGCTGGAGACCGGAATGGTCACGCTCGGAGAGGACGGGACCGTGAGCGGCTCGGCTGAAGGAACCTGGGAGAAGAAGGATTCCGGCAAGGGCTACGACTATGTGACGATGGTTCTTGGCGACGTGACTTACAAGGGATATTTTTTCCGCCAGCTGAAAGAAAACAACGATCCGGAACCGGTGATGACGTTTACCTGCATCGGCGATGACAACACCTGCATCTGGGGCAGCAGAACAGACACCCTGGACGGCGAAATGCTCACCGGCATGGCGGCGGAAGCCCTGAAAAAGGAGATCATCGCGGCTGTGAAGGAACACGGGACGCTTCCTTCCGAATGCATGAACTGCCAGGTGGAATGGCGTTCTTCCAATGAAGAAGTCATAACCAACGAAGGTCAGATCAACGCGCCGGCCGAGAAGACAAAGGTGGAACTGACGGCTGTGATCACCTGCGGCGACACAGTGCTCGAAAACACCTACAATGTGACCGTGAAATAAAAGAGCAGATTCAAAATAACGGGGACGGTTCTCAACGAGTCATGAGAACCGTCCCCGTTTTTCAGGCATTGCGGTTGAAAAAGTCGATCAGGAGATCTCCCATGATCTCACTGCCCGCGATGTAGCTTCCATGGCTTTCCCCCTGCAGGATCACGAGCTCCGAATTCGGGATCGATTCCGCGATCATCTCGGTGTGTTCCCGTTTGATGATATCGTCTGATCCTGCCGTGATCAGCACGGGGATCTTGATGGAAGCAAGCTCTTCGCGGCTGATATCCGGCTCATTGGCGACCATGTCCATCAGGGATCCGCCTCCGGAGCTTACGATGCTGATGGGGGACAAGAACCAGTCCGCCAGTCCGTCCGGAGAAACGTTGGCTCCGCTCGCGGCAAGGAGGCCGAGCGTGCCGGGATGCCGGATCTCCAGCAGGAGACCGATGATCCCGCCGTCGCTCCAGCCGTACAGGTACGGCTTTTCCAGGCCCCATTCCTGGATCAGGGCGTACACGTCGTCGGCCATATCGACATAATGATATTCAGGGGCGGAGCCGCTCCGTCCCTGTCCGCGGGAATCCGGCGCGTAGACGCGGTATCCGGCTTCGGTGAGCTGCCGGATCTCGGTGTACAGGTCCTGGTGGCTTCCGCCGTTGCCATGCAGCAGGATGACGGGAGAGCCTTCCCCCGCGACCTCATAATAGATGTCCACGCCGTTTACGGATACGGTCTCATGCGTGCCGATGCAGTCTCCGCCGGAAACCGCTCTTTTCAGGAAGCCTGCGGCGATCAACGCCGCCGCGGCACCCAGGACCACGATCAGGATCTTTTTTTTCATAAAACACCTCCGATCCGGGGATCACGTTTCTCTGGTCAGGTGGGCCGTCTTCCGCCAGCTGCCCTGGAAATACCGGCCGACGAACCAGGAGGTCCGGAAGACCCAGTCTATGACCATGGAGATCCAGACTCCGATGGCGCCCATTCCGAAATGGACGCCGATCACATAGCTCAGAGCGACCCGGAAGGTGAACATGGAGAAGATCGAGATGATCATGGTAAAGGTTACGTCGTTGCATGCACGCAGCATGTTGGGAAGGCAGAAGGAGAGCGGCCAGATCAGGGTGGCGCATCCGTTGTGGATCATGACAAGGATCCACGCAAGATGGGTGGTCTCTTCGCTCAGACCGTAGATGGACAGGATCGGGTGCAGCAGGGAGAGCACGATCGCGTTCAGGATAAAAGTGGATATGTATGTGATCTTAAGCAGGTACCCGGTATAATACCGGACCTGCTTTTCGTCGTTTGCGCCGACGCACCGGCCGATCACCGAGATCATGGCGAGGTTCATGGCCTGCCCGATGATACACCCTACCGAATCCAGATTGTTCGCGACGCCGTTGGCAGCGATCTGGGTGGTCCCGAAGCCGGAGATGATGCTGACCACCAGCACGCGTCCCAGCTGGAAGATCCCGTTTTCGATTCCGCTGGGGATGCCGATGTAAAGGATCTTATGGATGACGGAACGTTCCAGCACAAAGGGTCCGCGGATAAAATGAACAGTCTCTTTCGGGTTTTTCAGCAGAACATAGAGAATGATGCCGCCGACCGCCCGTGAGACAAGGGAGGGGACCGCCACGCCGGCCACGCCCATCTTCAGCACGAAGATACAGAGGGCGTTTCCCACGATGTTGATCAGGTTGATGATCACCGAGACTCTGAGCGTGATTCGGGAATTTCCCATGGAGCGGAACAGAGCCGCGCAGGCATTGTAGACCGCCAGGAACGGAAATGAGAGGGCCGTGATCGTCAGGTAGATCAGGGCGTCGTCCATGACGTCGTCCTCTATGCGGCCGAAGAACAGGCGGAGCAGCGGTCCCCTGCAGATGATCGCGAAAAACGCCAGAATAAGCCCTGCGAACAGGACGGTATATAAAAGCTGTTTCGCGGAATGACAGGCTTCGTTGTTTTTGCCGGCTCCCAGGTTCTGGGATACGACGACGGCGCCCCCCGTGGCCAGCGCGGCCAGGATGGCGAACATCAGCATATTGATCATATCCACCAGAGAGACGCCGGAGATGGCGGCTTCGCCCACGGAGGAGACCATCATGGTGTCGGCCATGCCCACCGTGATCGCGAGCGCCTGTTCAAACACCAGCGGGACGATCAGCCGCCGCAGGTCTTTTTTGGAAAATAACAGATTCATTCTTTTGTTACGCCTCCTACAGACTGATCACCGGTCTGTTTTTGCTTTGATACGCATACCAGTTGCTGTTCTCAGACAGCTCCTCCCTGGCCAGGCTGACCAGAAGCTCCTCGGTCTCCCCGGACGAGAGGATCTCTTTTTCCGCTTTTTCGTACAGCGCGATCATGCGGATGTGGTCCTGCGCGGTATCTTCAAGAGAGAGACGGCCGTAGTAATTGCCGGCGAACAGAGTCATCGCCGAAAAGGTCCCCATCAGTACTTTGAGGAGCATGCGGATATGATTCATCAGGTCCGCAGAGAGAAGCACCTTTCCGCTGAAAAGGCCTCCGGCCGTGATCTCGAAGATCAGAGCGGCCGCGTAGGTCAGGATCGCGAGCAGAAAAGACGCCTGGACGAGACGGTCGTTCTGCCTGATCCTGGCTTCCGCCCTCCGGAGCGCGTCTTTGTGGTATTCCTTCTGTCCCAGGACCCAGATATCCAGGACCGGCGATTTGGCGGGCAGAGAGCCGTTCCGGGCGTCTTCCGGCATGAGCGTTTCGAAGACTTTTCCGGTCCAGGGCACGTTGAACTGCCATGCCCAGGGCAGGAGCTCCACAACGTTTTTCCGGATGCCGGCTTTCTGGAGAAAATACTGTACGCGGGCGCCTTCCGCCAGAAGCCGGTACTCCAGGTACTTCTGGTGGCAGCCGAGATGCCCTGCGACGCGGCGGATCAGAAACAGGACCAGCAGCAGTACGCCGCAGGCCACGATCATGCCGTACCAGTAGACTTCGTCATACAGTAAAAACGAGAGCGCGAGCAGGGTGCCGGTGAGCGAGAGCGCGAGCAGGATCTTCTGATATTTCACCGCATTCCGGATGCTCAGCACATCCGCGGCACCGTAAAGGTCGTCTGTCTTCTGCAGGGCGGGATCACCGATGTTCTCTTCGACATGCGTGAACACGCCCCGGTATTCGCTTTTATCTTTGTAGAATTCTTTTTCTTTGTCCATGTTTTCATCCCCAAAAGCGGCTGTATCACGACAGCGCCGTATGTCCGGCTGCCTGACAATCTGATTGTACCGAAAAAATGGTCTTCAATCAATATAAAACGGTTTTATTTGTGCGGAAGCCGGGCCGGCAGGAATACCAGCGCAAGCCATTTATCTTGCGAAAGTCAGCAGGGAACGGTATAATGTTTCTTAGCTTGAAAACATCTGTATCCGTCAATGCTTATGGACGGATGCGCAGAGAACCGAGGCAGAAGAAAAGATTGAAACGATATATTCTTAAGATCCTGATCGTAGTGACAACGATATATGCCGTGATCATGATGCTGCACTGGCTGCTGGGGTTTACGTTTTTTACGCAGGTCTCCAATCTGTTTGTGTTTGTGGTCGTCTGCTGTCAGCTCTCGGAGGAGCGGAAGCAGAAAAAGGATCCCGCCAGACCGTATCCCCGCACGCTGTATGTCGTCAAATATATGGCCGTGGTGGCTGTCATGACCACTTTTCTGATCTTCCTGTGCATTATGGCTCCGCTTGAAGCCGAAGGGTTCTGGGCAGCATACAGGCAGGACCATTACGCAAGCCTGTGTATGCATGTGATCACGCCGCTCCTGAACTATGACGCTCCCGCAGGCTGGTTCGGCTTTCGTTACGGGACGGAAGGAGGCACGACGATCGGGGTCGGCGTGTTTTATATGATCATCGCCCTGATCCTGGTAGTGTACCTGATCAGCCGGCTGATCCTTTTTATCATGAAAAAACAAAAAGAACGGCGGAGCATTCCGTCTCCGCGATAAAAACAACGATCCGGACACAGTATTCCGAGGAGGATTGGAGGGTATATGAAGATCGTACTGCAGCATCTGACCAAACGTTATCCCAACCGCAACAAAAAGATCAAAGAGGACGTGGTTGCGGTCAACGACTTTACATTTGAAATTCCGGACGGAAAGCTGATCGGCCTTTTAGGGCCCTCCGGCTGCGGAAAGAGCACCACTCTCAACATGATCTGCGGCCTGGAAAAGCCCACCAGCGGAAAGATCTTTTTCGGTGAGGACGACGTGACGGAGCTTCCGCCGGAAAACCGCGGGGTCGGCATGGTGTTCCAGAGCTACGCCCTCTATCCCCATCTGACGGTGCTGCAGAACATCATCTTTCCGCTGCAGAACCGTAAAGGCGCGGAGAAGATGACAAAGCAGGAGATGGAGAAAGCAGCCGCCGAAACAGCCCGCCTGGTGCAGATCGACAACCTGCTGGAGCGCAGACCCAGCGAGCTTTCGGGCGGACAGCAGCAGAGAGTGGCGATCGCCAGAGCCCTGGTCAAAAGACCCCGGGTGCTGCTTCTGGATGAACCTTTGTCCAACCTGGACGCAAGGCTCCGCCTGCAGACCCGTGAGGAGATCCGGCGGATCCAGCAGGAGACCGGCATCACCACCATCTTCGTCACCCATGACCAGGAGGAGGCCATGAGCATCTCGGATCAGATCGTGGTGATGGAAGCGGGCAACGTGCGGCAGATCGATACGCCGCAGAAGGTGTACGACGATCCCTGCAGCCTGTTTGTGGCAAAATTCCTGGGAACGCCGCCCATCAATGTCTTTAACGGCAGCATAAAGGATGAAAAGCTCTATGTGGGCGGCGACTGTATTCTGCCGACGCCCGGGCTTCGCAGCCAGAAGGTCACGGTGGGGATCCGGCCGGAGGGTTTTGTCCTGGATCCGGAAGGAACGCTTGCCTGCCGCCTGAACAATGTGGAGGTCATGGGCCGGGACACCAGCGTGGTCGCGCACCATGACGCGGCCGTGTCCGACACCATCCGGGCGATCGTTCCGACCGACAGCGACATAAAGCGCAATGAGAAAACGATCCGTTTTTCTGTCAAGCCTTACAAAGTGCATGCATTTCTGGAGAATGGCGATAGAATACGGCTGAAAGGCTGACACAAGACAAAGGGGAAACGTTATGGACAAACGATCATTGAAGGGCTGGCTGTACCTCCTCCCTGCGATCCTGTTCCTGGGAGTCTTCATGGTCTATCCGCTGATCGACGTGCTGGTCTATTCGGTGGAAGAAGGCTACAATTCGGCCTCCGAGACCTTTTTCGGCTACGGCCTGTATAATTATTCCTACGTGCTGCGGGATCCCTATTTCCTGCAGGCGCTCAAAAACACGTTCCTGCTGGTGATCATCACGGTGCCGCTTTCCACCGGCATCGCGCTTCTGATCTCCGTGGGGCTGAACTCCATCAAGCCTTTGAAGGAACTGTTCCAGACGGTCTATTTTCTGCCTTACGTGACCAACACGCTGGCGGTAGGCCTTGTCTTTATGATCCTTTTCAAGAAAACGCCGTATACGGACGGCTTCATCAACCTGATCATCCAGTGGTTCGGCGGAAGCAGCGTGGACTTTATCGACGGGCCGTACTGGGCCAAGATGTTTGTAATGTGCTTCTACACGATCTGGGTGGTGCTGCCGTTTAAGATCCTGATACTCACAAGCGCCCTGGCGTCGGTCAATCCGGATTACTACAAGGCAGCCAAGGTGGACGGGACCAGCAGCTTCCGGATCTTTACCCGGATCAC
Source organism: uncultured Blautia sp. (assembly GCA_946622645.1). Taxonomy (GTDB): domain Bacteria; phylum Bacillota; class Clostridia; order Lachnospirales; family Lachnospiraceae; genus Blautia_A. Next base: position 13,488 of record CAMOQF010000046.1, read on the forward strand.
CCTCCCGATGATCTCTCCGATGATCTTCTATCTGGTGATCACGGGCTTTATCGGCGCCTTCAAGGCTTACAGCGACGAGGTGGCCATCTTCGGGACCGACCTGAACGCGGCGGGCATGAACACGATCGTGGGCTATGTCTACGACATGCTCTACGGGGACAGCGGAGGCTATCCTTCTTTTGCGGCTGCCGCCGCGCTGATCCTGTTCGTGATCGTGCTGACGATCACCTGCATCAACCTGATGATCAGCAAAAAGAGGACGTGACCTATGGAAAAACAGGCATCTTATGAAAAAATAAAAAGATCCGCAGCTGCCAGGATCAGGGTCCGGACCACCGTGACGTATGTGCTTCTGACGATCTGGGGCCTGATCGTCCTGTTTCCGTTTTACTGGATGATCCTGACTTCGCTCAAAAGCTACAGCTCCTACAATTCGGAGTATGTGCCGAAGCTGTTCACTTCTTCCCCCACCCTGGAGAATTATGCGGACGCTTTTTCGGCGGTCCCGCTGGCACGCTATTTCCTGAATACGCTGATCTTTACGGTCGTGACCACGGCCGCGATGCTTCTTGTGATCGTGCTGGCCGCCTACGCCTTTGCGCGGCTGTCCTTCCGGGGGAAGGCGCTTACGTTTACCATCTTTCTTTCGCTGATGATGATCCCCAACGAGCTGGTCATCATCACCAACTTCGTGACGATCACGGACTGGGGGATGCGGAACACGTTTCAGGGCCTGATCCTTCCTTCGATCACATCGGTGTTTTACATCTATCTTCTGAAGGAAAACTTTGAGCAGGTTCCGGAGGAGCTGTACAAAGCGGCCAAGGTGGACGGCACTTCCGATCTTAAATATCTCTGGAAGGTCATGCTGCCCATCTGCAAGCCTACCGTCGTCACCATCACGATCCTGAAGGTCATCGAGTGCTGGAACTCCTATGTCTGGCCGAGGCTGATCACGGACGATGAAAATTACTTCCTGGTCTCCAACGGCATCCAGGAGATCCGTGAAAACGGCTTCGGACGGGAGAATATCCCGGCCATGATGGCTGCGGTGGTGGTCATCTCGGTCCCGCTGATCATACTGTTTCTGGTCTTTCATAAAAAGATCATGGAAGGCGTTTCAAGAGGAGGGACAAAGGGATGACGGGAAAAAGAATGATTCTCGGTCTTTCCGCCTTTCTCCTGGCGGCAGGACTGACATCCGGCGGCTGCCACGGGTCGCGGGGACGGACTCCTTTTGAAGTCCCCGAAGCCTTTGACACGGACGGAAGCTTTGAGATCACCTTCTGGGCCAAAAACGATACCAACAAAGCCCAGACCAATATCTATGAGAAAGCGATCCGCGATTTTGAATCGCTCTATCCCAATATCAAGGTGAACATCCGGCTGTATACCGACTATGGCAAGATCTACAACGACGTGATCACCAACATCAAGACCAACACGACGCCGAACGTCTGCATTACATATCCGGACCATATCGCCACCTATCTGACGGGCGACAACGTGGTGGTCCCGCTGGACGATCTGTTTGAGAATGCGGACTATGGATTCGGCGGGGACGCCCTCCAGTATGACGGGCCGGCGCAGGAGGAGGTCATTCCGGAGTTCCTGAAGGAATGCATCCTGGATGGGAAGCACTACTGCATCCCGTACATGCGTTCCACGGAGGCCTGCTACATCAACAAGGATTATGTGGAAGCGCTCGGATATGAGGTGCCGGATGTCCTGACCTGGGACTTCATCTGGGAGGTCTCGGATAAAGCCGCCGAAAAGAACGCGGACGGGATCTACGCGCTGAACGGCCAGAACGTGATGATCCCCTTCATCTACAAATCGACCGACAACATGATGATCCAGATGCTGAAGCAGAAGGACGCAGGATATTCGACGCCGGAGGGAGACGTGCTCCTCTTTAACGACACGACGGAAGAGATCCTGTATACCGTCGCGGAGCATGTAAAGAAAGGGGCTTTTTCCACCTTTAAGATCTCCAGCTATCCGGCTAACTTTCTGAACGCAGGACAGTGTGTGTTTGCCGTCGATTCCACGGCGGGCTCCACCTGGATGGGGAGCCATGCGCCGCTTTCCGATATCAGCGCGGACAAATTTGTGGAGTTTGAGACGGTGGTACGGCCGGTTCCGCAGTTCAGCCCGGATGATCCGAAAATGATCTCGCAGGGGCCTTCCATCTGTATCTTCAACAAAAATGATCCGCAGGAGGTGCTGGCCTCCTGGCTCTTCGCCCAGTACCTGCTGACCAACGAGGTGCAGATCGCCTACTCGGAGACAGAAGGATATGTACCGGTCACCTCCAAAGCACAGCAGAGCGATGTGTACCAGGAGTACCTGTCCCGGGAGGGAGAGGACGCCGCACACTATGATGTCAAGCTGCAGGCGGCAAAACTGCTGCTCTCCAACGTCGGGAACACCTTTGTGACGCCCGTGTTCAACGGGAGCGCGTCTCTGAGAGACGCAGCCGGCGCTCTGATCGAAAATGTGACCAAATCGGTCCGGCGAAAGCAGGAGATCAATGACGCCTATATGGAGAAGCTGTTCTCGGACGTGACATCCTTGTACAGGCTGGATCAAAACACGGGCGGCGTCGGAGAGGACGGCAAAAAGGAGCTTGGAGAGCTTCCTGCATTTTCAGGAGGGCTTCTGATCGGCCTTGCGGCCGTATGGGTGCTGATCGGGGCCGTCTTCCTGAGGAGATATCTGAAAAGCAGAAAGCAACACTATTGAAAATGAAAAGCTTTTGCATTATAATACGGGTGTCAGTGAATATACTGTCAGACGCAGCAAAGAGAGGAGAGAAAAAATGAAAAAAACGATCGCAATCGTACTTGCAGCAACCATGATCGGCGCAATGTGCACAGCAGCCTTTGCCGAGGAAGAAGCAGCAGGCGTGATGACCTATGACGAGTACATCGCTGCCGAGCTGGATTCGGAAGTCGTGGTAGAAACCTACGTACAGGCAAAACAGAGCTGGTGGGAAGACAAGGCAACCCTCTATACCCAGAACGAAGACGGCGCTATCTTTGTCTATGACGCAGCCTGCTCCGAAGAAGACTATGAAAAGCTGGTCGAAGGCCAGAAGATCAAAGTGACCGGATACAAATCCGAGTGGTCCGGCGAGGTCGAGATCGTGGACGCCACCATCGAGATCCTGGACGGAAACTATATCGCGGAGACCGAAGATGTGACGGCACTGCTCGGAAAAGACGAGCTGGCCGATCACCAGAACGAGAAGGTTTCCTTCAAAGGCCTGACCGTGGAAGCTTCCACCGACGCTGACGGCAATGAAGCTGCTTTCCTGTACAACTGGGACGGCTCCGGTTCTCAGGGCGACGACCTGTATTTCAACGTTTCCCTGGATGGAAACACCTACACCTTCACCGTGGAATCTTATCTCTGCGGCTCCGACACAGACGTATACAAGGCTGTGGAAGCTCTGCAGATCGGCGATGTGATCGATATGGAAGGTTTCCTGTACTGGTACGAGGGACCGAACCCGCATATCACGGCTGTAGCAGCCGCTGCATAAAAAACAGACAAAAAAACAAGACCCCGCGCAGGGGTCTTGTTTTTTTGCTTTTCTTTAACGGATATCGTAGACGCTGCGGACAAGGAGGCCTTCGGGATCTCCTTTTATGAGGCGCAGGGTGCGGCTGCCGGCTTCCAGGTCGAAGAAATTGTCGTCGAGCCGGATGCAGCCTTTGGAGGAATATACCTCCACGGAACGGGCAAACGCCTTTGCGGTGACCGTGACGGTGCCTTCTGCGGGATCGTATTGGACGGTCAGGCCCGGATCCGCAAACCGGTAATGCTTGGGCGGGGCAAAAAGGACGGAACCACAGCTGCTCTCATTCCCCTCAAGCCGGTAGGCCAGATGCTGTGTATACGGGTCGATGTCCGAAAGATCCATCTGATCCAGCCATACCGAGGAGAAGGAGGGCACGGTGACGGAGCAGGATCCCTCCCGAAGGATCCTGCTCTCAGGATCCCGGAGCTCCCAGAGGACAGTGCAGGAAGCTTCCTCCCAGGTCTCGTTGGTCACGCAGAGTTTTGCGGAGAACGGGACTTTGGCCGGTTCGCTTATGCAGGTGCGTCCCTGGGACGAGATGCTTTCTTCTTCGCAGCTCAGCATCACCGGGGCGAAGAAGCGTTTTGCGTAGTACTGCAGCGCTTTCCAGCGATGGAAATAATCTATGGAAGCCCAGGAAGCCACCGGCCAGATGTCGTTCAGCTGCCAGTAGACAGCGCCCATGCAGCGGTCGTCGTTCCGGTTCCGGCGGAAATGCTCCACGCCGTAGCGGATGGCGTCGGCCTGCAGCAGCTGGGAAGCGTAGATGAGCGTCTCAAAATCGCCCGGATACCGGTAGGTCATGGAAAGGTACTGCATGATCTTCCCGTTGGCGCCGGAATTCCGCTGATGCATCTCCATCACATAGGAGAAGATATTCCGGTCCTCCGGCTCCGTGAAGGACGCGATGGTCTCGATGCACGGGAAGGACTGGAAACCGAATTCCGACAGATACCGGAAACAGTAGGCGCGGTAGGCTGTGAACGGAACGCCTCCGTGCCATACCTCCCAGTAATGGATATCCCCGTGATTCGGGTCGGAGGGCGTCACATATTTGCCGCCGGAGGAAGGAGAGGATGGCCAGTAGAAGGTGCCCGGATCCTCTTCCTTCAGGATCTGGGGAATGATGTATTCGTTCTGGATGAGATAGTCGGCTTTCGTGATGTCGTCGCCATCGTAGACGCCGACGGCCGCGAACTGTTCCATCTCATTGTTTCCGCACCAGAGGCCAAGGCTTGCGTGATGGCGGATGCGGCGGACGTTCTGCCGGATCTCTTCCGTGATATTCTCGACGAACGCGTCCGTGATCCGGTAATTGGCGCAGGCAAACATCATATCCTGCCAGACCAGGAGGCCCATCTCATCGCAGAGATCATAAAAATCGTCGCCGGGATAATAGCCGCCGCCCCAGACACGGATCACGTTGAAGTGTGATTCGATGCAGGTCTCGAGCAGATCCCGGGTCGTTTCCCGGGTGATGCGGGAGAGGATGTTGTCTTCAGGGATATAATCCGCGCCCATGGCGAAGAAGGTCTGTCCGTTCACCTCGGTCGCGAAGCTTTCGCCCCAGCTGTCTTTGCTGCGGCGCATGGTGACGGTCCGGAGGCCGATGCGTTTGCTGATCTCCTGATACGAGGCGGTCCCGGGTTCGCCGATCGAGACGGTCACTGTGTAGAGCGGCTGGTCTCCAAGACCGTTGGGCCACCAGAGAGACGGCTTCGGGATGCAGAATACGGCTTCGCCGCAGCCTTCCAAAGCTCCATCCGG
>CAMOQF010000047.1 GCA_946622645.1 uncultured Blautia sp.
AGGAGGAATCAGATATGGCACGAAAAGATTCGGAACATCAAAAGAAATCCATGAGTATGCTGTTCCGGGGAAAGGCGATCTTCAAACCGCTGAACACGGGCAGGATCGATGAGCACGTCAGCTGCGTCCGGGAGTGGGTCGCCAATATTTTCTTCTACACGAAGAACGGCACTACGATCATGATTGACGCGGGCTACAACTACGCGCGTCTGCAGGAAAAAATGGGCTGGCTGGATCTGGATCCGGCATCCATCCGGCATATTCTGATTACGCATCAGGATACGGATCATGTCGGCGCCCTGGAACGTGACAGCGAATGCCTGTTCAAAGACGCAATGGTGTACATCGGGGAGATCGAAAACCGGTATCTGACCGGCGAGGTCAGAAGGAAAGTTATTCATGGGGCATATAAGCTCCCGATGGTTAAAACGGATAACCGAAGGACACTCCTGAAAGATGGCGAAGTGTTCTATATCGGGGATATCAAAATTGAGTGTATCCTGGTTCCCGGGCATACCTGGGGTCACCTCGTCTATCTGATCGATGACGAGTACCTTTTCACCGGCGATACGATCTGGTTCGGCGCGGACGGCGGCTACAGCTTCATCAGTACCCTCGCGGAGGACAACAGGCTGGCCGTGCGGTCGCTTGAAAAGTTGGAGAAGAACCTCCGCGCAAGGCGCCGGCCGATCAGGATCATTACCGGACATACCGGGTGGACGGATGACTTGGACTTTGCCTTCCGTCACAGAACAGAGATCTGCAAACCCTTCACGAAGAAATATACGGACCCGTCCGCCCCGTATGACGGGTATATCGAGGACGATGATACGGAAGAAAGCGCGAGGAATAAAAATCTTGCTGAAAGTTATTGACATATGGCGTTATCTGTCAGTTCAGGAGACCGCTAATAAATGGGGCGTTTCCGTCCGCTGGAAAAGTCTGAGACTCTATTTTGCTGTACGATGGTTAGTTTTTTCTAACATGCGTGAGAGGTGTTTTAAATGTTTATCAATGAATACGGAAACAGGAACGATCCGAGGGCCTGAGATATGAGAATTCTTGTAATCGGTGCAGGGGTGATCGGCTCGAATCTGGCAGCTGACCTGTTCTCCTCCGGGCGGGACGTTACGATCCTGGCCAGGAGTGAATGGGCGGATACGCTGGAAAAGAACGGCCTTTTGATCAATCCGGTCTTCTCCCCGAGGAAGAAAACATACCGGATCCCGGTCATCCGGGAACTCCGGAAAGAGGATATCTACGATGTGATCTTTGTTGTGATGCGGTATACGCAGATTGAAAGTCTGATATCCGATCTTGCAGCCAACGGCTCAGAGAATATCGCCTTTATCGGAAACAATCTCTCACCTGAGGCACTTGTTGAAAAGCTCCCCGGTAAAAATGTGCTGTTCGGTTTCAGCATGGCAGCCGGGCACAGGGAGAAAGACAGGGTCGTTTCCATATCCCTCCATAAGATCACGATCGGACAGCTGAAAGGGGCTCCTTCCAATGAACGGCTGATCCGGGACATTTTTGATGGAAAAAAGGTTAAAGCGAGCTATCAGCCGAACATGGGAGACTATCTGCTTTGCCATGCGGCTTTCGTGACTCCGGTCGCCTTTGCCTGCTATTACACGGACGGAGATCTGAAAAGGATCAAGAATAACAAGGCTTATCTGAATCAGATCATCGACGCCAATATAGAAGGATATTCAGCAATCGAGAATGCAGGGCACGAGATCCTTCCTGATCCTGACAAGGATTATCACAGCAGGAAGTACAGACGCACATGCTACACGGTCTATAAGATCATGTGCGCCACTGTCATCGGGAAAATCTGCGCCTCTGACCATGCACTGAACGCCGTGGAAGAGATGTCAGCGCTGAATGAAGGGCTGAAGAAGTTCTTTGAGGCGCATCAGGCTGATTGCCCGACATATCGGAAGCTTGAGAAAGATGCCGCAAAATACATTTGAGATGAGTAACCGGTTATGAAGAAATGGAATACTTGTGAAATAGCTGCAAGAAGGAGTCTGAACACTATGACGCTGAAATACGAGATCCTGAAGCGGCTGGTAAAAGCCATGAATATTAAGAAAATGTGGACCGGCATGAGTACGGAAGAGCTTCTGGAAAACCGGAGAAAGCAGAATGCAAAGAACCGGATCCCGAATCTGAAAGACGATGCGTTTGATATCAGCCGTATCGAAATCATGGGCCGTCCCGTTCTGAAACTGATCCACAGGAAAAAGGCAGATAAGGCCAACCTCTTCCTGATCGGCGGAGGGATGATATCAGCACCAAGACCCGGTTCCATCAAGAAAGCACTTCGATTCGCTAAGGAAACAGGTCTGGATGTGTTCGTCCCCTACTATCCGCTTTGCACGGACTATCCGTTGACCAAGGCTTATGAGATGATCCATGAGACTTATCGGGTCATGCTGCAGGATTATAAGGCGGAGAATATCTCTGTGCTCGGAACATCCTCCGGCGGGAACCTTGCGCTCGGCATGGTTCCGTATATCAACGACGGCCATGGAGATACGCCGATGCCCGGCTGCATCATGGCGATCTCTCCAGGTACCTGCGTCAATAAGAGGAGGAATGGCAGCGGATGCTGGAACTGGATAAAAAGGATGTCGCGATCCCGGCACAGTACATGAAGACAGCCGTGGAAGTCATGCGTCATGGGGACGACAGTGTCCCGGAGTATATGATCTGGCTGCAGAAGGGCGATTTTACGAATTGTCCGAAAACCACATTCATCTACGGCAGTGATGAGACGCTGTATGCCTGCGCCCCTTCCTTTGAGGAGGCTATGAAGAAATACAAAGTCGATTACAAGATGATCGTCGGAGAAGGAATGTTCCATTGTTATCCGGTCTTCCCCATTTGTAAGGAAGGAAAAGACGGCTGGAATATGATGGTTCGGCTTATGAAAGGATAATCCCATCGCAGGAGAATATGTAACCGTGTCGGATGAGCAGGGCTTTCTGGTCAGCAGGAAGATCTGAGAAGGAGGCATATGAAGGTCAATGAATACGGAACAGAACACGAAAAGACTGCTGCCATGTTCCAGTGCGCGGCGGAGCCCGGGTGGGTGTTTATCCCTTCTGCAAAAGCATTGGCTGAGGATCATCATGTATTTCTTTTCATTGCAGATGGTCATGACGAGTTGGGCACGACCTTCGTTTCGATAGAAAAATACGTGGATGATTCCGCCTCCTATCTGAAAGAAACCGGCATCCGCCGCTTGGATCTGCTCTATGGTGTGTCCATGGGCGGCGCGGCAGTCATCCGATTCCTTGCCACACAGGATATTATCGTGGACAAGGCCATTATCGTCGCCGGGATCACGCCATATCCCTATCCGAAGCCGGTATGCCGCCTGATCGCGCTGAAGGACTGGGTCATGATCATGCTGGGCACAAAATCGTATTTCTTCATGAAACTGGCCGCGCCGCCGGAGCGCTGGACGCCGAAGGGGGAGGATTCGGAAGAGCACTACCGGAAGATCTTTGAGTTCGAAAAGAACCGCTTTTCATCAAAGACGATCTACAATGTCTTCTGGTCCGCAAACAACTACTCCATACCGGATCCGGTTCCGACTGTGAAAACGAAGATCGAATACTGGTACGGAGAGGAAGAAAAGAAAGCAAGGAAGAATAATCTGGCCTATACCATCAAGGCCTTTCCGCAGACAGTGCCGAAAGAACTGAAAGGACTGGCTCATGCAGAGCTGGTACTTATGTTCCCGGAACGGTTTGCGTTGGAAGTGAAACGGTTTTCAGAGGAAGCCGGATGAACGATGCACATCGGATGCCGGTGTTAGCGAAGAAATAACGGAGAGTATCAGCATGCAATTTGATGAAATGGGCAATCTGCCGGGACCAACCATGATGCTGCTGCCGGGGACAGCCTGTGACTATCAGACGAACTTCGGCAGTGTCCTGGACCGGCTGGGCGAGAAATATCATCTGATCTGCGTCAATTACGACGGCTTTGACGGAAGCAGCCTGATCTTCCCGGACATGATCACTGTCACGGAGAAGATCGAAAGGTATGTCATAGAAGAACATGGCGGTTTCCTGGACGGAGCGATCGGATCCTCCCTGGGCAGCAGCTTTGTGGGGCAGCTGATTCAGCGGGAAAAGATCCATATCGATCACGGGATCTTCGGCAGCCCGGATCTGGACCAGAGCGGAAAGTTCAGCGCCTGGCTGCAGTCAAAGCTTGTGGTGCCGCTTTTGACCAGCTTTACCGGGAGCGAGAAAAAGAAGGCAAAAACCAGGGAAAAGCTCAAGAGCTTTTTTGAAATGAACGATGAGGTGGCGGATCGTTTCATGGGATGCTTTTCCAAATTCAGTCCGGAGTCCATTAAGAACGAGTATTACACGGACCTGCTCACCTGGCTGAGGGACGATATCCACGTGGAAGGTACCAGGGTTCATTTCATCTATGCAAACAAGATGGGCGGGAAGTATCTCAAACGTTATCAAAGGTATTTTCGAAACCCGGAGATCCGGGAATTCAATATGCAGCATGAGCAGTGGCTTTTCGGCGGGGAGCAGTACACCGCACCGGTGCTGAAGGCAATCGACGAGTTTATGGAGCTCGCAGAAAAATGAAGCCAAAGGAAAAAGGAGCGCTGCGATCCTTAACTAATATTTCAAGAGAACTCAGTCTTCTCAGAAAGGTGGCAGTAAATGAAACCGGATTATAAAAACTGGGTACCGAAGAGTATGGTATACGGACTGGCAGGCGGAACACTTGCTGCTTTTGCCGCGTTCCTTTTGCTGGGCGCGACAGGGGGTGTCCTTCACGGAACGCCGAGACTGATCTGCGGGATCGTTTTGGGGATCGGCACGCTGGTCCTGTTGTTCTTCACGGTTTGGATGGGGGCGCTGCACAGGACGTTTGACTATAACGGAAGGCGGAAGCTGGCGAAGACGATCATTGACGGCACGGCGGAATACGTAACGATACCGGATGGCGGAACAGGCCTGGATGTGGGCTGCGGCAGCGGCGCGCTGACGATCGCCTCTGCGAAGCGGAATCCGAAAGCAATCATGGTCGGCTGCGATATCTGGTCCGGTGCGTATAAAGCGGTCTTTACGAAAAAACGCTGCGAAGACAATGCCAAAGCTGAAGGCGTCACCAACATCCGATTTGAAGAGGGAAATGCCATCCGCCTGCCCTTTGAAGACGGGAGCTTTGACGCCGTCACCAGCAACTATGTTTATCACAACATCGCAGGGCATGATAAACAGAAACTACTTCTGGAGACCCTGCGGACACTGAAAAAGGGCGGTACCTTTGCAATCCATGACCTGATGAGTCCCGCACGCTACGGCGATATGGAAGCTTTTATGAAGAAGCTGAAAGCAGAGGGCTATGAAGAAGTCCGTCTGATCGACACTACGGATGGGACTTTTATGAGGAAAACAGAAGCAGCTTGGCTGGGACTTGCGGGTTCTGCACTGCTCGTTGGAAAGAAATAGACCGGGATCAGAATATAATATAAGCATAGTTAGAGTGGCTAACCAAAAACAAGTTTCCGGCGGCATCCGCGTTCGCGACCTGCGGCTTATCATCAATGAGATGAAACACGCCGGAGAACGGAAAGGGGATAGTGCATGTTCTGGGATCAGGTGGCGGGAGTTTATGACGTGTTCGTCAACGTCATAAACCGGAGGACGCATAAAAAACTGAAAATGATCGTGCCCTCTCTGATCGGGCAAGGCGACGACGTTCTGGAATGCGCTTGTGGAACAGGCCTTCTCTCTGCGGTGATCGCGCCGCGGTGCCGGCATCTCACAGCGACAGACTATTCTGTAAAGATGCTGCAGAAGGCAGAAAAAAACTGTGCTGCCTTTCGCAATATCCGCTTTGCGCAGGCTGATATCACGGCGCTTGCCTTTGCTGACGGCAGTTTCGACAAGGTCGTAGCCGGAAACGTCATCCATCTGCTGGACGATCCGTTGAAAGCCCTCGGTGAGCTGAACCGGGTCTGCAAAGACGGCGGGACGCTGATTATTCCGACATACATGAATAAAGACGCCAAAGGAAAAACAAGCGGCTTTGCTTCGACGGTGGGGAAAGCCGGCGCTGATTTCAAACAGCAGTTTACCGTGGACAGTTATAAACAGTTTTTCCTGGATGCCGGGTATGCCGACGTGGAGATCAAACTGGCTGACGGCCGGATCCCCTGTGCCGTGGCAGTCATGAAGAAGGTATTGAGATAACTGATCTTTCCGGGGCAGAGCGCCATTGAGATCAGAGCAGAGTGCCGGCAAGCCTGCAGATCAGTTCTGTGACGCCGCAGCCGACCATCACCTTGATCGGCCCTGCTTTGAACTTTCTTAAGACGATGAGGGCCGCGAGAAAAAGGACGCATCCGCGGATCCTGAAATTCGAGAGGGCAAGGGAAAATGCGCCGCTCACGAACAGGACGGACATCAGCATGCTGAGGCCGGCCGCAAAGATCATGGATACGACCGCCGGGCGGAGCGACTGCAGGATCCCCTGCAGGAGCGCCATCCGGCGGTACTTTGTGTAGAGATACGCCAGTACCGTGACGAAGATGCAGGACGGGAGGATGACGCCGAATGTAGCGACGAGCGCGCCGGGGATCCCGGCGACCTGGTTGCCGACAAAGGTCGCGGAGTTGACGGCGATCGGCCCGGGCGTCATCTCGGCGATCGTCACGAGATCCGTGAAATCCGCCATCGTGAGCCACGCGTAGCGGTCGATGACCTGTGCCTTGATGAGCGGCATCGCGGCGTAACCTCCGCCGAAGCTGAAGGCCCCGATCTGGAGGAATGCGAGGAACAATTGCAGATATTTCATAAGCAAACTCCCGAATAATGCTTAACTTCCGCAGGCTGCAGAAGATGATTCCAGGTCAGCCCTGCTTTTCCCGCAGAATGGTGCGCAGCGCGCCGATCGCGGCAGTGGCAAGGATGATGAATACGACGTTGATCTTCAGGAAATAGTTGGCTATGAAAGCCAGCACCATGATAATCAGCAGTATGGCGTCCCTGGACTTCACGATACCTGACGCCATGTCGAAGACGACGGACATGATCACGGCGCTCACGCCGGCCTTCATGCCGGAGAGCATCGCCTGCACCACGAAATTTTCCCGGAACGCGTTATAAAAGAACGAGATCACCGTCAGGATCACAAACGGCGGAAGGATCGCGCCGAGGACCGAACAGAGGACACCGGCGATCCCCGCCAGCTTGTATCCGACGACGATCGCGCCATTGACGGCAATCGCACCGGGGGAGGACTGGGCAATCGCGACCAGGTCCAGCATTTCTTCTTCGTCGATCCAGTGCAGTTCGTCCACGAATCTTTTTTTCAGCAGCGTCACGATCACGTAGCCACCGCCGAACGTAAATGTGCTCAGGTAAAGCGTTGAGAAAAACAGCTTTCTCAGGATGTGATTTTTTTTCATACCGGTTTCGCTCATCGCTCAACTCTTTCCAACAGGATGCGGCCTTGTCCGCCTTCACGGAAAGCGTTTCTGTCTGCCGCTGCCTGTACTCTGTCAGGTGTGCTTTATCAAGTAGAGAGTAACACTGTCCAGAAAATAAGTAAAATTAAATATAAATATTGAAATCATAGATAATAAACTATATATTCGATTCAGAATCTTCCTTGTGAACCTGAATGTATTGCCCGGTTGGATAAAGCAGGGAAGGATAAAAGCGGGAAGGAAAGAAGGCCATGACGCTGAGACATATGAAGATATTTCTTGCGGTGTGCGGCAGCGGCTGCAGTGTGACGGGGGCTGCGAAAGAGCTTTTCATGAGCCAGCCGTCGGTTACGATCGCGATCCGGGAGATCGAGGAACACTACGGCGTGCGGCTCTTCGACCGCATCGGACGAAGGCTCTACCTCACTCCGGCGGGAGAACAGTTCCGTGACTACGCGCAGAGGATCCTCGCGCTGCAGGAGGATCTGGACAAGTCCATGGAGAAGACCGCGGCTGCCGGGCCCATGAGGATCGGTGCGAGCATGACGGTCGGCAGCAGGCGCATGCCAGAATATGTCCGAAGGTACCTGGAGACCCGGGAAACACTGCAGGCAGACAGCGTCCGTGTCATCGTTGCGCCGTCAAGGGAACTGGAGGAAAAACTGCTCAGCAACGAACTCGATCTCGCCCTGGTCGAGATCCCGGTACACAGCGACGCACTGACGGTCACGAAATACATGGAAGATACGCTGGAGATCATCGCACCTGCAGAGTATGGCGGAGCAGAGGGAAAAAAGAAAAAGAAAGAACTGCGGATATCCATGCAGGCGGGGAAACTCGCGGCACAGAGATTCCTGCTGCGGGAAAAAGGCAGCGGAACGAGAGATATCTTTGACCGCGCGATGGCCGATCATGGCATGGAGGTCAGCCCGGTCTGGGAGTCTGCAAGTACATCTGCCCTGATCCATGCGGTGGAATGCGGCATGGGGTTCAGCGTGATCCCGCGGCAGCTTGCGGAGCCGGCGTTCAGGGAGGGGACAGTGTGCCGTGTTATCGCGGAAGGACTGGAGCTGCGGCAATCCTTTTATATCGTGCATCACAAGGACAAATTTCTGACACCGGCGATGCGGAGTTTTATCAGAGTCGTGCAGGAGATGAACTGAGATCACACGCCCCGGAATGCCGCCGGCATCAGCTGCGGCTGCCGTGCATCCTCTCCCGGACGGCGTCCGCGACTTTCGTCAGGCGGTCATAGCATGCCTCGAAGAACATCTGATATCCCTCGCAGAAGTAGTTCAGCCCATCTGTCTCTTCCATGGCTGTCATCCGGCTCCGGTAGCAGCCGCCGCGGCACAGATCCAGCCACCGGCAGCTACGGCACTTCTCCGGATGATTCCGTGACCGCTCCACATATCCCATTTTTTCCCTCGCCGCGTAGATCGCGGGCAGCAGATCTTCATTCAGATTTCCCAGGCGATAGGCGTCCAGCACATAGAAATCACATGGATAGACACTGCCGTCTGCTTCCACAACGTTCTGGATCCCGCAGATCCCGCGCTGTTCGCAGGACTCGGGCTCAAATCCGAGCAGGATGCCGACATAGTTGTCGAACTGGCGGATGAAAGGCTGATCTTCGCGAAGAAAATCGGCATACCAGAGATCGAACAGATCGATCAGGAACTGCCCGTATGCCTTTGGCAGCAGAGACCATGGCTTCCCGCCGCGCGGCTCGCCGAGCGGATCCAGGCAGGTGATGAACTGCATGTAGTTCCAGCCGCGCTCGCGGTACGAGCGATAGATCTCACGGATGTTTTCCGCAGTCTCGCGGTGGACGACCGTGAGGATGTTGTATTCCACGCCGTGTTCTTCAAACAGCCGGATCGCGTTCATCGCGTGCTGCCAGCTGTCCCCGCCGTCGTTTCCGTGCCGGTAGGAGCTGTGAATGCGCTCGAGCCCGTCCACGGAGATCCCGACCAGGAATTGGTTTTCAGCAAAGAACTCCGCCCACTCCTCCGTGATGCCGTAGCCGTTCGTCTGCAGCGCCAGGCTGACATGGGCCTGGTTCCGGTTGTATTGCCGGGCATATTTCACGGCGTTCCGGAAGAAATCGATCCCGCACAGCGTCGGCTCACCGCCTTGGAACGCGAGAGAATAAGACCCCTCCGCCCGCAGCAGCGTCCGCTTGATCACATTTTTGAGCGTGCGGTCGGACATGAAGCCATAGAGAGCGGTCCGCCGCTTTTTCTGCTCATCGCAGTAAAAGCAGTAGTCGCAGTGCATATTGCAGGAGCCCGACGCGGGCTTGACGAGGACGCTGATCGCCGGCATGGAGACCTCCATGGAATCTGCGGAATCGGGTGAAACACTGTACTCATTGTAACCGATAGACTCGAGGCAGGAAACTTCCAAACAGCCGGAGAATGCCTGCTGTTCAGAGCGGCTGCCTGTATGGGTTTTTACGGCGATAACCGGAGCTTATCACCGGCAATATATAAAGCCGAATTTACAGAAAAGGCGTTTCACCCTATAAATAGAACAGACTTATTTTGGAAGGAGGCGTTAGCGATGAACCTCATTGTGAACCATAGTCAGAACAGCGCCATGTGCTGTCGAATGCTGTACTCCCGGGCATACAGAATGGCTGGACGTCCGGCACTTTGTCCGTGCGCCTCACCGGAATGAGATATCCATGTCTTGTATCGATTTTGCCATTTGCCCGGGAGCTGACAGTGAAGCCCCGGTTTTTTGTTACTGAAACCGGACCGGAAACCGGATCCTGACAAAGGAACCGATTCCGGAGACAAAGAAGCAGGCCGGAAGGAGGAAAGGGATGGACCAGGAATTCATAGCAGAGTATATCCCGCTTTACCGGGAAGCAGCAGTGCTTACGGTGAAGATCGGCTTTGCCGGAATTGCCGCCGCCATTCTTCTGGGCCTCATCTGCGAGATCACAGATTACTTCAGGATCCCTGTCCTGAAAAGAGTCGTCGCGGTGTATATCGAATTAAGCCGCAATACCCCGCTGCTGATCCAGCTGTTCTTCATCTATTACGGGCTCCCCAAGCTGGGGATCCATACGAATGCGGAAGTGTGCGGAGTGGCGGGCCTCGCTTTTCTGGGCGGGAGCTATATGGCAGAGGCCTTCCGGAGCGGTGTCGAGGCGATCGATGCCATCCAGGAGGAAAGTGCATACAGTCTCGGACTCAGCAGATTCCAGACCATAAGGTACGTCCTTCTCCCGCAGGCGCTGACGATCAGTGCGCCGGCCCTCATAGCAAATGTGATCTTCCTGTTAAAAGAAACAAGCGTATTTTCCGCGATCAGCCTGATGGACCTGATGTTTACCGCAAAAGACCTGATCGGACTGTATTACAGTACGACGGAAAGCCTTGTCCTGCTGGTCGTGTTCTATCTCCTGATACTGCTTCCGGTGTCCATTCTCGGGAGCGTGATGGAAAGGAGGCTCCGGTATGCCGGATTTGGGGTTTGATACTTTGCTGAAGGGAAAGAACTTCGCAAGGCTTCTGGGCGGACTCGGTGTCGCCCTGAAGATCAGCCTGGTCTCGGTCCTGATCAGCATCGTCCTCGGTACGGTTCTCGGAGTACTCAGGCAGCGGGAGAATCTGCTGCTGAAGGCAGTGATGAAGCTTTATCTCGAATTCATACGCATCATGCCGCAGCTGGTTCTTCTGTTTATCGTTTACTTCGGCACGACAAGATCCTTCGGCTGGAATCTGCCGGGAGAGACGGCAGCGGTCATCGTTTTTTCCCTGTGGGGAACGGCAGAGATGAGCGACCTGGTGAGAGGCGCCCTGATCAGCATTCCGGTGCACCAGTACGAAAGTGCCGCCGCGCTGGGACTGCGAAAGACACAGACTTATCTGTATGTCATCCTTCCGCAGGCGGTGCGCAGGCTGATCCCGCTGTCGATCAACCTCATTACGAGGATGATCAAGACGACCAGCCTTGTAGTCATGATCGGTGTTGTGGAGATCCTGAAGGTCGCGCAGCAGATCATTGAAGCAAACCGTATGAGCAGCCCGAACGCCGCTTTCGGGATCTATCTGACAGTATTTGCCATGTACTTCCTGGCGTGCTGGCCGATCAGCATCCTGGCGGGGAAGCTTGAAAAAAGATGGAGGTGAGACAAGTGCCGGAGACCATTCTGGAGATCTCGCATCTGCGCAAGCTCTATGACGACCTCAGGGTCTTTGAGGACCTCAGCCTTACGGTACATGAGGGAGAGGTCATCGTCATCGTGGGACCGAGCGGATGCGGAAAAAGTACTTTACTGCGATGTATCAACGCCCTGGAGGACATTCAGGGCGGAGAAATAAGGCTCCGCGGAGAACCGGTGTCTAAAGAGAACCGGAATCTGCAGAGCATAAGGCAGAAGATAGGGATGGTTTTCCAGAACTATGAGCTTTTTCCCCATATGACCGTACTCGACAACATAATGCTGGCGCCTGTGAAAGCGCAGGGGCGGAAGAAAGAAGAAGTGAGGGAGGAAGCCCTGGACCTGCTGAAAAGGGTCGGGCTGGAATCCAAAGCTGACAGTTATCCGAGGCAGCTCTCCGGCGGACAGAAACAGCGTACCGCCATTGTCAGGGCACTGTGCATGCATCCCGAGATCCTGCTTTTTGACGAAGTTACCGCCGCGCTTGACCCGGAGATGGTCAGAGAAGTTCTGGAGGTGATCCTCGACCTGGCAAACCAGGGAAAGACGATGCTCGTCGTCACACACGAAATGCAGTTCGCCAGAGCAATTGCGGACAGAGTCATTTTCCTGGATGAAGGAAGGATATGTGAAGAGGGGACGCCGGACGGCTTTTTTGACGAACCGAAGACAGAGCGCGCAAGAAAATTCCTGAACACATTTACGTTTGAGCGCAAAGGCGCAAAGAACTGAAAATAGTAAAACAATTTATCGGGCACAGGCCCGGGAGGAAATATCATGAAAAAGATCAGAACCATTTTCGCATTATTACTGACATTCGTGCTGGCGTTTTCGCTTGCCGCGTGCGCAGTACCTGCCGCACCCGTCGCGCCTGCCGGCGACGCCTCTGACAGCGCTGCCGGCAGCGAAGAGCAGGACGTCGTCTACCGCACGCTTGATGAGATCAAGGAGAGCGGAACGATCAATATCGGAGTCTTCTCCGACAAGAATCCTTTCGGTTATGTGGATGAAAACGGAGAATACCAGGGATACGACGTCTACTTTGCGGAGCGGATCGGAAAAGACCTGGGCGTGGATATCAACTATGTTTCTACGGAGGCTGCGAACAGAGTCGAATACCTGGAGACAGGAAAGGTCGACATTATCCTCGCGAACTTTACTGTTACTGCAGAACGGGCTGAAAAAGTCGATTTCGCGCTGCCCTACATGAACGTCGCCCTCGGCGTGGTATCTCCCGACAGCAAGGTGTTCACAGACCTGTCGGAGATCGGTCCTGACGACGAAGTCATCGTCATTTCGGGAACGACGGCAGAGACCTACCTCATTGAGAACAATCCGGAGATCAAGCTGCAGAAATACGACACCTACGCGAACGCAAAGAACGCGCTTGAGAACGGGAACGCAGCCGCATGGGCAAACGACAACACAGAGGTCATCGCCTATGCTCTTCAGAACCCGGGCTACACGGTCGGCATTCCTTCCCTCGGCAGCCAGGACACGATCGCACCGGCAGTTTCCAAAGGAAATGAAACGCTCCTGAGCTGGCTCAACGACGAGATCAAGGCACTCGGAACGGAAAACTTCTTCCATGAGGACTATGAAGCGACGCTCGTTGACACCTATGGCCTGGATTATGAGGAGAGCCTTGTCGTTGAAGGCGGCGTTGTCGCAGCCGGCGACGATGCCGATGAAGCGGCCGAAGAAGCGGAAGAAACTGCGGAAGAAGTCACGCTCACAGTCGGGGCGAGCTCAACGCCTCACGCGGAACTTCTGGAGATCGTGAAGCCTGTCCTCGCTGAGCAGGGGATCGGACTTGAGATCGTGATCTATGACGACTATGTACTTCCCAACACGGCGCTGCAGGACGGGACACTCGATGCGAACTACTTCCAGCATACGCCTTACCTGAACAGCTTCAACGAATCCAATGGAACGGACCTCGTCTCCGCCGGACTGATCCACTATGAGCCCTTCGGGATCTACAGCTTCAGCGTGACCGATCTGAAGGACCTTGCGGAAGGCGCGACCATCATCATTCCGGACGACGATTCCAACCAGACCAGGGCTCTGCTGCTGCTCGCGCAGGAAGGCCTGATCGAACTTCCGGAAGGTGCATCTGTGGAATCAGGAGTCACGATCCTGGATATCGAGGAAGATGGCGGATATGACATCCAGGCGGCGCAGGCCGATGCGATCCCTTCCCTTCTGAAAAACAGCAGCGAGGGTACGATAGCTGTCATCAATTACAACTACGCTCTCGGCGCCGGGCTCAAGACCACGGATGCCCTCGCGATCGAGGACGCTTCCGGCGACGCGGCCCAGACCTATGCCAACATCATCGCGGTTCGCAGAGGCGATGAGAATGATCCGTCCATCCTTGCCCTTGTGGAGGCGCTTCAGGATGGCGTGGTGGAACAGTACAATGAGCAGACCGGCGCGGGGATCGTGCCGATCAAATAAACGGGAACCACTCTCCGGGAGGCTTCTGCCTCCCGGAGAGGAGAGGAAAATGACCAATGATTGAACTCCGGCATCTCGGAAAAACATATAAGACCGCGGACAAGGAGATCGTTGCGCTTGAGGATATTGACCTGTCTGTGCAGGACGGAGAGATATTCGGGATCATCGGGGTGTCCGGTGCAGGGAAAAGCACTCTGGTGCGATGTATCAACCTCCTGGAAAAACCTACTGCAGGGCAGGTGCTGATCGACGGAGAAGATATCACCGCCCTTGACAGGAAGAGTCTGCTGAGCCTTCGAAGATCCATAGGGATGATCTTCCAGGGCTTTAATCTGCTTGAGCAGAGGTCGGTCCTGCGCAATGTAACTTTTCCCCTGGAAGTGTCCGGAATAAAGCGCGCTGCGGCAAGAGACAGGGCAATGGAGCTTCTGGACCTTGTCGGTCTTAAGGACCGGGCCGGATCGTATCCTTCCCAGCTCTCCGGCGGGCAGAAACAAAGGGTTGCGATCGCCCGCGCGCTGGCGACAGGACCCAAATATCTTCTCTGCGACGAAGCCACTTCCGCACTGGATCCCAATACGACAAGGTCAATTCTGGACCTGCTGAAAAGAATCAACAAAACGATGGGCGTGACCATTATTGTGATCACGCATGAAATGAGAGTCATCAACCAGATCTGCGACAGAGTCGCCGTTCTGGATCAGAGCAGGATCGCGGAAGAAGGCAAGGTCAGCGATGTTTTCCTGAATCCGCAGTCAGAAATTGCAAAAGAACTGATCCTTCCTGTCGGGAAAAAGGATTACGACATCCACGGCGGACGCAGAGTGAGGCTGACCTTCCATTCCGAGAATTCCGGCAAGCCCCTGATCTCCGAAATGGTCCTGGAGTGCCAGGCTCCGGTGAACATCCTGTTCGCGGAGACAAAGGAGATCGACGGCCAGCCGTATGGCCAGATGCTCATTGAGCTGCCGGGTGACGAACGCGATGCGGACAGGATCCTGTCGTGGCTGAAAAACAGCCCGGTCGAGTGGAAGGAGGAATAAGCCGTGTTTTCTGATATGCTTGTAAAACTGTGGGAAAACGGCATCATTCAGCGGGGAATCTGGGAAACCATATATATGACGGCTATCTCGACCTTCATTGCCTATGTGATCGGACTTCCGCTGGGCGTAATCCTCAACGTGACAGACAAAGAAGGAATTTATCCTGTTTACTGGATCAATCGGATCCTCGGACTGATCGTGAATTTCTTCCGGAGCATCCCGTTTATCATTCTGATGGTCGCCATGCTTCCGGTCGCGAAGTTCATCGTAGGAGTGAGTCTTGGCAATAAGGCCATGATCGTCATGCTTGTGATCGCGGCGGCTCCCTACGTGGCCCGCATGGTGGAGAGTTCGCTGAAGGAAGTGGACGCAGGCGTGATCGAGGCGGCACAGTCGATGGGAACAGGAAACATGCAGATCGTGTGGAAAGTGCTTTTGCCCGAAGCGAGGCCGTCCCTGATCATCGGCGCAGTCATTTCCATGGTAACGATCCTGGGATATTCGGCGATGGCGGCGACGATCGGCGGCACGGGACTCGGGCAGATCGCCGTCAGTTACGGACATCAGCGGTTCAATCCGGACGTCACATGGACCTGTGTATTTCTGACGGTGATCATCGTCCAGGTCATACAGGAGCTCGGCACCTGGATCGCGCATAAAACGGACAGAAGGATCGGAACCGGGCGAGCGTAAAACGGGTTCGGAAGGACCTGGATCGGTTCAGGAAAGGCGCAGGGGAGTGTATGAAGTCAGTACTTGCGTTTGGCGACTCAAATACATGGGGGCTGGTGCCCGGATCAAAGTGCTCCGAAAGATTTCCCTGGGAGATCCGGTGGACCGGTGTCCTTCAGAACATCTGCCCGTCCGTCCGCATCATCGAAGAAGGGTTATGTGGAAGGACGACCGCGTATGAGGATGCCCTGAGGCCGGGAAGGAACGGCGCCGCGCTGCTTCCACTGATCCTCGAGACACATCATCCTCTGGATGCGGCTGTGATCATGCTGGGGACAAACGACTGCAAAACCGTCTATTCCATGCCTGCGGCAGAGATCGGCAAAGGCATCGGGCTCTGCCTGGATCAGCTGGAAAAGTATCTTTTCCCACGCCATATTCTTCTCATCTCTCCGCTTCTGCTCGGGGAGGACGTCTGGAAGCCGGAAAAGGATCCCGAATTCGGGAAACAGTCGGTGGAGACCTGCCGCGAACTGAAAGAAGTGTATCGCCGCATCGCGGAAGAAAGAGGGACGGCGTTTCTGGCTGCTTCCGATCATGTGCGGGCAAATGACGCGGACGCGGAGCATATGGACGAAGAAGGTCACCGCGCATTTGCTTTTGCCGTATATGAGAAGCTGAAAGACCTGGTGGCGGAACATGGAGTATGAACTGACGATAGAAGAACTCGCGCAGCATCATAAAGAAAACTGACACGCATTCTCCCCCTCTTTTGCCGTATAATTACGCTAAAAGAGGGTTTTTTATGTAAAGCGATTGCGGCAGCACGGTGAAACGGGTGTGAAAGGAGAGCGATATGCCGAGACAATTCATACTGATCATGACGGACACCACAAGAAAAGACATGCTGGGCTGTTACGGAAACGACCGCATGCACACGCCCTTCCTCGACCGGCTTGCCTCCCGAGGAATACGGTACGAGAACGCATATACCTGCCAGCCGGTCTGCGGGCCCGCGCGGTCCGCGATCTTCACCGGGACTTTCCCGCACTCAAACGGCGTCGTCACGAACTGCGTTCCGATGGGCGCGAACGTGAAGACGATCGGACAGCGCCTCACAGACCAGGGGATCCACTGCGGCTATATCGGCAAGTGGCACCTCGACGGAGGCGACTACTTCGGCCTCGGCATCTGCCCGGAGGGCTGGGATCCGGAATACTGGTACGACATGAAATGCTATCTGGAAGAACTCTCCGAGGAGGACAGGATCCGTTCCCGCAGGCCGGAGACGGCGGACGATCCGTCGTGGACGGAGGAGTACACTTACGCGCACCGCGTCGCGGACAGGGCACGGGATTTTATTGCAAGGTACCGGGAAGAAGACTTTTTCCTGACCGTGTCTATTGACGAGCCACATGGTCCGAGCATCTGCCCGCCGCCGTACAACCATATGTACGACGGGTTCCGCTTTGACGACAGCCCGGTGTTCCACGACACGCTTGAAAACAAACCGTTTTATGAAAAACTCTGGTCCGGCCGCCGGCTGACTCTCAGCGCGGATGAAGTCAACGCGCCGTCGGAGGAACTCTCCCGGTTCCTCGGCTGCAACAGCTACGCGGACTACGAGATCGGACGCGTCCTGGAGAAGATCGACGAGCTTCTGCCTGACGCCACGGTCGTCTATACTTCCGACCATGGCGACATGCTTGGAGCGCACCGCCTGATGAACAAGGACGCGACGTCGTACAAGGAGTGCGCGAACATCC
>CAMOQF010000048.1 GCA_946622645.1 uncultured Blautia sp.
AGATAAAGAAGTCCTTGAGCTTGCCACAGGTCCAGGGCTTCTGGCAAAACACATTGCTCCCTCTGCGAAGACCGTCCTTGCTACGGACTATTCGGATGGCATGATCGCTGAGGCAAAGAAAGGCGTATTTCCAGAAAATCTGCGCTTTGAAGTGGCGGATGCCATGGCGCTGCCCTATGATGATGACACTTTTGATGCGGTCCTGATCGCCAACGCGCTGCACATTGTCCCCGATCCGGAGAAGGCGCTGTCTGAGATCGACCGTGTTCTTAAGCCTGACGGTCTTCTGATCGCCCCGAATTTCGTCGAGCATAAAGGGACGTTTGTCAGCCGCATCTGGTCCGGAATTCTGCGGATCGCAGGCGTCCGCTTCGAGCATCAGTGGTCTGCACAGGAGTATCTGGACTTTCTTGAGAATCATGGATGGCAAGTCACCTTCAGCAAAGAGATGGCGGCACGGATCGCGCTGATGTATGTGGAATGCAGAAGAACTGCAGAATAATTCTGAAAGGATCGCAAACAGATGAAGTACGGAATTATGGGAATGCTTTTTTCAAAGATGATTGAGAAGACGGTGTATGAATATACGTCAAAAGCTGTTCCGCAGATTGATATGCGAAGGTTTAAGAAAAAGCATATGGCGGAGTATAGAGCCATGGTTTCAAGGACGCCTTCCGTGGGCTCCATGAAAGAAAACATGTTCGCGCCGGTCATGTATCTGGCCTGCTATGGGTTCGCCTATTACAAGGCTGACCCGGAGCACATCACTATGGAGGTGTTCGACGGGATGATCGACGCCATCTGCAAATGCGATACGATGAAAAGATTCTACAAGGGAAAGAACTGCTTCGACCGGAAAGAGATCGACAAATATGTTCATGGCTCCGAAAGATCGAAGAAAAAGCAGTATCCCATGGACTGGGTCTTCGATTTTTCCTATGATCTTTCGGTTCCGGAATATTATGTCACACACAGGGAATGCGGCGTCTGCAAGATCGCCCAGCAGGAAGATCTGATGTTCCTGATGCCGCATATGTGCGTGATGGATTATCCCACCATAGAATACAAAGGCGGAAAACTGATCCGGACCAAAACGCTTGGTGCCGGTGGTGACTGCTGTGATTTTCATGTTGTGAAACCGTGAGGGACAGTATATGAGGATACTTGTTATCGGAGCCGGGGTGATCGGCTCAAATCTGGCAGCTGACCTGTTCTCTTCCGGGAGGAACGTTACCCTTCTGGCGAGGGGTGAATGGGCGGATGTGCTGGAAAAGAACGGTCTTCTGATCGATCCGATCTTCTCTCCGTGGAAGAAAACATACCGGATCCCGGTCATCCGGAAACTGAAGACAGATGATATTTACGATGTGATCCTTGTTGTGATGCGGTATACGCAGATCGAAAGTCTGATATCCGATCTTGCAGCCAATGGCTCTAAGAACATTGTCTTTGTCGGGAACAACCTCGCTCCTCAAGATCTTGTCGAAAAGCTTTCCGGAAAAAATGTACTGTTCGGTTTCAGCATGGCAGCCGGACACAGAGAAAAAGACAGGGTCGTTTCCATTTCCCTCCATAAGATCACGATCGGACAACTGAAGGACGCCGCTTCCAACGAACGCCTGATCCGGGAGATCTTTGAAGGAACTAAAACCAAAGCCACCTATCAGCCGAACATGGAGGACTACCTGCTCTGTCACGCGGCTTTTGTGACGCCGGTCGCCTTTGCCTGCTATTACTGTGACGGAGACCTGAAACGGATCAAAAATGACAAATCTTATCTGAACCAGATCATCGATGCCAATATAGAAGGATATTCGGCAATCGAGAATGCAGGGCACGAGATCCTTCCTGATCCTGACAAGGATTATCACAGCAGGAAGTACAGACGCACATGCTACACGGTCTATAAGATCATGTGCGCCACTGTCATCGGGAAAATCTGCGCCTCTGACCATGCGCTGAACGCTACTGAGGAAATGTCGGCGCTGAACGAAGGGCTGAAGAAGTTCTTTGATGAGCATCAGGCCGATTGTCCGACGTATCTGAAGCTTGAGCATGACGCGAAGACATATATAAGCTGATCCGGAGGTAACTGAATGAGCGAACTGAAGAAAGACAGCGTTGAAAGAACGCTGTGCATCCCTCTTTGGAGCCGGGCAATCGCTGTAAAGAAGCTGCCGCAGATCCTGCCGGACTACGACGCGGTCCGGATCCTGAAGGAAATGGGAGAAACCAAGCCGCCTACAGTCTTGTATAACCTGGAATGCGGTGCGCTGGCAGGTGCGATCCGCCAATATGACTTCGCATGCGAGATCCGCGAATATCTGAAAGATCACCCTCATGCAACCATCGTTGAACTCGGCGCAGGTCTCTCCTGCCTCAGAAGACAACTGAAAAATGAAATCAATCCGTGGATCAACATCGATTTCCCGGACGTGATCGTCTGCAGGGAAAAGTACATTCCGACCGGAACGCTGGAAAAGAATGTGGCATGTGACATCACAGATCACAAATGGTTTGATGAGATCCCGTTCGAAAAAGAAAACGGTGTGATCTTTCTGGCTGCAGGCGTTTTGCACTACCTGACATACGATGCGGTAACAGAACTGATCGCAGGTATGGCTGAACACTTTCCCGGCGGACTGTTCGTCTTCGACTTTATCAGTAAGAAAGGGACGACGGGCGTAAATACGCAGATCAGGATGACAAAGAATGCAACAACCATGCGATTCAGTATGGAAGACGCGGAAAAGGAACTCACTGCCATGAGCGGCAAGGTGTCAAAGGTCATTACGAAGAGCTATCTGGAAGGGTATCCGGTAGAGAACGTTAAATACAGCTGGCTCACGAAGCAGTACATCAAGTCCAAACGTGATAAGTTCTATGTGGCCCACGTTGAGTTTGTGAAAGAGTAAGTGGTTATGAAGAAATACGAACCAAAGCAGATGGCAGCGTCGAGCCGTTACCAGAACTATTTTCCGACCCTGTCTGCAGAGATCCAACAGGACATTTACGGCAGGATGAACGAGCTGCTGACGGAAGAAAAGGAATACTGTGACAAAGGGAACTACGCACACATGTCCCAGATTCTGACCTCTATTGCCCTGTATGAAATCCTTCAGAAGCACGGATATTCCGAAGAAGGGGCATACAGGATCGTGTCTGAGGAAATGTGGAAGTTCCTTGATCCCTCCGGCATGCAGAAGCTGGCCAGGAAAAGCTTTTTCATGCCGCTGATGAAAAATATCGTTCCTTTTGGATTTAAGAAAGGCTCTGGCTATGGCTGGCGCTATACCTGGCACAAAGATGATCCGAAGGATGAGTTCAACTTCGAATGCAACGAATGCATCTACGCAAAGATCCTCGGAAAGAGAGACCTTATGAAGCTGGGAGCTATGTGCTGCCATGCAGATATCATCAACTACGGGAATCTTCCCTACACGGACTTCATACGCACCAAGACACTCTGCCAGGGCGGTGATCTATGTGATTTCAAATTCGTTCGCCATAAGACGGATGCCGGTGACGGCTGGGAAAGGAGTAAAAGCATATGAGTAAATTTGAAGGTGTCGCAGATACCCTGTACATCCCCCTGACAGCTCGGATCTACGTATCCGAACATTTCCCTGAGTACTTCAGGGATGATAAGGCTGTGTCTCTGAAAAGCGAGATGCCCTATGAAGATATCGCGTCAAAGTCCAGCGAGTACTTCCAGATGGCCGGAGCCTGCCGCTTCTATAACACGGACCGGATGATAAAAGCGTTTATCGACCGGCATGAGAAGTGCAATATCGTCAATGTGGGCTGCGGTCTGGAGACCGCTTACTTCCGGATCAACCCGGCTCCCGAGAAGGCGGTCTTCTATGAAATGGATCTGCCGGAAGTGATTGCGGCAAGGCGCAAGGTCCTCGGTGAAAGTGAAAATGAGATTCTGATCCCCGGCGATATGTTTGATTTCGCGTGGGCAGATGGCATTGACAAGAGCCGGCCGACGCTTGTCACGGTCATCGGCGTCTTCCAGTATTTCGAGGAAGAAAAGATCATTGGCTTCCTGAAACAGCTTAAAAGATCCTTCCCGGGTGTGGAAGTGATCTTCGATGCCATGACAGGCAAGGCGATCAAATACGCCAATGACTATATCAAAAAGACCGGCAACAATGACGCGGAACTGCATTTCAGTGCTGATAACGGTCAAAGCGTGGCTGCAAAATGCGGCATGAAACTAATTGAGGAACGGCCATTCTTCGGCATTGCCAGAAAGCAATTAAAGCGCAAGCTGAAGCTCTACACCCGCATCGCCATGAAGGTTGTCGATGAAGGCGGCCGACGCGGGTTTCTGACACATCTTCGTGGTTGATTAAAAGGGGCTAAGATATGACGCTGAAATACGAGATTCTGAAGCGGGTGGTAAAAACCGTGAATATTAAGAAAATGTGGACCGGCATGAGTACAGAAGAGCTCCTGGAAAACCGGAGAAAACAGAATGCCAAGAACCGGATCCCGGACCTGAAAGACGAGGCTTTTGATATCAGCTGTATTGAAATCATGGGCTATCCCGTTCTGAAACTGATCCACAGGAAAAAGACAGATAAGGCCAACCTCTTTCTGATCGGCGGCGGGATGATATCAGCACCAAGGCCCGGTTCCATCAAGAAAGCACTTCGATTCGCTAAGGAAACAGGTCTGGACGTGTTCGTCCCATACTATCCGCTTTGCACGGACTTTCCGTTGACTAGGGCTTATGAGATGATTCATGAAACCTATCGGGTCATACTGCAGGACTATAATGCGGAGAATATCTCCGTACTCGGAACCTCATCCGGAGGAAATCTGGCTCTCGGTATGGTGCCGTATATCAATGACGGCCATGGAGATACGCCGATGCCCGGCTATATCATGGCAATCTCTCCGGGCACCTGTGTGGATACGGATGATGAATGGCAGCGGATGCTGGAGCTGGACAAAAAGGACGTCGCGATCCCGGCGCAGTACATGAAGACAGCCGTGGAAATCATGCGTCATGGGGATGACAGCGTCCCGGAGTATATGATCTGGCTGCAGAAGGGCGACTTTACGAACTGTCCGAAAACCACCTTCATCTATGGCAGTGATGAGACGCTGTATGCCTGCGCCCCTTCCTTCGAGGCTGCTATGAAGAAATACAAAGTCGATTACGAGATGATCATCGGAGAAGGAATGTTTCACTGCTATCCGGTCTTTCCTATATGCAGAGAAGGCAAGGAAGGCTGGAAGATGATGATACAGCTGATGAAAGAAAATGCATAACAACCTAGAGGTATTTATAGTTCACGATGTGACTGTGGATATAAAAAACTAATGAAAATACCAGGACATCTACAAAAACGTAGGATTATTCCATAAGCTGATGATCCGCTTCTGCGACAGTCTGGTAAGAATGAAGATCGTAAAGATATCTTTCGGAGGGTAAGGGTATGACAAGAAAAGAACAGATCAAAAGCGCCTATAAGCTGACCGGCAGTAACGCCAGCTTCTATGATGGCATGATGACGTATTCCACACTGCCCGGCAAGGCAATCTGCAGACTGATCTGGAACATGGATCAGGAGAAAAACCTGCGTTATATCGAGCAAGCCCTCTCCGGAGTTCCCGAAGACTTTGCCGGGAAGCTCCTGGAGGTACCGGTCGGAACGGGCGTCCTGACCATGCCGGTCTATAAAGAACTTCCCGATGCTGACATCACCTGCCTGGACTATTCCGCAGATATGATGGGTGCGGCGCAGAAAAAGGCGGAAGCCGCCGGGATCAAAAACATCACTTTCCGACAGGGCGACGTCGGTGAGCTTCCATTCGATGACGGATCCTTCGATACTGTCCTCTCCCTGAACGGCTTCCATGCGTTTCCGGACAAGGAGGCGGCGTATCGCGAAACTTTTCGCGTACTGAAGCCCGGCGGTACTTTCTGCGGCTGTTTCTATATTGAGGGCGGCTGCAGACGGACGGATTGGTTTATCAGACATCTGTACGTGCGCAAGGGATTCTTCACGCCGCCGTTCGAAACGGAGATAAGTCTGAAGAAACGCCTTTCCGCCATATATGAGGATGTACAGCTCACCATGGTCGAGGGCATCGGATGCTTTTGCTGCAAAAGGAAAGCATGAGGAGAGGACGGATAGTTCTTTGCTTCAGCTTCAGATCTATATAAATCGCCATAAAGAAGAAATAATAATCCCAAATTGGGTTTTAGCAGGAACGGGTACAACAGTTCCTGTTTGGCGTTTAAAAATGTCACTTAACTTCAGACATCGTCAAAACTTCAGTTTCCGTTAATTTAGACTTAAGCAGTTTTACTTTGAAAAAAGAGAATGTAAAGATGCATTTGATCTAAGAGGTGAACTACTCGGTAATTCAATTACCGAGTAGTTCACAATTGCTGTTATGCGTTATGTGAAACATCGAGGAATGAGGATCTACGGTGAATATACAGACGAGTGGAAATCCAGCGAGAATATCATGGGATGTCATGGATTTCAGCAGAGGATTTTTGATTATGTGTACAGCTGAACAGGTAGTCTGTTTTCCAGCTTTCTCTTGATTTCTTTGCGGGTTAGAGTAAAAATGAAGTTAGTATTTACTAACCTTAGTATTTGTTTTTGCTTTCAAGAAAAACAACTTTCCTATATAGATCTGTTTTCTTTTTTTAGATAATGGTTAGTAATAACTAACAGCGGTTAGGGTTATTTATGTGCTTCATTTAATGAAAGGGGGATGCATTATGTATGTCAGAGACAAGTCAAAACGGCTTTTGATCATCGGCATTATCGGATGCATTCTGTATGTGATCGGTGACTTTCTGTTTGCCGCTACCGGCAAAGGACAGACGACGGAGAGCATCGGTTTCATGGTGCGTGTTGCCTATCTGGAGATGGGGACCTGGCGCATGGTGGCCAGTATCCTCTGCGGTTTTGTCGGAACCCTCCTGTACTACATGGGCTTTCACCGCATGTACGGTCTTCTGAAGATCCATGTCACGGAAGAAAACGACCGGAAGTGGGTGAAGCTGTTCCGCGTGGCCTATGTCACAGGAACAGTTGCCTGGACCTATGTTCACGCGATGTTTATGAATGTGGCACTGATCTTCAAGTTCGTTTATCAAAGTTGCGGTGAGATGCAGGTGGCGGCAGATATCGCGAATCGGGTGTTCTATGCCAACGCAGCGCCGATGCTGATTGCCTACATTCTCTGCGACGTCGGCCTGACCATCGCTATGATCGTAATGGTCTGGAAGAACATCATTCCTCTCAACAGCACACCTGCACGGATCTTCGCCACATTGTGCAATCCGATGGTTTTGCCGGGAGTTATCGGAAACCTGCTGGCCATCCTTCCCTGGCCTGTCAACCAGCTCGATCACGGCACGGAATCCTTCGGCCACGCGCTGGTTTTGATCCTGGGACTGATCCTGCTTCGTGAGATGCATAAGGCAGGAGAATTGAAAAACGCGGAGGGATTGGAATGAACAAAACATTTGATTGGCCGCGCATTCATCATCTTTTGAAACTGGGGATCCTGGCCTCGTTCATAGTTTTGACGGGAGACATGCTTCTGGGTTGGGGCGTGAGCGATCCTTCCGTGACAGAGATTCCCTCGCAGTTCACGCGATATTTGTCCGTGTCGGATGGCAGGATCTACGCCTCGGCACTGCTTGGGCTCGTTGGCATTCCCATTGAGTGCCTGTGCTGGTTTGCAATCTATCGGATGATGAAGCCCTGTTCCGAAAAAGATGCGCATGCTTACCGGGCAGGGATTATCGGCTGTCTGGCCTTTGGCGGCTGCGGCGTCCACGTGCCCTGCTGTATAGCAGTTTGGCTGCTGAAGCATTTCTATGCGGGCAATCCCGCGACAGCGATGCAGCAGACGCTGGTTTTTATTGGATGGTTTCTGCTGCCTGCGACCGTGATCTTTCTCGTGTTTTTTCTGCTTACCATCATCGTTCAGATTCGGGCATTTGCCCATGGACATACACCGCTTCCCCGCTGGTGCTGGGTGTTCTCCTTGCTGTTCGGCTTCATTTTTGCTGTTTTGATACGGCTGTTTGGAGATCACGGCCTTAGCAATGCGCTGGCCACCGGCTGGATCAGTATCGGCAACCTGTGGATGATGTCCGGTCTGCTGATCGCATCAGGGAAGGTTGGTAAATGAAATGCATTGTACGCCTGAAGATATGAGCAGCTTCTGCTGCAGAAAGTGAGACAGAGAAATGGCAAGGAAGGATTCGGATCATCAGAAGAAATCCATGAGCTTGATGTTTCGCGGCAGAGCGATCTTCAAGCCACTGAACACCGGGCATATCGACGAGCGGGTTGCCTGTGTGCGGGAGTGGGTCGCGAACATCTTCTTTTACACGAAAAACGGCATCACGATCATGATTGATGCGGGCTATAACTACGCCCGGCTGCAGGAAAAGATGGGCTGGCTGGATATCGACCCGGATGCGATCCAGCACATCCTGATCACACATCAGGATACGGATCATGTCGGCGCACTGGAGACGGACAGCGAGCAGCTTTTCAAAAGCGCAACAGTTTACATCGGCGAGATCGAAAACCGCTATCTTACCGGTGAGAAGCGGAGAAAAGTATTACACGGCCTCTACAGGCTGCCGATGGTAAAGATGGAGAACAGAAAGGTTTTGCTGCGTGACGGTGAGATCTTTCGTATCGGCGATATCAAGATCGAGTGTATGCTGGTCCCCGGCCATACCTGGGGCCACATGGTTTATCTCATTGACGATGAATATCTCTTCACCGGTGACACGATCTGGTTTGGGGCTGACGGCGGCTACAGCTTTATCGCCACGCTGGCCGAAGACAACAAGCTTTCAGTCCGCTCTCTGGAGAAGCTGGAACAGGAGCTGCGCACACGGAATAAAAAGCTCAGGATCATCACCGGACACACCGGCTGGACAGATGATCTGGATTTTGCGTTTGCCCACAGAACGGAGCTGTGCAGGCCGTTTACGAAGAAATATACAGATCCTTCTGCACCATACGACGGCTACGTTGAGGATGATGATACGGAAGAGAGCGCAAGACATGTACTTCTCGGAAAGGTGAAGACCGAATGAAGCCTGACTATAAAAACTGGATGCCGAAGGGCATGGTGCTGTTTGGTTTTGCTGCGACAGCGGTTTTTCTGATTTTGTTTATCGTGTTCGGATTAACGGGGATCGTCTCCGGACCGCTGAGAACAGTGCTGTTTATTGTATTCCTTGCAGGAACGATTATCGGATTTGCCGCTTCTGTCTGGATGACCCTCATGTATCACGCATTTTCCTACAACGGGACCCGGCAGATGTCACGCCAGATTATCGAAGGAATCGCGGAATACATAAAACTGCCGGAGGGCGGAGTCGGTCTGGACGTGGGCTGCGGAAGCGGTGCGCTGACCATCGCCTGTGCCAAGCGTAATCCAACGGCCTCTTTCATTGGGATTGACCGCTGGGGAAAGGAATATGCCTCCTTCAATAAGCCTCTTTGTGAGAACAATGCAAAAGCTGAGGGCGTAAACAATGTCCATTTTGAACGAGGAGATGCGACACACCTTGATTTCCCGGACGAAAAATTTGATGCGGTAATGAGCAACTATGTCTATCACAACATTCCCGGGGACAGGCAGGCATACCTGTTGGAGACCCTGCGAGTGCTGAAAAAAGGCGGCATGTTTGCGATCCATGACATTTTCTCCAAATCCAGATACGGAGACATGCAGGCATTTATCCAAAAGCTGAAAGAAATGGGTTACGAGGATGTCAGTATGATCGACACGACGGACGGTATTTTTATGACAAGGAAAGAAGCAGTGTGGATGGATCTTTCCGGTTCCGCGCTGCTCATCGGGAGGAAGTGAGGAAATGGCACTGACATTATTGCTGACGCTTGTTTTTATCCTATCGGTGTGTCTGCTTTTGTATGCCGCAGTCGCACTGATTCAGGACAGGCGCTTTTTTACGACCGCGCCGAAGGATATTCAGGCTGTCGCGCAGGATCACCCCGAGCGGTTCCGTGGTGCCCGTTCCCTTGGCTGGAAACTGGTGATCATCAGTCTGTTTGCCATGGTTGGTGCATTCGTGTATGCCGGTTGGGACGGCGTTAAGAACGGCTTTTCTTTCTGGCAGCATTGGCTTCGGTTCGCCGTCATGCTTTATCTTTGGAAGGCTTTTGATATCGTCTGCCTGGACTGGCTGCTGCTGACGAAGTCACATTTCTTCCAGCACTATTATCCCGAGACGGAGGGCTGCGCCGGATATCATTCTTTCGGCTTTAACCGGAAAGAACAGCTGATCCGCCTCGCCGTTTTTCCGTTTGTTGCGGCATTGATGGCACTGGTATCCATGTGGATCGGAGGACAGCTGTGAGAGAAAAGGATCTTCCGATCGATCGTTCAAGACATGCGATCTATACCAAAAAAGCGAAGCAGTGTGTTCAGAAGCTGCTGCATCGCTATTATGACGAAACGACAGCTACCGGACTCTGGGAAAAGATTCAGCTGAAATATGCAGAGTTTTTGAAAGAAGAACCTGCTCTTGGCGGCGTGAAAATGACTGTGAGCATTTATGACCCGATCCTGATCTTCGCATGGTATGCAACCGTACCGGATAAGCCGCTGCTGGAAGATGTCCAGCAGGATGTTTATGACTGCTTTATGAGCGGCTTTGATGTACTGGGTAAGGTATTTGATCTCAACCGCCGATTAGATAACCGTCTGGCGAACAAGATTTTCAAGCGTGCAAATGATCTCAGAGAAAAAGAGATCAGGGAATTTCCTGCATCTTTCCGCATGGGATATTATGCCTACGACAGAACGAACGGTATCGTTCGCTACAGCTTTACCCAGTGCCCGAATGCCGAATTTGCTAAACGGCATCATCTGGAGAAGGTGCTGCCATTAATGTGCAACTGCGACCACCTTGCCATGCAGAAGCTGCATGCGATGCTGATCCGGGAGGGCACCTGTGGTACCTCAGATTGCTGCGATTACTGCATCATCGGAGACAGGAATCCGCTTGCAGGAAACTATGAAAATGTGAAGAACGAGCAGGGCTATATCGTCAGCAGGAAAAAGAAAGGAAAATCGCAATATGCAGTTCGATGAAATGGGCAAGACAGATGGAAAGGTCCTGTTCCTTCTGCCAGGCACGGCCTGCGATTATCAGACAAATTTTGCCGCGGTGCTGGACGCTCTTGCCGGGAAATACCATCTGGTCTGCGTGAATTACGACGGCTTTGACGGAAGCGGTATGATCTTTCCCGATATGATCACGGTCACGGAAAAGATCGAGCGGTATATCTGGCAGAACTACGGCGGCAGGATCGATGGAGCGATCGGCTCCTCCCTGGGAAGCAGTTTCGTCGGGCAGCTGATCCAGCGGCAGAATGTACATCTGGATCACGGCATTTTTGGCAGTCCGGATCTGGATCAAAGCGGCAGGTTCAGCGCATGGCTGCAGTCGAAACTGGTTGTGCCGCTCCTTACAGGTTTTACGAAGAGTGATAAGAAAAAGGCTAAAACCAGGGAAAAGCTCAAACAGTTCTTTGAGATGAACGATGAGACCGCAGATCGGTTTATGGCATGTTTTGAGAAGTTCGACCCGGAGTCTGTAAAAAATGAGTACTACACGGATCTTCTCACATGGCTGGATGATGATATCCATGTGGAGCATACGAAAGTGCATTTCATCTATGCCAGCAAGATGGGTGAGAAATATCGGAAGCGATACAGGAAGTATTTCCGTGACCCGGAAATCAGGGAGTTCAATATGCAGCATGAACAATGGCTCTTTGGCGGAGAAGAGTATGCCCTTCCGGTATTGAAGGCGATCGACGAATTCATGGAGACGCCGGTATAAAGAAAAATGCAGAGGAGCAGGAAATGAAATCATCGCAAAAGATCATGAAAAAGAAAGGCAGATTCAAGGCAGAGATCGCCCGCCGACTGCCGAAGGAGCAGAGCGAAGCCCTGTGGCTCACAGCGACGGACAAACTGGAATCATTGCTGGAGCAGTACGCTTCTCTTCCCGAAGGGGTTCGTTTTCATACGGAAAACAAGATCTTTCCGGCGGCCGCCATCTATCTGACTTTGAAAGAGTGTATCGGCCAGGATGAGGCTTACCGGATTATCGAAACGGCTACTTTCAAAACAGCAGATGCTGCCGCAGAGAAGCTCTCAGTGTTGCTGCGATTACCCGGTATGCGAAGCCTGTTTGTAAAGGTGTGGGATCCGCTGACCCGGAAGATGTTCGGCGAAAAAAGCGGATTTGAAAATGTTTTTTACCCGAAGAAAAAAGGCGAGTACCGGATGGACGTGGTATCCTGCCCGTACAACCGCTATTTCGCAGAACTCGGATGCCCGGAACTCACAAAGATCTCCTGCGGAGCGGATGACCATGTTTACGGCGATCTGCCGGGTTTGAAGTTTGAGCGGACGACGACCATCGGCAGAGGCGGGGAACGCTGCGATTTCTGCATCAGGAAGATATAGAGGCAGCTGCGAGATGATTGTTTTGCAGCTAGTCCTTTTCTGCATCCTGTTTACCCTGATGGTGAAGATCGCTGTGGGCGGCAACCCGCTGAACGGACTGTATTTTTATCCCAAACCCGTACAGGAAAAGGTATTTGCGCTCGGCATGACAGACCGTGAGACGGTCGCCCGAAAAAGAAAGCAATTCATGATCCCGTTCGTTCTGGTCATGCTCTCAGCGCTGGTGCTGATCATCGGTCTATGGAACGGTGTCCGCCGCTTCTGGCCGGCATATTGGCAGGCACTGCTGTTTCTGGAGGTCATGAACTGGTACGACGGCATTTGTATCGACCGGCTCTGGGTGGGACACAGCCGCTTCTGGATCATTCCGGGGACCGAGGATATCCCCTTTGTTCAGACCTGGCCGCAGGTACTGAAAAAACGCGGTATCCTGACGCTGATCTGGATCGCCGGTGCGGCCATCGTGGCCGGGATCGTCGCAGTGCTGTTTTGAGGGAACGATTATGGTTATTCGGGAATTCGGACAAAAGAACGAAAAGGTCCTGCTCTTCTTCCCGGGGAGCTGCGAGCCCTGGCAGGAATTCGCGTATGCCGCACGGGAGCTGGCGGTGCAGTATCATGTGCTTCTGGTAACGCCGGACGGACACGATCCGGAGGAAGGAACGGATTTTATCTCCGTAGAAAAGACCGTTGATGATACGGTCTGCTGGCTGAAAGAGCACGGGATCACACGGCTGGACGCGCTGTATGGGCTCAGCTTTGGAGGCGGGATGGCGGTGCGCTTTCTGACGACACAGGATATCCTGGTGCGAAGAGTCATTATCGATGCAGGAACGGCTCCTTATCAGCTCCCGAAATGGATCTGCAGGCTGATCTGCGTGAAGGACTTCTTCATGATCAAAACTGCGCGGAGCTCAATCAGAATGATGGCGCTTGGCTGTCCGCCAGAGCGCTATGCAAGAGATACTGAAAACTACAGAGCAGAATATGAGGAAATGCGGAAATACCTGAAGACCTTCAGCGATAAAACGATCTGGAACATCTTCTGGTCCGCCAACAACTACTCCGTACCGGAGAAGGCCCCGGCTGTCTCATCAAAGATCCAATTCTGGGTTGGCGATGAGGAATGGTCAGGCCGCTACAGGGATCTGAAATGGTACCGGGAATATCTGCCGCAGATCGAAGTAGTGACGATCCCACACATGATGCATGGTGAATACGTCATGATGCATCCGAAGGAGTTTGCCTTACAGGCGCTGGCTTTCTTCGAAGAACAATAAAGCAAAAAAACAACAGGCCTGATGTTCGTCAAGCCTTTCATATAGATAATCGGTTAGATAAAACTAACTATAGTAAGGAGGAAAGAGGTGTCGTAAATGAAAGAAAAAAACCAAAGCGCCCTCTCATCGCTGCTCAGCTATGCGGGCGGTTATGGGAAGCTGACGTACCTGTCGCTGATTCTCTCTGCACTGAGCAGCGTGCTGTCTCTGATGCCCTTTGTCTTTCTGTGGCGTATCATCCGTGAAGTACTGGAAGTACAGCCGGATTTCTCGCGGGCGACAGGGATGGTACACAACGGGTGGATGGCCGTGCTGTTTGCCGTCCTTGCCGCGCTTGTCTATGTCAGCGCGCTGGTCTGTTCTCACGGCAGTGCGTTTCGTACAGCAGCCAATATGAAAAAGGCGCTGATGCACCACATTGCCCGTCTTCCTATCGGCTTTGCGGATGAGATGGGTTCCGGCAAACTGCGCCGGATCGTGACGGAAGTGACTGGGTCTACAGAAACGCTGCTTGCGCACAACCTGCCGGACATGGCAGGCGCAATTGCCATGCCACTGTGCATGTTGGTGATGCTGTTTGTGTTCGACTGGCGCTACGGAGTCGCCTGCCTGATTCCGATCGCTTTAAGCTTTGGCACCATGATTCGCATGGCGGGTCCAAGCATGCAGGAAGATATGCGGCTCTACCAGAACGCTCTGGAACGCATGAGCAACGAGGCCGTTGAGTATGTGCGGGGTGTTCCGGTGGTCAAGACTTTCGGACAGACCGTATTTTCCTTTCATCGGTTCAAAGCGTCTATCGACGATTACTGCGAATTCTGCATGCACTATACCAGAATGATGCGCAAATCCATGCTGGGATACACCGTGCTGATCAACAGCGCTTTTGTCTTTATTCTCGGTGTGACGCTGTTTCTGATCCGCGGTGAAAATTATCGGATGGATATCCTTTTGAACTTCCTGTTCTACGTCATCTTCACACCCGCCATCGCCACGGCCATGAACAAGGTCATGTTCATGAGTGAAAACGACATGAAAGTCAAGGACGCTGTGGCGAGAGTCAATACGATTCTCAACTTGCAGCCTCTGCCGGAAACGGAGCACGGCGAGGAACCGCACGGTGCGACCGTGGAACTGAAAGGCGTGACCTACCGCTATGCACCTGACGCACCGGCGGCAGTTTCCGATCTTTGCCTGAAAGCGGAGCGAAATGAGATCATCGCCCTTGTCGGTCCGTCCGGTAGTGGAAAAACCACAGTCGCCGGACTGATCTCCCGCTTTTTTGACCCGCAGGAGGGCCAGGTGTTTCTCGGCGGGGTGGATGTGCGGCAGATCTCCAAGGAAGAGCTGATGCGGCATGTGGCATATGTCTTCCAGGACAGTCGTCTGCTGAAACGCTCCATTGCCGACAATCTGCGTATTGCGAAACCGGATGCGTCCGAAAGTGAAATGCTGGAAGCTCTGAAAAAAGCTCAGTGTATGGACATCCTTGATCGTTTGCCCCAGGGGATCAACACAGTGCTTGGTACACAGGGAACCTACCTTTCAGGCGGTGAACAGCAGCGGATCGCCATTGCCCGCGCCATTCTGAAGGATGCGGATGTGGTACTTCTGGATGAGGCCAGCGCCTTTGTCGATCCGGAATGCGAGACGCAGGTGCAGCTGGCTTTTCAGGAGATGGCAAAAGGGCGAACGGTGATCATGATCGCCCATCGTCTCTCCACGATCCGCAATGCCGATAGAATCTATGTGCTTCAGGACGGCCGGATAGCTGAACAGGGCCAGCACGATGAGCTGATGCAGAAGAACGGTCTCTATGCGGATATGTGGGCAGAGTATCAAAAGGCAGTCAACTGGAAAGTGGGTGAAGCGTTATGAAGCAGATTATGATGAAGCGGTTTGCGCTGACGGAAAAAGGCGCTGAGGATATGCTTAAGGCGATCCTGGCGGTAACACTCTCGGATCTCGCCCTGATGATTCCCGTCGGGCTGCTGTTTACGTTTACCGGAGAGTATCTGGCCGGAACTGCTGCCGGACACTGGGCGTATTACCTTCTCTTAGCGGCAGCCTGTCTGGTGCTGATTTATATTCCCAATTACTGGCAGTACAATGCCACCTTCTTCGCGACATATGTGGAATCCGGCAAGCGCCGCATTTCCCTGGCGGAAAAGCTGCGGAAGCTGCCGCTGTCCTTTTTCGGGAAGAAAGATCTGGCAGACCTGACAAACACCATCATGGCGGACAGTGAAACACTGGAGCATGCCTCTTCCCATCAGATTCCGCAGTTCTACGGCAGTCTGATCTCAACTGCGCTGATCTGTATCGGCCTCTTCTTCTATAAATGGGAGATGGCACTGGCGGCTGTCTGGCCGATCCCCATTGCCATATTCATCGTAGCGGCGTCAAAAAAGATGCAGGCGCATTTCATACGCCGTCAGTCGGAATCCAAGGTGCGGCTGAATGACGCTGTGCAGGAGTTCATTGAAGTGTCCCGCGACCTGAAGAGCTGCAACGCCGAGGACGCCTATCTTCTTGAACTGGAAGAGAAG
Source organism: uncultured Blautia sp. (assembly GCA_946622645.1). Lineage (GTDB taxonomy): Bacteria > Bacillota > Clostridia > Lachnospirales > Lachnospiraceae > Blautia_A. Next base: position 16,349 of record CAMOQF010000048.1, read on the forward strand.
ATCGATGACGTCGAAAAAAAAGCTATCGGTGCGGAGCTGGGGCAGGCGGTTTTCATCGTCTCAGCCCAGCTGATATTGAAAATCGGCATTGGAACGGTTGCCGTGGTCGGCAGCGCGCTGCTCCTTCAGGGCCGACTGAATGTGATGGAGTTCTTTTCCTTTCTGCTGGTGGCTTCCCGTCTGTATGAGCCTATGAGCGGCAACCTTATCAATCTGGGCATGCTGAATCTGCTGACTGTCCCCGTGGAGCGGATGAATGAGATCGCAGAGCATCCGGCTCAGACCGGAACGACAGACTTCCATCCGGAAGGATATGATGTTCGCTTTGAGAATGTCGGATTTTCCTATGAGCAGGATAAAACAGTGCTGAACGATGTGAGCTTTACTGCAAAGCAGGGGGAGGTCACGGCGCTTGTCGGCCCCTCGGGCGGCGGCAAGACCACCGTCTCGCGCCTTGCTGCTCGGTTCTGGGATGTCAGCCGTGGCCGGATCACGGTCGGAGGACAGGATATTTCCAGGATTGATCCGGAAACACTGCTCGGTGTTTATTCCATCGTCTTTCAGGATGTGACGCTCTTTAACAACAGCATCCTCGAGAACATCCGTGTCGGGAAAAAGGAAGCCACTGATGATGAAGTCCTGGCAGCGGCAAAACTCGCCAACTGCGACGAGTTCGCACTGAAGATGCCGCAGGGTTATGCAACGGTTATCGGTGAAAATGGCAGCGAGCTTTCTGGCGGTGAGCGCCAGCGTATCTCCATCGCCCGTGCGCTGCTGAAGGACGCACCCATCATCCTGCTGGATGAGGCAACAGCCTCCCTCGACGTAGAGAATGAATCGAAGGTGCAGGGGGCTCTGTCAAGACTGTTGGACGGAAAGACTGTACTGGTCATTGCCCACCGGATGCGCACCGTGGAGGCCGCCGACAAGATCATCGTTCTGTCGGACGGTACAGTTGCCGAGGAGGGAAGCCCCGCCGAGCTGCTTGCAAAAGAGAATGGCATCTTCCGACGTATGACCAGTTTGCAGGTGGTAAATGCGCGATGGACCATGATAAAAGAATAAAAAACGAAAGCATTTAGTAAGGCCTGCGGGCGTTGGGAGAAATCATGATGTTCGCAGGCATTTTGTTCGGTAGGAACAAAGATATTTTGCTTAAGATCGTTATAGATGAGCGATCTT
>CAMOQF010000049.1 GCA_946622645.1 uncultured Blautia sp.
GCTGGGGATGGGCGTGATCGGTATTGCGCTTGCCATGGCGCTGGACTGGTGTATCAAAGCCGGTCTGGACATCTGGCGTTTCAGAAGCAGCAAGTGGAAAAACAAACACGTCATCTGAAGAACCGCTTTCGCCGCTTCCTGCCCAGCCGGTATGCGCAGATCCGTTATTCTGTTGTCAGCCAGGCTCTGCAGGGAGCGCCGTCACAGCCTCCCAGATTCAACGGCGCAGCATTCAGGCCGTATCTGCCTTCTTCCACGCCGTCCAGAACGATCCCTTCGAGCAGTATGCACCCCGCCCCAAGCAGGATCAGATGCACTTTCATCGGTGCATCCTCCGGTCCGACTGTCTGGCTTTCATTTCCGAGAAGCACGATCCCCGTATCCGCAAACACCTGAGCGGCTTCTTCCGTCACAGTCGCTTTCCCTGCGATCAGGATCCTTTTTTCTGCCTGCGCTGTCTTTGCTTTTGAAAGAATGAGCTCTGCATCAGCCGCAGAAACGTCTCCTTCGTGTCTTGCCACAAAGCACTCGCCTACAAAAGAGTCCAACGGGATCTGGTCTATCGTCTTTCCGTCTTTGATAAAATGAAAAGGCGCGTCGACATGCGTCCCGTTGTGCGCACACATGGTCAGCTCCGTCAGATTACAGATATCTCCGTTTTCTATGCTCATCGGTCTGCGCTTCTCCGGCATTGGATCTCCGGGAAACACATTGCATGAAAAAAGTTCCTGTGATATATCGATCAGCATATCACTACCTTTTCCTTTCTTTTTGAAGCTTCATCTTTTCTTTTTTCCGGCTGATGAGGAACGGCAGGACGATGATCCCCACGCACGGGATCAGATTGACCGCCATACCGGACCGGAGGCCTGAGTTGTCTGCCACAAAGCCGACCAGCCATGGAAAAATGATCCCGCCCAGTCCTCCGACTGACAGCAGGACGCCCACGCTGGCAGAGCTGGTCATCTCCCCGATGCATGCGGTTGCAAGGGGATAAACACCCGCGATGGAAAATGAAAACAGGCCGAGCGCGATCAGCGCCGGAATGGAGGTTTCCATGCGAAGCAGCAGCAGATACATTGCCGTCAGACCAACGCCCATGGCAGACAGCGCTCTGTAGGGTTTTCTGATCCCCGGTCCGAAAGCCATCAAAAGACGTGCGATCAGGGCCAGCGACCATTGAACGGTCACAGTGTATGCGGCCGTAGTGCCGCTCAGGATCCCTTCCCCCTTGTAATAAGTGACGATCCAGCCGTTCACTACATACTCTGCGGCGTTCTGAAAGAACATGAGAGACGCGAGCATCCAGAAGACCGGATTCTTAAGGAAAGAACTGCCAGCCTCCCTGCTTCCCTTCTCAGCGGTACCGAATTGTCGGGGAATACGCGCGGACAGAAACAGAAGCCACAAGATCAGGCCGGCGGCACTGACCCCTGCCATAGCCAGATGATCTTCCTTTTTCTGCAGAAAAGCGATCATAAAAGGACAGAGGAGCGCTCCCAGAGCAAACCATGCGTTCATCAGGCTGAGCGTTTTGGAACGGTCGGGGGCATTGTTGCCGACCAGGATCGTACATTTGTTTGCCGTGCAGCCCTTTGCTATACCTGCCGCCAGGAAAGCGGCAATCAGCAGTGCAGGATTTCCAGTAAACACCATCAGCAGGTAACCGAGGAAATACCCGCAGCAGAGCAGCAGAGTCGTCGCTCTCTCCCCGATCCTTTTGGGAAGAAGTCCCGATAAAAGCAGCGCCGCCATGTTTCCCACGCTCATCAGCGATATCAGTGTGCCGGAAAAACTGTAGTTAAACTGATAAAGATCCCGCAGGATGCTTACGATAACGCCTGCAGAGATCGCACATATCCCGCTCAGGAAAAAAGCTCCCATTCCGGTCATATACTGTCTTTTATCGTATCTGTCATTCATAACAGCAGCTCCGTTCTTCAGCCTGTCTTTTCCTTTGTAGTCTGCCATGCTGATCTGCTGCAGCATTCGGGCAGTTTCCATGTCGGCTGTGTTCAGTACTATGATAACATATCGTCATGTTTTTGTATATATGACATAGTTTCTGTATCTTTTACTTCCCTGAATGCCTGCCCTGTCTTCTTTCTTATTTCAAAGCAGAAACCCCGGCACGCAGCCGGGGTTTTCTTTCCTGGTACTTGTTTGTCGTTGATCATATGGTATAACCGTTTACAGTAAACAGCGGGATCCGGTCCAGCGGTGCCTCCGCCTGGATCCAGCTCCCTCCTTCCAGGCTTTCTCCCGTCCAGGCGTTGGTCCATTTCTTCCCTTCCGGAAGATAGACTCTTCTGCTCTGCTGCCGGATCTCTGTCACCGGCGCCACCAGGAAGTCCGGTCCGAACATATATTCGTCTTCGATCTCCCAGGCAGTCCCGTCTTCCGGGAAATCATAGAAAAGCGGTCTCATGACTGGAGTCCCCTTTTCATGCGCCTGCTGCATCAGACTGCGGATATAGGGACGAAGATTCTCACGGATCCGGATATAGCGTTCCAGGATCTTCTCCACTTCTTCCCCGTAGCTCCAGATCTCATTCGGCGCGCCGGACACACATGCCGCGCCTCCTGTCGTCCCGTACTGCGGCTGATAAGGCATTCTGTATCCGTGAAGACGCATGACCGGGCAGAAAGCGCCGTACTCGAACCAACGAACCAGCAGCTCATGGAAATCCGGATCCGTGCTGTCGCCTCCGAAGAACCCTCCGATATCCGTCGTCCACCACGGGATCCCGGCGATCGCCATGTTCAGGCCGGCTGTGATCTGTCTGCGCATACTTGCAAAGCTGGACTGAATATCCCCCGACCATACCAGGGCCCCATATTTCTGGCTCCCGGCCCACGCGCACCGAAGAAGGTTTACGATCTTGTCCATGCCCTCCTTCCGCATTCCTTCAAAAAAGCCTTTTGCATACATGACCGGGTAGATGTTGCCGATCTCCTGGTTGGGTCCCAGATAATACCGGTAATTCTCAAAATCATACACCGTATATTCAGGTTCCGCTTCATCAAGCCAGAAGATCCGGACGCCTTTATTGAAATAATTTCTCCTGACCTTCTCCCACACATACTCCCGGGCTTCCGGGTTGGTCGCGTCAAAATGCACCGTGTTCCCCATATAGAGACTGTCGATCCGAACGCCCTTCTCGACCCGCGTAAGCAGTCCCCGCGCCTTCATCTCTTCATAGTTTTCGCTCAGATAGTCCACCATCGGCCAGACAGAGACCATCAGCTCGATGCCCATCTCCTTCAGTTCAGCGATCATGCCGTCCGGATCCGGCCAGTATGTCTCGTCAAATCTCCAGTCGCCCTGCTTCGGCCAGTGAAAAAAGTCCACCACAATGACGTCCAGCGGAATATTTCTTCTTTTATACTCCCTCGCGACCTCCAGCAATTCTTCTTGTGTCTGGTAGCGAAGCTTGCATTGCCAGAATCCAAGTCCATACTCGGGCATCATTGGAACCGTTCCGGTCACCCCGGCATAGGATTCTTCGATCATGGCGGGCGTATCGCCGGCACAGATCCAGTAATCCAGTTTTTTCGTAGAGTAAGCTTCCCAGGTCGTACAGTTTTTTGCGAAATTCACCCGGCCGACCGCAGGATTGTTCCATAAAAAACCATAGCCGAGCGAAGAGATCATAAACGGGACGCTCGCCTGGGAATTCCTGTGGGCAAGCTCCAGGTCCGTCCCTTTCAGATTCAGGAAGTCCTGCTGATACTGCCCCATCCCGTATATCTTTTCCGCGGGATCAGACTCGAACCGCATGGTGAGATGATACTGTCCTCCGATCAGCGGTTTAAACTCTCTCGCTTCGATCAGCAGCGAACTGGTCGTCGAAGCAAACATATCCTCCCGGTTGCGAAGGAACTCTTCCAGCAGAAGCCTGCCGTCCTGGTTGTAGAAAGATATCTTTCCGATATTATTGATGACGGCCGTCAGCTTTCCGTTCCGGATCTTTGCGGAATACTCTCCGATCTCGATCTGTACATCCTGCGGATACTTTTGTTCGACCGTAAGCGCCCAGTCTTCCGGATCAAGCACAGCCGATTTCGATGCTCTGACGCGCATCGCGTTCTCTCCCCACGGCGTGAGCCAGACCCGTTCCGCATCATACCGATAGATCAGGCTCCCTTCCTTCTCTTCAAAATATCCGATCAGAAAGAGACTGTCCAGCCGGAAGTCCCCTTTGTTTTCCTTTTTTTCTTCCATAAACTACCTCTTTTGCATATTGTTCGCGCCATACTCTCTGTTCTTCACGATCCTGTGGTTCTTCGCCGGTCTGTAAAAATGCCGGCTGTTACCAGCCGGCATTTATCCTAAAGGCTTTTCCGTAAAGCTCCCCTTCGTCGTTGTATCTGTTTTTTCCCGTTATCCTATAATGCCGTCGATCGTCGCCTGGGCTTCTGCTGCAGCATCTTCAGGAGAACTTTCTCCGGTGATCACCTTGTTGAACGCAAGGGAGATCGCGTCTGAAATGCTCGGCCATTCAGGAAGAGGTCCTCTTGCGCGTGCATACTGCATCTCATCGACAAAGACCTGGTATACCGGATCACCCTCGAACTGTCCTTCCGCTATCGTGGAATCAGCGGAAATGTAGCCCATTGCATTCATCATGTACAGGCAGATTTCCGGACTCGTCGCAAATTTAAGGAACTCAACAGCAGCATCTTCATTGCCGCCTGCGATCACGGCATAGTTCTCACCGCCAAGACCGGATGCCTGTTCCTTATCCTGGGGGATCGGCGCGACGTTCCAGTTCAGATCCGGAACCTCTTCACGCATGGTCGGGATCTGCCAGGTGCCGTTGATCATCATTGCCAGGTTGCCGGCGATGAACTGATGCATTGTATCGCCCTGTGTCCAGTTGATCGCTTCCTTCGTCATGGCGCCGGAATCAACCAGTTCTTTTTCAAATGCGAGAGCCTTGATGCCGCCTTCCGAGTTGATCTCATAAGCGGTTGCTCCTGTAGACCATACCCACGGAAGGAAGTTGAATGTTCCCTCTTCATTCTGCAGTGCACAGTGTGCAAATCCGGAAACAGTGTCCGTTGTTGTAGCTTTTGCCGCTTCAAGCAGCTCGTCCCAGGTCGTCGGCACTTCACATCCGGCTTCCTTCAGCATGTCTTCGTTATAAAACAGGACCAGATCGTTGCTTCCAAACGGTACGCCGTACAATACTCCGTCAAGCGTGCAGGAATTTACCGGTCCCTCATAGTAATTGCTGACATCAAATTTGTCAGTGATGTCTGCAAAGATCCCCATGGCAGCATAGGCAGCATGATCCGGATTGTCAAGGATCACAAGATCCGGAAGCTCATCCGCGGAAGCTCCGATGGAAAGCTGCTTTTTGAAATCCGCGAAGGGGACATATTTAGCCTCCACCGTGATGCTGTCCTGAGAGCTGTTGAATTCTTCAATAATATGATTCAGCGCTTTCTGATGTCCTTCCGTTTCCCAGTAATACCAGATCGTAACATCTCCGCTTGCTTCCTCTGCATGCACGGTTCCTCCCAGCAGGGAGCACGCAAGTCCGACCGATAAAAGTAACGACGCTAGTTTCTTCATGCCAATTTCCTCCCATAGAAAAAGTTTTTTGCTGTAACTGTACTCATTATAGAATGGTCTGTCATTTTAGAAACTGGGTGAAATCTGAAAAAGGGTGGACGTTTCTAACCTTGTTTGATTCTTCTCATATTGACACTTCCGGGAATTCCATCTCGACGGTCGTTCCTTCTCCCGGATGACTGTCGATCCTGAGGATCCCCCGGCCGTTGGTGTACATGTCAAAACGAAGGATCGCGTTTTCCAGGCCTATATGTCCCTTCTCTTCCGTCGCCGCAGGTTCTCCCCGCATGATCCTCTCCACAACAGAGGTGTCGAACCCGGCTCCGTTATCTGCGATCCGGATCTTCAACCTGCCATTGTCTTCCCGGAATACGATTTCCAGCAGATATTCCTCCTGCGTATAACGGAAACCATGCACGATCGCGTTTTCTACAAAAGGCTGAAGCAGCAGCTTGTGTATCTTCCGGTCCTGCACCTCCGGACTCACATTGATCTCACAATGGAACTGGTTTTTCATGCGGTACTGTTGAAGATATACGTATCGCTTCAGCCATTCAACCTCGTCCCTCACCGGGACTTCCTCGTCATAATTGGAAATTGCATAGCGCAGAATAAAGGCAAGCGAATTGATCGCATTGCTGATGTCGTATTCTTCTCTGTCGATCGCCATCCAGTTGATGGTGTCGAGCGTGTTATACAGAAAATGCGGATTGATCTGGGCCTCCAGGGCTCTGAGCTCCGCCTTCTGCTGTTTATTTGTGGCTTCCTTCTCCTTCTCTCTGGAGACGTTCAGTTTCCGCAGCGTATCATTAAACTCATTCGCTATCGTTTCGATCTCCAGGGGCACAGAATCTTCGATCGGGATCTGTATGGACAGGTCGCCTGCTGCCGCTTCCTTCATCGCATCCGTCACCGTATGCACAGACGACACGAGCTTCTGGGTCTGTCTCCGCAGCAGATAGAACGTGACCCCGAACAGAAGAAGCCAGATCGTTCCTATGATCAGCAGGTTCTTTCCGACCCCCTGTAAAAACGGCAGCTGGCTGATCGCATTTACAATGACCCAGTCCAGTTCCTGATCCGAATATGTATAAACAGAATACTGCTCAGGGCTTTCGATCCCCTTCTGTTTAAAGAAAGCCTGTATGCTGTCGGACACTTTTTTTTCATCAGATATGTCCGGGCTGTCGCAGAAGCTCTCTCCGATCCAGCTCTTGTCCGGTCCGGACATGACGCGGCCGTCCTGATCGATCAGGAAATAGTAATTTCCCCCTTCTTTCTCTTCTTCCTCCGTGTACAGTACATTGTGCAGCAGGTTTTCATCCAGACTGACAACAACGATCCCGCAGCGCTTATTCAGGTCATGATAATCTATGATCCTGTGCGCAATATGGAAAAGATAGTGATCCTCCCCTGCAAAGTTGGTAGCGTATTCCGTAGGAAAAATATGATAATTGTTGTCTTTGGAGACCGTATCATAGAGAGTTTTCTGATCCATATGGAATTGATTGATCCACGGATTCTCGTAAGTAGCCGAATTCAGTCTGTGCGTAGTGATCATTTTTCCGCTTTCGGAGATGATCGTAATAGCGCCGATATCATCCTTTGAATACAAAAGAACGTTCATGAATCGTCTCAGCTGGTTTGTCGTGACAGCTTCATCTTTCCTGTCGTTCAGGCTGTCCATCCATTTCACGACATCGTCATCCGTATAGATCTGATACACCAGATCATCATACGAATCCAGCAGCAGGTTCATATTGTCATCGATCTGCTTCAGGTTCTGCCGGGTCAGCGTTCTGGTATTCTCTCTCATCAGACGGACTGTGTTGTATGACAGAAAGATCCCCACACAAAGAAGCGGAACCGTGGATGTCAATATGAAGATACTGATCAGCCTTCTTCTCAGGCTTCGTTTTGCCATAATCGTGTTTTCCTACCCCTTGACAGCTCCGTTCGTCATTCCGGCAATGATATATTTCTGCATGAAAATGAAGATCAAAGCAACCGGTATGATCGTAACGATAGCAAACGCAGACAGATAGCTCCACTTTGTCCCGTACTGTCCCATGAAGTTAAAGATCCCCGCAGTGATAGGGCGCATCTGCTGATCCAGGATAAAGGTCATTCCGTATGCCAGGTCTCCCCATGCATAGAGGAATGAAAAGACCGCGCACACAACGATTCCCGGTTTTGCCACCGGAACAAGGATCCGCATAAAAGCTCCTAACCGGGTGCACCCGTCAATATAGGCTGCCTCCTCCAGTTCCCCGGGGATCGATGCAAAATAGTTCTTCAGGATCAGAACAGAAAACGGTATCCCGATGGTCGCGTCTGCCAGTATTGCCGACCACCAGGTATTATAAACATGCATGCCCTTAAACATGATGAACATCGGCGTAAGCAGCACCGAAACCGGAAGCATCTGCGTCACCAGGAAAAACAGCAGCATGATCTTCCTTCCTTTAAACCGGTATTTTGCGATGGCGTAAGACGCCGGCACTGCCAGGACCACGGCGATGAGCATGGAACCGAGAGAGATCAGGAAACTGTTCGCAAAGGAGCGGAACATGTTAAAATCTCCGGTCTCCACCTGGGCCGCGTAAGACTGTGTGTTCAGTTCATGCGGATAAAATGTGGGCGGGTTGCTGAAAATCTCTTTCTCTGTCTTTAACGATGTGATCAGCGTCCAGAACAGAGGGAACAACAGAATGCAGAGTATCAGGATGGAAATGATACACAGGATCACATTTTTATTGCCGGTAATCTTTCTCTCTTCTCCCATTGTATTCAGTCCTCCTCTCCCTGCATTGTGATCTTCAGGTAGATGATGCCTACCATCAGAAGGATCAGAAGAAGCACATTCGCCACTGAAGAGCCCATACTGTAGTTAAACAGTTCAAAGGACTGCTTGTAGGAATATGTTGACAGAAGGTGTGTGGAATTGACCGGCCCGCCGCTTGTCATCACATATACCAGGTCGTAAACCTTAAAGGTATAGATAAAACCCAGGACCAGGACCGATTCGATCGTAGACCGGAGCAGCGGAAGCGTGATGCGGAAAAAGCTCTGCCTGGCGTTGGCCCCGTCGATCGCCGCGCTTTCATACAGTTCCTGCGGGATGGTCGTAAGTCCCGTAGAAAGAAGGATCGTGTTGAAGGGGATCCCGATCCAGACGTTTGCGATAATGACGACCAGCATGGCCGTTTTGGAACTGGTCAGCCAGTCAATATTCTCCGAGATCAGATGAACTGACCTCAGGAGATAATTCACCACGCCTATATCCGTTGCAAACAACAGTTTGAAGATCAATGCAGTCACCGTCATCGGGATCATCCAGGGAATCATAAGAAACCCCCGAACCGGCCTCGCGGTACGGAAAGGCCTGTTCAGGAATAATGCCAGGGCAAAACCGATCAGGAACTGAAAGATCAGACACGATATCGTAAATACCAACGTGTTCCCGAGAGATTTCAGAAAGACGTCATCCTGAAAAAGCTTCATGTAATTCTGGATCCCGATAAAATGCTTCTCGCCTCTTGACAGGTTGGCCACCGTCACGTCCTGCAGGCTCAGCACGATATTGCTGACGATCGGATATCCGACAAAGATCAGCATATAGATGCACGCAGGAAGGGAAAACAGAAGCCCCGCATTTTCATGCCGGAAAAAACGTTTTATACCACTCATGCAAAAACCCCCTTTTCATGGTTTCTCTATCAGAAGTATAAAATGGAGAAGCCTTTTTCTGTATAAGAGAAATCTTTAAAAAGGGGGAAATACCTAATCTCGGTTGTCTTATCTCACACTTCTTCGATACTCTGTGGGAAGCTGCCCGGTGATCTCCTTAAAGATCCTGCTGAAGTACTTTGAATCAGAATACCCGACCTTCTCCGCTATTTCATAGAGTTTCAGGTTTGTTCCGACCAGCAGTTCCTTTGCCTTCGAGATCCGATAAGTCTTTACGTAAGTGCTGAACGTGGTCCCTGTCTCCCTGTGAAACAGAGTACCCAGATACTCTGGAGTCATATCCAGCTTTCTGGAGATATCGTCCAGCATGATCCCGGTCTGGTAAAACTCATGGATCATGCCTTTCATTCTCTTCACGGTCAGATGAGTCGTATCCGTTTCCTGTGTCGGAAGCAATGCTTCCAGGATCAGTGAGGAAGCGTCCAGCAGTTCTTCTCTGAGCTTTGCATTCATGATGCGGTTCAGCAGTTCCTGCTGATCGATCTGCTGAACACGGACTCTCCCGACTTCTTTTGCTATGGCAATGATATTCCACAGGAATCTCACATAGCTTTCCTTGATCTCCTTAGGGGCATAGATCTTGCCGTCACAGAAAGAAGCATGGAATTCGTCCATCAGTTCCTGCTCCTTATCCAGGTCATCCTCACATATCGCTGTCTTCATCCGGGTCTCCAGATCGATCGGATAGCTGCAGGACGCCGTCTGAACGTTCCTGATCTGCGGATAGCAGATCAGAACCTTCTGATTCATGGAAATATTCCAGTCCAGATATGGATAAAGGAGAGCAAAGCCCTCTCCCAGCACATTCAGGCTCTCCACCTCGATCCATCCGATCGCGATCTTCTGCGGGCTGTGCTGCAGCATCTGCTGCTGGACCCAGCGCTGAAGGTCCTTCTGGTCTCTGCAGCCTCTGAGAACCACCGTTATGGTATTTCTGTACACAAGATCCAGAATATAAAAATCGATTCCCTGATAGGCGCTGAAAACATGACGGAAATACCGTCTTGCTTCTTCTGTGCTCACATTTTCTCCATAGTAGGCACACAGAAGGCTCATACGCTCATTACAGTCGATCTGATACCTGTTGGCCAGATATTCTTCCGTCTGTTCATCGACCGTCAGTCTGCCGGACAGCACAGAAAAAAAGATCTGCTCGGGCGTCCCGATCTGTTCCGGTTTTTCGTAACGCTCTTTCTCGATCTGGAATGTCACATTTTCCAGAGACTGCATAAATTCATTGTATGCAATGGGTTTCAGAAGATATTCCGTCACGCCAAGCTTCATGGCTGTTCTGGCGTATTCAAACTCGGAGTAAGCGCTCAGCACGATCGCTTTTGTATGGATCCCGGCTTTTACCATCCGTTCCAGCATCTCCAGCCCGTCCATATCCGGCATTCTGATATCGGTGATGACGATATCCGGTTTCAGTTCAAGGATCGCCTCCAGCCCTTCTGCGCCGTTGCCGGCTTCCTTGATCACTTCATATTTCCCGCCGGAACGGGACAGCAGTTTTCCGATCCCCTCCCGGATACGGACTTCATCTTCAACGATCAGAACTCTCATAACATTGATCCTCATTGATCCGTATGTCTTTTATGTCTTCCTTGTACCGTCTGTACAGGATCTCGGAATACACAAGCGGGACCAGAAACACAGTTATCACAATGCAGACCAGATATAACGGCTCCGCTCCCGTAAGCGTAACAGCCATACAGACGATCCCTCCGGCCACATAGATGATTCCTGCAAAACGATGTGTTTTGTCCCATATTTCCGGGCTGGCCAGGGTATGCGGTGTCCGGATGCCCGCGATCATGTTCCTGCGGACCTTGGGTATATAATTTCCCAGGATCAGAAGCGAGACCGCCTCAAAGACCCCGATGAAAGGCAGAATGCTGTCCAGTTTTCTCAGAGCATAGAGCAGCATGAATGTAAGTCCTGCATACAGGGAAACCGGTACAAGGAGCCTGATCACCATCTCGCCCCTGCCGTTCCTCTTTTCCTTCCAGAAAATGTTGGTCACAACGCACAGCGCCGTCTGGATGCACGCCATGATCAGAGGTATGCCAAAAACAGTAAAAGTCCGGCTTGAATACTGGTCCGGTTCTCCGTACATCCCGAAATGTGTCGGGATCATCTCCGGCAGACTGCTGTAGATCAGAAGTCCCGGAATGATCGCCGCAAGGCACAGAAAGACAGACAGAGCATCCATCTTATTGAGAAGGACTCTCTTCATGAGACACCTCCTTTTTATGATCCGCAAACTGAGCAAACCACATCATCAGCTCTTCAAAGACGGATGTGTTAAGACTGTAATAGATAAAATTCTTTTCTCTGGTTTCGTAGATCAGATCCGCCTGCTTCAGCTGCTTCAGGTGGTAAGAAACCGTCGCCGCCGTCATATCGAATTTAGACGCGATCTCCCCTGCGCTCATCCTTCCGGATCGCAGCATGGTAAGGATCTCACGTCTTGCGGGGTCCGATAATGCTTTAAATGTCTCTGGAAAACCCATTCTTTTCTTCCTGCCTGTCTGAAACGTGTACATGTTCCGGCTGCATTCAGCGGAAATGACTCTACAGCTTTCTCCGGCCTGTCAGCACCACGGCCAGCATCGTAAGGAAAGCGGACAGAACCACCGTGATCACTGCTGCCGTATAAAAGTCTCCCGGCTGTGCCTTCCCTGTCAGCAGCGAGGAACATCCCAGCAGGCTGGTCGGGAGCTTTGACTTTATTATACTGACCATTCCCAGCATCATCAAGACAAAATATACGCCGCCGGTTCCCAAAAGCACCTGGATCGAACTGCTCATAAAAGAGGAAAAGAAAGCCACGACCGCCAGAAGATACACTCCCGCCAGCCAGAAGTACAAAAAGACAAAAGCCAGATTCTGTACTTTGGAATTATCCCAGAAGTAAGCCGTATATCCCCATGTGACGCAGGCATACAGGCAAAAGCTGACCGTCCAGGCCAGAAGCTGGGTCAGCAGTTTGGACAGTACAACGGCTCTTCGCGAAAGACCTTTGGTCACCAGCGGGATCAGCGTCCCTTTTGCATATTCTTTTACATAACAGCCGGCCAGGAGTACGATCGCCACGAGCAGCAACATCGGAAAATTCTTGTCAAACTGGGCCCAGGAATCCATCGCCGTAACCGTGATCTTATTGATCACAAATCCCTGCTCTGCAAAATCCTCCGAAAACTGCTTCATCAGTACCGGCGTAAGTTTTGCGATCATCGGATTCATGATCCCGAAGATCAGGGACACTGCCATAAGCACTGCTGCCCGGTATGTCCTGAGCATCTCCGTCATTTCTTTCTTTGTGAACGTTCCAAACCCTCTCATTGAACAGCCTCCATAAACAGATCTTCCAGATCCGGCTCCTTCCGTTCAAACCGGAGTACCGGGATATTCTCTTCCGCAAGGTATGTAAAGAGCCTTCTCTCTTCAGCTTCCGGCATTTCACGGAATTCCAGTTCATTCACACGTTTTTCCGCACCTGAAAAAGCCTGCAGCACCTTCCCGGTGTCTGCAGGATCTTTCAGCACAAGCCGTGCTCCGGTCCGGGAACGCATGGCTTTCAGGTCCTGGATCGCCCCGGACATCTTGACGGTGCCTCCCTCCAGAAGGGCTACATGATCCGAGATCCGCTCCACATCCGACAGGATATGGGTGGAAAAAAGAACCGATGTCTGCCCCTTTGCTTCCAGGAGGATATCCAGGATCTCATGCCTTCCCATCGGATCCAGGGCTGAGGTCGGTTCGTCACAGATCAGGAGCCTCGGCCTTCCGATCAAAGCCTGGGCAATGCCAAGCCGCTGTTTCATGCCTCTGGAATAGCCTCCGATCCGGCCTTTTTCCTCCCCAAGTCCTACCAGCTGCAGCAGCTCATCGATCCTTGTTTTCAGTTCTTTTCCGGACAGACCGGCAATCTCGCCGCAGAGCTTCAGATATTCGCGGGCCTTCATATAGGGATAAAATTCCGGCACATCCGGAAGATAGCCTACAAACCGGTTGGTCCGCGTCTCTCCGTACTGAACCGGCTCGTTGCAGACCGTGATGGAGCCGCTGTCTGCTTTTAACAATCCCAGGATCAGCTTCATGGTCGTGGTCTTTCCAGCGCCGTTCCGCCCGATAAAGCCAAAAATGCTCTGCTCCTCTACAGAGAAGCAGACATCCCGGAGAACCTTTTTGGTCCCAAAACTTTTACAGATGTTCTCTATTCTTAAGATTTCCATTTGCCTCTCCTGCCGCGTTATTCATCGCCTTTTCCCAGCGTAAAATACAAGATCGGACCAATAAACTCCATCCCGACAATCGCGACTATAAGCCAGAGCGTGCGATTCCCGCGCTTGTAGACAGGATGCTTTAAAATATGCACGATCGTAATCACCAGCAGAATCACTTCTGCTATGATCAGCGGAATAATAAACGGCAGCCATTCTTGCAGATTTTCCATAACCAATACCTCCTGTTGACACAGATTCACCGAGCAACTTAGATAATTTTCTAATTAGAATATTATCTAAATAGACTATATATCCTGAGCATCTGCCTGTCAAGAGGTTTTTATTCTTTCCGTCAATGATCCGAAGCATAAGAAAAAGGCGGAAGAATATCCTCCGCCAAAGCCATAACAGGCAATCTTCGATTATCTTTTTAATGCTTCACTCAACGAATCCGGAACGCCTCTCGGTCCTCGGACGGCATAGATCTCATAATCCTTCTTTAACACATGAAAAGTGAACTGATCCGGCGCATACCGTCTCTGCAGCCTGATCTTCATCAGTGCCGTGATCTTCAGGTTTTTATCCTGATACTGATAAGGAATGTTGGTCTCCGTAACCTCGCACTGATACAGCACCGCTGAAACCGGCGCCCCCACGTACAGAAAGACCGTATCCCCCTGTCTGATACCGCTGCCTTGCTTCCAGTCAATGGTATCTGTATGGTCGAAGGCGTGAATGATGTCGTAGTACTTTGGATTCGAAGGAATGATCCACTCTTTTGGAAGCCGGGTCTTTTCCTTTTTCGGTTCGGGAAGCCTGACTGTCTCTCCCGGATATCTGATCCCCAGGACTTTCTTTATACAGGCTTCTTCCGCGTCCGGGAAGTTTTCCTTCAGCCGGGCTTCGATCCGTCTCCATGATTCTTTCGGATCTTCTTTGTAAGCCGATGTGACGAACTCCCGTCCCCACTTTGTTTCGGGCGTCTCCAGAGCCGCTATATGCCAGCCATAGGACTCGCCCTTTTTATTCTTTTTCTGTGCGAAGCGGCTCATGATAAGATAATTCTGCATCTGGAGGTCAGTAACGATCCCCTCAAAGCCTCTTTCTCCGGCTTCTCCGTCATCCCTTTTTCCGAAACCCGCGAGGTGCTTCACCTCATAGGACATGATCTCCTTTCCGACAGAGTCGTCGTCCATCTCGAACACATCCATGATCTTTTTGGCACGGTAGGACGCAAACCCGTCCTCAAAAAGAGCATCAAAATCATAGCCGTTCCGACGGTAGTTCGCAAAGACAGGGAAGAAATCCTTGCTGATAAAACCGGCGGCTCTGTTGAAAAATTTACCATATGCTATGTTTTCATCTTCTGCCAGGATCATCCTCCAGATCCATGGATCCTTTGCCGCATCATCACACCACCAGTGAGCAGCCCGAACATGCTCCTCGACAGAAAAACCGGGAACAGAATTGGCGAACAGGGGCAGGAATCCTGTCCTGTGTATGAGCGATAAGCAGTCTTCGACAGAATGAAGACAGTCCGGATCATTGCTGCTGCAGCCTTGCATGATCCACTCTCCATTGATAGTTTCCACTTTTACGGCACCTCCTCCGTTTTGTAAACATATGTTATCTGCTCTGCGCCTTGTCACGATCCGGACAGGATGAATTGTTTCATTTTCTCCTTTACCTGTACACGCGCAGTGCCGCGGAAGCCGTGCCCGGAGCCTTCCATTACGATCAGTTCCACGTTTTCGTATGCCTCGGAAGCTTTCTTTGTACATTCCAGCGGGACATAGGTGTCTTCGTCTCCGTTGAAGATCAGAACAGGACCCTGAAAGCGGCCGATCTTTTCAACCATGTCATCTACAATATATTTACTGCCGTCACCGCCGAACGCCTCGGAACGAATAAAGAACGGATAATGCAGGATCAGCCCGCCGATCTCCTGTGGTCTTTCTCCAGCGACAAGCGCGGCAACGCTGCCTCCAAGGCTCTTGCCGGCCAGGAACAGCCGCCCTTTCTCCAGCCAGGACTGCTCCAGCATATAATCCGTAATGCCGTTCAGATCTTCCACTTCCGTGAATATGTTCATATCCACCTTGGTGCTGCGGCTGTCTTCGCTGCCGCCGCAGAAATCAAACACGTAACAGGCGACGCCGTTTTCAGCGAGATATCTGCCATAATCCAGATTGTCAGAATAACTGCCTCCGTACCCATGCCCCAGGATAACGAGCGGATACTCCGATCCGGAAAACCGGGGCTGAAACAGATGGCCGTATATCTGGCGGTCACCGGAGGTAATGATCAGCTCATCCTCTGTATACCGGCTTCGATATATCAGAAAGATCGTACCCGGGATGGCGAGGATAAGCATAACGATCAGCAGCACTTTCCATTTCTTTTTCATAAAAGCCATTCCCATCCTTACACTATACTCAGAACCAGAAACAGAAGAACCTGCACCTAATCAGAATGTATCTTGTATAAGAATTCTTGTCAAGCAATTCTGTACCTTCCTGTTCGCGCCCCTTTCGCGCAGGAGAAATATGGTTTTTATTTCTTCTTGACATAGTATTAAATACCATGTAGTATTAAATGGTATTATTTGACAGAAAGAAGGTCACAGATAAACCAATGAACGAAAAAGACATTGCTTCCAATGAAAAACATCCTCTCTACGAGATCATCACAGACTCGGCCAGCAACCTGACAAAAGATCTGCTGCAGGCCTTTCGCATACACATGATCAGTTATATCAGCACCATGAACGGCAGAGAATTCCTCTGTTATTCTCCCAGACGGGATGATGCCGTAACCGGCAGGCACTTTTACGATGCCCTGCGAAAAGGCGCCAATATAGAAACCTCCCTGATCAGCCCATCCCGTTTTACCGAGCTTTTTGAGCCTTTTCTCCGGAAAGGCAGGGATATCCTCTTTACAGGCATGTCCGGAGGCCTTACCGGGACGGTCCAGTCAGCCAGACTGGCAGCGGAGGACCTGATGGAACAGTACCCGAACCGCAGGATCATCTGTGTTGATTCACTTGCGGCATCCCTGGGGGAAGGTCTCCTGGTCCTGCAGCTTTCTCGTCTTCGTGACGAAGGATGTACCCTGGAAGAGGCCGTATCCTGGATCGAAAACAACAAAATGCGGATGAACCAGTACTTTACCGTGGACAATCTGAAGCACCTGAAAAAAGGCGGAAGAATCTCTTCCGCGGAAGCAGTGATAGGCAATCTTCTTTCCATCAAGCCTGTTCTCAAAGGCAATGAAGAAGGCAGGATCGTCCTGCATAATAAAGTCCACAGCCGCAGGAGAGCTTTGGATTACCTGTTCAATATCGCCAAAGATCGTATTGCGGAACCTTCCTCAACGATCATCGGCATTGCCCACTGTGACGCTCCCGAGGAATCGGAAGCCCTGGCGGAACGGTTCCGGCAGGACCTGGGTGTGCAGGACATAATCGTCCGTTACTACGATCTCTGCACCGGTTCTCATGTCGGCCCCGGCACCATAGCGATCTTCTTTCTCGGAAAAAACCGCATGGAGGCTTAACCTTCCATGCGGTTTTCACGATTATGGGACCTTGCTGTTC
>CAMOQF010000050.1 GCA_946622645.1 uncultured Blautia sp.
CAACCGGCTCATAACCGGTCGGTCCTGGGTTCGAGTCCCCGAAGGTCCACTCCGCGTAAGCGGCAAAAACTTCATAATACTTATTTGGCCCAGTGGCTCAGCTGGTTAGAGCGCCGCCCTGTCACGGCGGAGGTCGAGAGTTCGAATCTCTTCTGGGTCGTTTCCGCTCACTTTCGGGTGGGCGGAACTTTTTATCAAATGGGGTCTTAGCTCAGCTGGGAGAGCACCTGCCTTACAAGCAGGGGGTCACAGGTTCGAGCCCTGTAGGCCCCATTTTCATGAATAAAAGTCCGATTGTCAGGTCGCAGTACCTGGTAACGGGCTTTTTTATTTGCTGCCGTATTATAGGATTTCGCCTCAGGTTATGGTATACTACAGTAAATACTGAAGTCTTTCTTCGTTGATTTGAAAAGAAAGGACAGCTGCAATGAGTGAAAATATCATGCTCGAGATCAGAAATTATTCAAAGTCATATGGAGAGGGGAAGAAAGCTGCGGACAACGTGTCTCTCTCCGTCTGCAGCGGGGATATCTACGGCTTTATCGGGCACAACGGCGCCGGCAAATCCACGACGATCCGCGCTGTGGTCGGCGTGCTGGATTTCACCGAAGGTGAGATCTATATAAACGGTCATTCCGTTAAAGACGAACCGATGGAGTGCAAGCGTGTC
The DNA here is from genome assembly GCA_946622645.1 of uncultured Blautia sp. Taxonomy (GTDB): domain Bacteria; phylum Bacillota; class Clostridia; order Lachnospirales; family Lachnospiraceae; genus Blautia_A. Next base: position 671 of record CAMOQF010000050.1, read on the forward strand.
ACGGCGTATATCCCGGACAATCCGGATCTGTACGAAAATCTGACGGGGATACAGTACCTGAATTTTGTGGCGGATGCTTTTGGCATCAGCGCTGAACAGCGGGAGGAGCGCATCCGGAAATACGGCGATCTGTTCGAGATCACCGACGCGTTGGGCGATCTGATCGGTTCCTATTCCCATGGAATGAAACAAAAGACAGCCATTATCTCCGCACTGATCCACGATCCAAAGCTTCTGGTGCTGGACGAGCCGTTTGTCGGGCTGGATCCGAAGGCTTCCTTTACGTTGAAGGAGATCATGCATGAGATGTGCGCAAAAGGCACGGCAGTGTTTTTCTCGACGCATGTCCTGGATGTCGCGGAAAAACTGTGCAACAAGGTGGCTATCATTAAGCAGGGCAGGATCATTGCCTCCGGTACCATGGAGGAACTCACCGCAGGACATTCCCTGGAAGAAGCTTTCCTGGAGGCGGACAACAATGAACAATAGTATGATCCTATTGAAAACGCTGCTTCTGTCGACAAGTCAGCGCAACATTTACCGCCATTCCACAGATAAAAAGAAAAAAAGAAGGATCGTTGCGAATGCCGTCGGATATGGATTCCTGTATCTGTTGCTCATGGCATACTGCGTTCTGATGTGTGCCGGCTACGGAACGTACGGGATCATCGACGCGGCGCCCGCAATGTGTGCGCTGATGATCAGCGTGCTTGCTTTCTTCTTCACATTTTTTAAGACGAACGGATATCTGTTCAATTTCAAAGAATATGACATGCTGATGTCCCTTCCGTTTGAAGCAAAGACTGTGGCGGGATGCAAATTTCTGTACATGTATATCAAGAGCCTGGGATGGTATCTGAGCATTTCCATAGCCATGATGATCGGATATGGATATTTTAAACACCCTGCCGTTTATGTTTATCTTCTGTGGATCGTGCTTTCGTTCTTCCTTCCTGTGATCCCGATGCTGCTGGCTTCTTTTCTGGGTTTTCTGATCGCGAGGATCAGCGCCGGATTCAGAAAGAACAATATCATCCAGACCATACTGACGTTTGTATTCGTTCTTCTTTGCTTTTCGAGCCGGTTCATCATCGAAGACATGATTAAAAATGACGCTGTGCAGACGACGCTGGAGATGACGTCAGACGTGACCTCCGATGCAGCGAGAATATACCTGCCCGTCGGGTGGTTTACAGATGCGGTCACAAAACACAGCATCTCAGGGAGCCTGCTGCTTGTCGGAGTAAGTATTCTGCTCTTTTCCATCGTATTCTCCATTGTTGGCAGGTCATACAGGAACATCAACTCTGCGCTGAAATCGCACGCCGCGGCCAAACGCTATCGGATGACTGCCCAGAAAAAGCGGCCAATGGTCTGGTCGATCGCCTGGAAAGAGTTCAGGAGGATGACCGGTTCCACCGTATATATGACCAACGGAGCGCTCGGAGAGATCCTTGCGGCTTTGCTGGGCATCGTCACACTGGTTATCGGCTTTAACAGGATCGTCTCGATGGTGACGCAGGGAGCTCCGATCGATCCCGCCATACTGCAGCCGGCGATTCCGTTTATCGTTTATTTTTGCATCGGTATGTTCGCCACAACGGCAAGCTCTCCGTCGCTGGAGGGCAAAAACTACTGGATCGTGCAAAGCCTGCCGATCGAAAAAAAGACATTATATCAGGGAAAGATGCTCTTTAACATGTGCCTTACGGTTCCGTTTATGCTCTTTTCGACTCTCTGCCTTTGCATTTCCGCAAGGGTGCCGGTCCTGAATTCGATCCTGTATCTGATCCTGGGACTTGTGCTGTGTGCTTTTTCAACAGCCTGGGGATGTGTGTGCGGCATCCGGCACATGCGTCTCGACTGGGAGAATGAGGTCGAAGTGATCAAGCAGGGCGGTGCGGTCACGATCTATCTTCTGCCCAACATGTTCGTGGTGATGGGTCTTACCGTGCTCGTTGTTTTTCTCGGAACAAAGATCGATCACAGGCTGCTCGCTGTCATGTTCATTCTGCTCGCTGCCGCTCTGGCGGGGCTTAGTTACAGGAGAGTCTTGCATTTATGCGAACGCTGACTTTTCCGCGCCATCCTTGACATTTGGGATGTCATCTGGTATTCTTACAGATGTACTGAAATGCCGCAGTGGCGGAACTGGCAGACGCACAGGACTTAAAATCCTGCGAGGGTTAAACTTCGTACGGGTTCGATTCCCGTCTGCGGCATAAAACAAAGCCTGAGATACTTGTATTTACCGGTATCTCAGGCTTTTGTTATATTCCGCAGACGTGAGTAAAACCATAGTGCTGTAAATAAACAGAAAAACTTGCAGTACGTATAAATACGTGTTACAATGAATAATGCTTAAAGAGAGCAGGTACTGTATGAAGGGTTCAGAACTGAAGAGACTATTGATGAAAGCAGGGTGCTATAAATCTTATGAAGGTACAAATCATGAGATGTGGTTTAGTCCCAAAACAGGAAAGTATTTCCCGGTTGCAAGGCACGATGCAAAAGAAATAGCGAACGGAACATGCAGCAGGATTCTCAGGGATGCAGGGTTAAAATAATCTCGCTTTCTTTATATGGACCGGTATTTCTCCGGGCTGCAGGAGAAAGGGCAGTTGAGACGACAATGAAAGGAGATAACTCATGGGTAAGTATGTGTATCCGGCAGTTTTCGCTGCTGAAGGAGGAGGATACTCTGTTAATTTTCCGGATATTGATGGATGTTACACCTGCGGCGAAGATCTGGCAGATGGAATTGAAATGGCAGAGGACGTGTTGGCGCTGGTTTTGTATCAATACGAAAAAGATGGAAAAGCCGTTCCACATCCAAGCGATCCGAAAGATCTTAAGCTGAACGAAAACGAATTTGTGAATCTTATTGCAGCGGATACGATAGGATATCAGAAAAGGCACAATAAGAAAGCGGTAAAAAAAACTCTTACAATACCAGAGTGGTTAAACGAACTTGCCGTGAAGGCAAATATAAACTTTTCTCAGGTGCTGCAGGAGGCATTATTTGAAAAACTGAAAGTATAAAGAAAAAGCAAGGGCAGAAAACTGTTGAAAAGAAATCCTGTTATAATATATAATGAGAATACAATGAAATTCAATAATCGATCTGATCAGGAGGGCATGGAGCATGAAGATTCTGGATGCAAAATTTTTGAAAGATTTTGTCAGAATGGCTGACGACGGCTATCAGGAGGGCTGGCACGAGAGAAACGGCGGCAACCTGTCTTACCGTATCAAGGAAGAAGAGGTACAGCAGATCCTTCCGGAGCTGCATGACCAGAACGAATGGCGTCCCATCGGGACTTCCGTCCCGGATCTGGCCGGTGAGTTTTTCCTGGTGACCGGCAGCGGCAAATATTTCCGCAACATCATCCTGGATCCGGAAGCAAATCTTGCCATCATTGAAGTAGATGACAAAGGTGAAAACTATAAGATCCGCTGGGGCTTAAGAGACGGCGGCGTTCCCACCAGCGAGATCCCCGCGCATCTGATGAATCATGAAGTGAAAAAGCGCCTGACAGGCGGAAAACACCGCGTGATCTATCATTCTCATCCGATCAGCGTCATCGCTCTGACCTTTGTTCTTCCCATCAAAGATGAGGTCTTTACCAGAGAGCTGTGGGAATCCATGACAGAATGCCCGGTGGTATTCCCGGACGGCGTAGGAACCGTAGAGTGGATGGTCCCCGGCGGAAGGGACATCGCCGTAGCGACCAGCAAGAAGATGGAACAGTATGACGCAGTCATCTGGGCACATCATGGCATCTTCTGCTCGGGCGAAGACTTTGATCTGGCTTTCGGCCTGATGCACTGCATCGTAAAATCCGCCGATATCCTGCTGAAAGTGTATGCGGTTCGTCCGGATAAGCTCCAGACCATCACGCCGCAGAACTTCCGGGATCTGGCAAGAGACTTCAAAGTCACGCTTCCGGAAAAATTCCTGTATGAAAAATAAGAGTACGGTTCGGGGCTGTCATGCATGACAGCCCCTTTCTTTCTTACAACGTCCAAAATGCCGGCCGCGACAATAAACGGGCATGAGAACTGTTTTCACGCTTTGAGATGGAGGAAATCCCAATATGAACACTACAAGATGGACAGAATGGTTTGAATGGTTCCACGCACATCCGGAGACCAGCGGTGAAGAGCATGAGACCACCGGGAAGATCCGGGAGATCCTGCAGGAACTTTCGATCGAGATCATACCCTCGAACCTCCCGACCGGCCTTCTGGCTGTGATCCGCGGAAGCCGGCCCGGTCCCCAGAGAGCCCTCCGGGCAGATATCGACGCTCTTCCGGTCCTGGAGGAGACGGATCTTTCTTATCAATCGCTGTATGAAGGCCGCATGCATGCCTGCGGCCATGATTTCCATATGACATCGGTACTGGCTGCGGCTGAACTCCTCCAGGCGGACAGAGAGCAGCTGAAAGGCACTGTATGGCTTGTTTTTCAGCCGGCTGAGGAAGCCTTTACCGGTGCCAGTCAGGTGGTGCAGACCGGCCTGTTAACGGGCGTAGAGCAGTTCTGGGGCATTCATGCGGATCCGGATCTGGACTCCGGCGTGGTCGGTATCCATGCGGGACCGATCGCCGCTTCGGTAGACCGGTACCGTATTGACGTGACCGGGATCGGCTGCCACGGCGCGCTGCCCCACCTGGGGAAAAGTCCTCTGACAGTCCTTTCGGGACTGGTTTCCGACCTGGATGCATTTGCCCGCCGCAGCGTAAGTCCTTTCCGCCCAAGCGTGGTCAGCGTCACACAGATGCACGGCGGAGACACCTGGAACGTCATCCCCAAGACGGCATTTCTGGAGGGAACTGTCCGTACATTTGACGAGAATGACCGTACAGCGATCCATGAAGCGATCCTCCGGATCACCGAAGGAGCCGGGATCGCTTCAGGAACTGAATGTGTCCTCACCTGGACCGAAGGACATGATCCGGTCATCAATGATCCGGATCTCTCCGAATACGCAAAAAAAACAGCCGTGAAAAACGGCTTTGCCTGGCAGGAGGTTCCCGCCGCTATGGTGGGGGACGATTTCGGGTTATACAGCAAGACTTTCCACAGGCCGGGAGTCTATCTGAAGATCGGGACCGGTAAAGGGCACAACCTGCACCATCCTGCCTTCCGGGTCGATCCGTCCGCCATTGCTCCGACGGCATCTTTCCTGAAACATCTGCTGATGGGAGATTAAAAAAAACGCATGAAAAAACCTTCCGGACCATTGAAAACATGGGCTCCGGAAGGTTTTTGGCTTTTATAACAGGCTTGCGATGGTGGCAGCCACCTGCTCGCCGGCCGCGATGGTGATATTGTTCATCACGATCAGATCCTGGATGTTATGTTCCAGCACATAATTGACCACGTTTACGTTGGCGTACCGGAAGTCCACGATATAGATCGTCTGATAATGATCCACCAGGAAAGGCACAAAGCAGTTTCCGTAGGATTCCTTGAGTACCATACAGGACGAACCGTCCGTGATGGCCGGATTCTCGATGATGCTCATGGGCTTGTCGCCGCCGATATAGCAGTAGTATCCGGAAGAATTATTCCAGGTGCTCACATCCTCGATGACGTGCCACTTGACCTCCTGGCCGTTGGTATCCCAGAAGGTCATGTCGTTGGTTCCGTTCGGCACATAAGCCGTGACGGTGTCCGGGTTGGCGGCCATATCCGCATTGCCGAGCTCGGCGTAGAAGGTGCCCAGGAAGGGCGTAAATACCATGGTCTCAAATTCGCTCAGCTCATGCGGCGTCCAGCCTTTGGCTTCGCAGAAATTGCGGTAGACGTAATAAGCGCCCAGCTGCGTCCAGTGATGGTCCGTGCGGAAATACAGGTACTCGTCGTTGTGTTCACGCAGCGTTTCGATGGTCTTGATGCCTGTCACGTTGTCGTACAGGCTGTAATAGTACTGGATGGCCTGAGTCTGGTCCGATCCGCCAAGACTCTTCAGCTCGTCCTCCGGCAGCATGGCTCCGGACTGATTGGGTACCAGGATGGAATATACGTTGGCTTTTCCGGCCAGTTTCTGAGCGGCGTTGTTAAGCGCGGCAGTGTAGGTGTTGCAGGCGTTCTGGTTAAAGTAGTAGACACTGTAGGCGGCCCCGTTTTTTACGTACAGACCTTTGACGATCTGGTTCTGGATGGCGGCCTGCATGGCTTCCGCATCGGGCGGATCCATCTCTACCTTGGGAACCGGCGTCGGTTCAGCAGTGCTTTCTTCTGCGGAAGCGTCGGCGCCTTCTGCTGTATCGCTTCCATCATCCAGAACATCTGCGGCAGAAGCAGTCTGTTCCACCTCCGTGCCGGTATCCTCCGCCGTGAGGGTGGGGATCTCGTCGCCGACGCTTCCGCCCACCATCATGGTGTCGGTCTTCAGGCCGTAAACGCTTTTCAGGCCTTTATCCGCCGCGATCAGCGAATCTCTGGCAGGGTAGGTGTCCGAAAACCAGAGGGACACCTGTGAAAAGAAGCTTCCGTCCATAAAGGAAGCAAAGGTAAACTCCGGAAACTCGGTCAGGACTCTCTTTTCAGCCACGGAGTTTTTCGGCCGTGCAAAGAACAAAAGACCGACCAGAAATCCCAGCAGCATGACAAAGAGGAACAGTACGACGCCCCACGACCGGAAGTTCTGCAGGAGGCGCTTCTGCTTTTTGGTAAATTTGAGCTTTTTCATAAAGAACCCCCTTAAAACTGGAAATACAGGAACGGATTATAGCTGTCGCCGATGAGCGACAGAGCGGAGAGGAACAGAAGGATGGCCGGCGTGGCCGCTTCGATCGCGCTAACGATGACAAAGATCGTGTGGTTTCTGCTGCCCAGATCAAAGACATAACGGCGCAGCCATTTTCCGAACGGCGTGACCGCTATGAACGCGAAGATCATGAAAAACAGGTTTCCGACGAAGAGGGTGCTGACCTCCATGCTGGTAAAACCGCCTTTGGCAAAACCGAACATGCCCTTCAGCACGGTGCCGAGATCCGCCATGCTTTCAAACTTGAAGATGATCCATCCAAAGTACACCACGATCAGCGCATAGATGTGATCCAGCACGCGCGGGATCCTTCCCCGGATGATAAAACGCTCCAGCAGCAGGAACAGCAGATAGTACAGGCCCCAGAGAATATAGTTCCAGCTGGCGCCGTGCCACATCCCGGTCAGGAACCAGACGACGGCCATGTTGCGGATATATTTGCCGGTGGAGCAGCGGCTGCCGCCCAGCGGGATGTAGACATAGTCACGGAAGAAGGTGGACAGTGAAATATGCCATCTTCTCCAGAAATCCTGGACGGACCGGGCAATGTAGGGATAGTCAAAGTTTTCCAGATAATGGAAGCCTACCATACGGCCCATGCCGATGGCCATATCCGAATAGGCTGAAAAGTCCAGATAGATCTGCAGCATATAGAACAGGACGCCCATCCACAGACCCAGGGTGGACTGGTTTGCCAGCCCGTCCGTACCGACCGGCAGAAGCGTGTCCGCGACCGAAGCGGCAGAGTTTGCCAGGATGGCTTTTTTAGCAAGGCCGATCGAAAAACGGCGGATGCCCATAAAAAGATCGGTCTGGGAGACTCTCCTGTGATCGATCTCGTTGGCTACGGTCTCATATCGTACGATAGGACCGGCGATACACTGATGGAAGAGGCTGGAGTACAGAAGCAGCTTCCAGTATTTCGGCTGCGCGGCGACCTCGCCCCTGTATACGTCGATCACGTAAGACAGAAGCTGGAAGGTGTAGAACGATATACCGATGGGAAGAACGATCTCGGGAATATTTTTGGGGAAGCCGGTGAGCACCTTCAGGTTGGTGAGGAAAAACCCGGTATATTTGAAGATCCCCAGGATACCCAGCACGCAGACGCATTCCGCGATCAGCCAGGTCTTACGGCTTTTCCCCCTGCTTCGTTCGATCTGCAGGGCAAAAAACCAGCTGAAGAAGGTGTCTCCCAGCAGGAGAAACAGATAGCGGGGACCGCCCCAGGAATAAAAGATCAGCGAGAAGATCAGCTGAACCATGTTCTTGTTTCGGGGCTTGGCGAAATGATAACAGATCAGATTCAGAGGCAAAAACAAAAAAACAAACAAAAGGCTTGAAAAAACCATGATAAATGCTCCGTTCCATATATACTGACGAAAAAAGCTTTCTTATGTAAACAAAAACTTCCATCCTCCAGTATCTAAGAAAACGGAGCACTTGTCAAGTAAGATTTTCTCAGGACAAAAACGGGACGAGCCCGTCATGGTCGTTGTCATTTTCGGTGACGACATCGGCAGCCTCCCGGATCTCCGACGAACCGTTGCACATGGCGATGCCGCATCCGGCAGCTTTCACCATGGAGATATCATTTTCCGCGTCGCCTGCGGCCATGGAGTTTTCCACCGGAATATTCAGATGCCGGCAGAGCCGTTCCAGCGCGGCTCCTTTCCCGGCTTCTTTTGGAAAGATCTCCAGATAGTTGGCGTTCGAATAGATGGAGGAGAGGGTGTCTCCGTAAAGCTGCAGGATCTCCTGCCGGAAGGCTTCCAGGCGGCCCAGATCTTCAAGCTCGATGCCGATGATTTTGCATGGCGGTCTGTCCAGCTCGGAGAGAACGTCATCCGTCACAATGACCGGGCTTTTGATAGCTTTCTTATAGTAGATCATCTGCTCATCGTACGCGGAGCTTACGATATAACGATCGTTGTACGTGTGAACATGAATGCACCGCTTCCCGGCCAGGGCGAGGATATCTGCGGTCATTGCCAGAGGGATGCCCGTCCGGTAGATGGTAAGGCTGTTCCCGGGGTCATAGATCTCGGCTCCGTTAAAAGCGACGATCATGCTCCCCGGGAAGTCGAGGCGCAGCTGCTTTTGAACGGATACGGCATTTTCAGTGCTGCGGCCGGTACAGATGCCGAACACATTGCCCTCCGCGGCAAAGCGCTGCAGAGCCTCATAGGTGCGGGGAGTCACCTGCTTCCGGCTGTTCAATAAAGTTCCGTCCAGGTCGGTGAGAAACAGTTTTCTTCCCATAATGCGGTTTCCTTTCTGCAGTATAGCGTGAGGGGAAATGAAGAATACAGAAGCACTAAAGCGATATGATAAGATCACATCATCGATAAACAATTTGCCTGTCGCAGATGGAACGGGATCCCAAACAACAGGGCAAAATGACGATTTTACTTGCTAAACAGCACCTTTTTTGAGATAATAAAGACAATAATAGCGTTGAATGCAACCATAAACACTCTGCAATCTTTATACCATATCATAAAAAGGACCGCAACCAGGAAAAATAACCATACAGAAAAAAGGAGGGCTATCCCATGCGTAAATCAGTTTCCATCTTTTCATCACTTATTCTGACTGTTGCTTTAAGTGCCTCAGCATTTGCATCGGCAGAAGCACCTGTACTTGGAGGCGAGGGCAGCGACGGCGTGACGGTCGCAGCCGAGGAAGGAAGCATTCCTTCCCTCATGGCCGGCGTACAGGATACGACCGCCGTCCCGGAGGCTGAATCAGATCCTGTACTCACGGAAGGTCTTGGAGATCTCGGGCTCGGCCAGGGAGTCGGCGCCGGGGCAGGCGAATCCGTAGATATGAGGATCGCTTCCTGTGAAGAGCAGAACTTCTGCACACTCTGCCTCGCAGATTATGAATACGACTATCATCCCGACCAGGGCCTGTGCATCTACACCGGCGGCGGAAAGGGGATCCCTTTCGTGCTGATGTTCAAGACAGAGGGAACAGGCTTTGATCCCGAAGGTCACTTCAGCCAGGTCCTGACGCCCCAGATGCAGGAGAATTACGGAGACAACCTGATCGATATCGGACAGTTCCAGACCTACACGGTCTCCGGCATCGAAATGCCCGGCCAGATGTACACGTATCTGATCGACGGGGTCCCGGTGGTCCTCTTCCGCCTCTTTGATATCCGGGACGATCACTTTGTCTGCTACACCGCCAAGTATCGTCAGGACGACAGCGAAGCAACCCTGAACGCTCTTGCAAGAGCCGCTTATTACTATCAGCCGGATGCCCACTATTATGATCAGTATACGGGCGGAAACAATACGGATGGCCAGGACGACGGCCAGGACGACGGCCAGGAACTTCTGCACAACAGCGCACAGACTGTCTCTTGTCCGGAAATGGGCTTCTCAGTCCAGACAGACCCGGAATACATCTGGGACTATGCTGAAGATACCGGCGTGACCATCTATACCAAGACCGAAGGCAGCGTTCCCTATATCATGGTCTACTATTGCGATGATATGTTCGATCCTGCCGAATATATCGACGAAAGCTTCACCCCCTGGATGCAGGAAAAATACGGGGACAACCTGATCGGCCTCGTAGAGTATGAGTACTACACGGTGGGAGGCAAAGACCTTGCAGGCGCTATGTACACCTATCGTACAGCGGACGGATATGTATTGAAGATGCTTCGCTGCGCCGAGGTGGTTGACGGACGGGTCGTTCTGTATTCCGCCAAGGTCCTGAACGGTGAAGAAGAAGAGACCCTGAACGCTCTTAACCTGGTCGTCTCCTCCTTCCAGCCGGATGCCAATTACTACAACTGAACGACAACGGAGTCTTACAGCAGCCCGTCCACCAGCATACGGAGAATAATGCCATGAAAACAAAAAAAGCTTGTATCAGTCTGCTGCTTACAACAGTTCTTCTCATGGGAATGGTCCTGCCGGCGCAGGCAGGACCGCTCTCGGATTACTCCATGGAAAAAGGATTGTTATCCACTGCGGAGGGCTCCGGCATCGTTGCGCACGGACCGACGGAAGGGTTCACGACGATCGTCTGTGAGCAACAAGGCTTTTCCACACTGATCAGAAACGACTATAAGGCAGTCTGGACAGACCAGGGCCTGTTCATCGACCTGGATGCGCAGGATATCCTGCCGGGGATCGTGATCTACCGTTATTATAACGACGCGTCGGATCCGGAGGTTCATCTGCAGAATGTGGTCACGCCTCTCATGAAGAGAAATTTCGGCAGCGCGCTGACCGGTTACAGCGATCTTTTCTGGTTCGATTTTGACGGTTATCATTTCCCGGCGGTCTCTTACAACATTGAGTCGGAATATGGCAGATACCAGTACCTCAGGGCAGTGATCCGCGAAGGCAATGACCTGATCGATTACGGCGCCGCGTTTTATGAAGAAGACAGGACGGAGACCATGGACGCCCTGCAGACGGCGATCGAGAACTTTGAATTCAGGGAAGTGGCTGCAGAGCCGAAAAAAGAGACTGAGAGACCCGACGTCGTACCGACGACCTCCCAGGGGGAAGACGGGATCGAGATCACTCCTTCAGAAGTATCCCAGGTAAAATTCGCAAGCTATGTGGATTCGGACGGCTGGTTCTCCATGATGCTTCCGGAAGGATGGGTCCTTGAAAAGGGGCTCAGGCTGAACGGTGAAAATGATCAGATGTCTCTGGTGGACTATTCCATCACGGTGTACGACCCGGAAAACCCGGACCGCATGGTGTACCTGAATCTCTGCACCATCGGCTTCCTGAAGACGGAGGCGGCCCGGAACTGGTATCAGGAACACGATCCCGGCAGCATGTTCGCGGACGACCCGGTGGTGCCTGAAATCTCCACCTGGGGCGTGTTCAAGGGGCTCGAAAACGTGTATGATTACACCGATTTCGACCTGATCCGGAATCTGGGGAGCGATGGCTTTGGCGAGGACGTTCTGCTTGCGAACTGTACTTCAAGCCTCACCGGAAAAAAACTGAAGGGCTTCTTCAGCGCAAGGCCCTTTGACATACCGTATTACATGATGGAGTATCCCACGGATATCTGGAATATCCAGGAGATCGATGCGGGCTATCTGATGGTGCAGGATGTCGCGATGGAGATGGCGCCGGAAGAGGAGTTTTATGACTGGCTCCCGGTCCTGGATTACATACTGTGCTCCATCCGGTTCACGGACGACTTTAACTATTACCGCCAGAGGGAATGGAGCATGATCATAAAGAATTACGATTATGTCATGCATACAGCCGACGTCATCGGCGATATGATCATGGATACCTGGGAAAACGCGGAGCATTCATCCGATGTGGCCTCGCAGAAATACAGCGACGCCACCATGGGATATGAACGGGTGCTGGATACCGAGACGGGAGAATATTACAAAGCGGAGCTGGGATTTTTTGACTGGTATGACGGGGAGCGTTACGTCCCGGTCGATACGGACGAAGCTTATCTGACCCCGGTTTCAGGGACCATCAACTGGAAGTGAAAAAAGGAGGAAACCCGATGAGGATGAATTTTCGTAAGATGATCCTGACCGGTCTCCTGGCATCTGCCTGCTGTTTTTCAGCAGGCAGTACTGCTTTGGCGGAGGGCGGCAGTTACGCGGACGCGGCGGCCGCTTCCCTGCAGGAGGCATCCGGAATCAGAGAAGAGCTGATCACCGAAGCAGAGAAAATGGCAGAAAAGTCGTCTGTCATCACGGAGGCTTATCGGGATAAATCGGCAGCGGTGACCCAGAATATGCTGGATACCTATGCAGAAGACTGCCGGACAGCCTCCGCAAGAGCCGAAGAGATGCAGGAAGAAGCAAAGGCCCTTTACGAAGCGCTTCCCCCTGCGGAGGATCAGGAGCTTGGCCGGGCGGCGGAAGCCTGGTTCGGAGAGCTGCAGACGATCCTGGCAGATTATCGGGAAGTGCTGGACTTTTACTGCGACCAGTATGACGCCCAGGCTGCCCTCGTGAAAGCGCTGAATACGCCGCAGAACGACCCGCAGGTCTATCTGTCGCTCGCCTACAACGCCATGTCGCAGACGCAGGAAGCTTTCCGCGCGCTCCACAAGCCCTCCTGCCTGGAAGACAACTGGAAGTGCTACACGGATTCGATCGACGGCTTTCTGCGCTGCATGGTAAGCGAAGCCGGAGGGCTTGCTTACGACGATGTCCTTCGCAGGTATTCGGCGGCCTATGTCCTGGACCGGCTGGACAGGGTCCTTTCAAACTACGACGGGAACAATTTTGATCTGATGGGAAGGGAATACAGACAGGTCATTTCTGTTGCGAATGGAAGGCTTAAAGAAGCGGAAGAGAATCTTCTCAGTCTTGTCGGCGGAACGGGAACGGCAGAAGAAGTCTTCCCCCGGATGAAGACCAACATCGACTATGAGATGATCGACACGATCTACCCGAACCTGTATAATTCCACCAACTCGGTGGTCAATCTGACCGCATGCACCGACGGGGGCACCCGGGATATTCTGATCACCTGCCAGCTCAATGAGTTCACGCAGACCTATTCCCGCAAGGTGACGATCGACGAAGCGGTCACGAGCATTCAGATCAAACCGCCTGTCCTGATGAACCTGCCCAACCTGAAAAACGGATGGGACACACTGCTGATGCTGACAGTCACGGATGCTTCCACCAACGAGCTTCTGGTACAGGAGAGCAAGACGATTCACATCAACAGCATCTATGATTTCCAGCTCCGGAACGACGAGTTCGGCATCAACGGACACGACGACCTGCTGGCCTGGCTGCAGCCGGAGAGCGAAGCGATCCTGGCCCTGCGGCGCGGCGCCATCGAATGGCTGAGCAAAGTGATCGGCTCCAACGCCGATGCTCTGCCGGGCTATCAGGGCGCATACGGCATGAAATCCGGCAATACGGATATCACAGCCTATCAGACCATCGCCCTGCAGGCGGTCGTGAGCGCCATCGGCGTACGCTACAACAACGGCGGTTTCTCCCTCGCGTCTGACACACATCAGCGGGTCCTGCTCCCGGCAGACGTGCTGAGCAGCAGCTCCGGGATCTGTGTGGAAACTTCGCTTGTCATCGCAAGCGCCATACTGTCCGCCGATATGCATCCGATGCTGATCCTGACGCCGGGCCACTGCCAGGTGGCTGTGGAGAGCTGGGACGCTTCGGGAGACTATTTCCTGGTGGAGACGACCACACTGCCTTTTAAGGGTACCGACGACATCGACGAATATATTCTGCTGCTGACCGATGAAGAATGGGTGGCTTATCTGCAGGACGCCCAGGACAGAGGAAAGATGTATGTCCTCGACTGCGACCTGGTCAACACGCTGGGGATCCAGGGACTGAACTACGATACCGGCATGCCGCTCTTTACCATGCCCGATTTTTCTGATCTGTCTCCGGCGGATGCTCCACAGGAGCCGACGGGGACCGGCCCGGCGGATGGCCCGCAGGAACCGACAGACAATGGGACCGGAGATGACAGGAGCAGCGGCGGAGGCTTCAATCCTTCTTCAGGAGGGGATGATTTTGCTCCGGCACCGGGGAACGACGACGGCGCTCCGAAGAGTGATACGACAGAGCCGGGAGGCGGATCGGACGGCGGATCCGGCGATACGGTCGTCCATCATAACGACGAGGGAGGCTTCAGCTTCTCTGTCTATCCGGAATACCGCGTGGAAGACAGCTACGGGTTTTCAAACGTCTATCTGACGCCCGATGGTTATTTCCCATCTGTCTATGTAGCTTACTGGAAGACTGAATCACCGGATGCTTATGCGATGCTGCAATCGATCGGGGAAACGGTCATGGAGAATCACGAAGTCATCAATGCGCCTTCCGAACCACAGCCGCTTCCGGATAATCCGGGCTGCTATGTCATGACATACTCCTATGAGGCAGGTATGGGAGAACTCCGCTTTACGGATTTTGCGATACCCTTTGACAAAGGGGTCGCTCATATTTCCGCAAGCTACTATCCGGACTCCGACGCGGAAGCGATTTCGGCCGTCCTGACGCTTGCTTTTAACACTTTGCAGCCGGACCCGGAATGATCAGGTCATACGCCTTCCGTAAGACGGAGCGTGCTCCGGATCTCTTCCGGATCCATATCGAGGATGACGGCGAGTTCCTGCAGGGTGAAGGGAAGAGTCTGGTCTTCCTCATCCTCTGAAAGCTCCCGGACGGCGTGATCCAGTTTTTCGACCTTCCCTACCAGAATATCATCATGCTGTTTCTGCAGGGTCTGTTCTTCGATCGCGGTGAGCAGGCCCTGTCGGATCCTGCCGAGGATCCATGCGTCACAGTCATCCGTGCCGGCTTTCTGCGAGGGGAGTTCCGAAAGAGCCGTGTAAAGCGCCAGGCTTGCTTCCTGAAAAAGATCCTGCAGCGGGATCTCCGCGCAGTTGTTCTCCGCCGCGAGACGCGCGGCGGTCGGCAGATAGTGCTGCGTCAGGGCCAGAAGGGCGTCTTCGCTTCCGGAGAGGAGAGCGGAGAAGCTTTCTTCCACCCGCTTTTCCTCCGGCACAGACTTCTGCAGTTCCTCCAGAAGATCCGTAAGCCATTCCTGTTCTTCCGCGGTCAGATCCTGCAAGGTCCCGATGGAAAGATCGATGGCTTTATCCGCGATCTCATCCGCCGGGGCGTCTGCCTCGATCCGGATCCCTTTTCCTTTCAGATAGGTCAGGATCCGCAGCATCTGCTCCTGCTCCAGATCGTCCGACACAAAACAGCTGCCGATCTGGGTCTGCGTAAGAGAGAGATCCTGCGATTCCGCCAGACGTACCAGGGCAGAGAGTTTTTCCTGAAATGCTTTTATATCCATAAAGAACTCCTTTTCATGAACGGTTTTTGCTTTTGTTATACTATACCAGTTCCGGACGGACGAATCAACCGGGACAGCCGGAAGCAGAGATGCAAAGACCAAAACAAAGATAGAAATAAAGAAACAAAATAAACTGTTGACTTTTAAATGTTCGTATAATATAATAGTCTTTGCGTCAGGTGACGTGTGCTTAAATTGAATATGAAAATACGAATGTAAATGACTTCAGCGGGGTGTGGCTCAGCTTGGCTAGAGCGCCTGGTTTGGGACCAGGAGGCCGCAGGTTCGAATCCTGTCACCCCGACTGCTGTAGACATTTTACCGTTCAGCGAATATGCGGGTGTAGTTCAATGGTAGAACACTAGCCTTCCAAGCTAGACACGTGGGTTCGATTCCCATCACCCGCTTCTCTGGAAAAACAGAGAATGTGTCTGTAGCTCAGCTGGATAGAGCAACGGCCTTCTAAGCCGTGGGTCGGGGGTTCGAATCCCTTCAGGCACGCTGTGGTGGGTATAGCGCAGTTGGTTAGCGCGCCAGATTGTGGCTCTGGAGGCCCAGGGTTCGAATCCCTGTACCCACCCTTCCCTTATTGGGCTATCGCCAAGCGGTAAGGCACAGCACTTTGACTGCTGCACGCGCTGGTTCGAATCCAGCTAGCCCAGTCTCATGGAGCATTAGCTCAGGTGGTAGAGCACTTGACTTTTAATCAAGTTGTCCGGGGTTCGAGCCCCCGATGCTTCACTCTCCATAAGCGGAAAGCATGGCTTTCCGCTTATGTTTTATTCTGCGCGGCTATGGCGGAATTGGCAGACGCGCCAGATTTAGGTTCTGGTGTCCCCGAC
>CAMOQF010000051.1 GCA_946622645.1 uncultured Blautia sp.
GCCCTGCATCGGCGGCATCTCCCCAGGCTGCGGCATCGTTCCTTCTTCGCCGCTTTCACTGTCCGAGGTACCCTGCATCGGCGGCATCTCCCCAGGCTGCGGCATCGTTCCTTCTTCTAAATTTCCTTCACCGGAACCTCCTCCCATCTGTTGGAAGGGTCCGCCCTGGTGCATGCTCATGCCGCCCATGCCTGTTCCTGCGGTTCCGATATTGGTCACGGTTCCTTCGATCGTCACCTCTTCACTTGCATTTTCGGACCCGTCACTGTTCTGTATCGTGATCGTGTACGTCTGTCCCTGCACAAGATCCGGGCTGCTTACGATCGCGGAGGAGAATCCGACCGGGATCTTCTGGCTGATGATCTGTCCGTCCTCGCTGTCTGTCACGATCAGCACAGAATCATTCGGGGTCATTTCATCCGGAACATAGACAAGGATGTTCTGTTCGGAAGAAGAATCCATCGTTTCCATCATGGAGCTGCCTGCGCAGGCGATCACGACGCCGCCGTTGATCAGGCATCGACCTCCGTTCTCGCTTCCGAAGTCAAGACCGTTGTTGCCTCCGTTCCCGTTCATGCTGACGATGACCATTCCCCCGTTGATCACAATATCTCCGTTGGAATCCAGTCCGTCAGCATCCATGCCGTTCTCATTGATGACCGTGACCGTTCCTCCGTTGATCGTGATGAGCGGCGATTCCTCCTCGGCTGCAACCGTTTCATTCTCCTGTGTTTCATCCGTTTCTTCTGCAGTCGTATCTGCCTCGATCGGCTCTGCTGCCGTCGGATCTGCTGCCGTCATCCGGCCTCCCATCGTACCGGAGCCGGATTCGTTTTCTCCACCGTTAGCGTTGATCCCGTCATCGCTCGAATAAATGGTAATGTCGCCTCCGTCGATGGTGACATTCATTGCCTCGATCCCTTCATAGCAGGATTCCAGCAGGATCTTTCCGTCGGCGATGTAAACTTCCGTATCGCAGTGCAGCGCGTCGTCCTCTGCATTGATGGTGATATCCGCCCCTGTGATCTCGAGGCTGTCATTTACATGCATCCCATCTGCCGCGGCTGTAATGTTTATGTTTCCTCCCGTGATCACCAGGTCATCGTTCGACTCAATACCGTGTTTGTAACCGGCCTTGATCGTGAGAGAACCGCTTCCGTTGATCGTCAGGTCGTCATGGGAATAGATCACGCCTCCGGTCCCGTCCTGTACAGCCTCTTCCGAGTATTCTTCACCGCTCTCCAGGATATTCTCCGAATCCCCGGCAAGCGTCAGAAATACCTTGTCAGCCTGATTGATACGGATGCAGGCGTCGTCCGAACAGCTGATGTTCACGCCGTCCAGCAGGATCCATGTCTTAGCCCCCTGCTCATAGTCAACGATGATGCTTCCGTCATCCAGATACCCGCTGATCACATACTGTCCGGGAGACGCGATCACCAGATTCCCGTCGAGAAAATACGCGCCGTTTCCGCTGACTGTTCCGTTGTCTCCTTCCAGTGTGATCCGGACGGCCGACGTAGTGTCCCAGCTGCCGTCCAGGTCATTCTCCGTAAACCGGACCTCGCTCTCATAACTTTCCGAATCTGCGTCTACGGTCTTTGAAAGGCCAAAAGCTTCTCCGTTCATAAACAGGAAGGTAAGCAGAACGGCCAGGATCGTCACGATGACGCAGACCCTGTCTGTATTCTTATGTGCGGACATATCGATCCACCCTCTTTCTGTTATCCCATATAATCGCCGTTGTAGCTTACCAGCACTGCATTGCTGACACCCTGCAGATCGCTCATTTCGTTTATGAAATCCGTATTGTCATCCTTCAGGCGGATCTCCATGTTGAGCTCCACCTGTCCCTTACGGGCTGTCTTGCTCTTGACCTGACATTTTTCTGTCTTTGACTTCAGATATTCGGCGACCTTCTTTTCGCTGTCATGCCCGTCGCAGGATACCACCACGATGTATGGCTCCGTGTGGGATTTTCTGTTTGCAAACAGAAGCAGGATGATCCCGATCATGACGCTGCCCAGTACCGCCAGCGGCAGCATGCCGGCCGCCAGGACGATGCCTGCCGCGATCGACCAGAACAAAAACGCAATGTCCATGGGCTCCTTGATGGCTGTCCTGAAACGAACGATAGACAGCGCACCGACCATACCTAAGGAAAGGACCACATTGGACGTGACTGCCAGGATCACCAGTGTGGTGATGAGCGTCAGGGCAATCAGCGTCACTCCAAAGCTTGAGGAATACATGACCCCCGCATAAGTCTTCTTGTAGACAAAGAAAATAAACAGGCCTACTCCAAAAGCCAGGGCCATCGCCAGTGCCATGTCCAGCAGACTGATGGCTGTTACATTGTTTAAAAAGCTTGATTTGAAGATATCATCGTATGTCATGTCTTTCTCCTCTCATTCACTCTCGTAGTGTTCTTCTCAGCCGTACATCCTGCAGGCTGCGTATTTGGAAAAGGCGGAAGCCCTTCTTCCCTTCAGGTCCACCGCATCCCGGATGATATCCGGGAGGTATTCGTCCCATTTGACCTCCAGGATTATGGGATCATCCGCTGCCGGGATGGTCGTACATGCCGGATCCAGGAAATCCGTGCCTCCGAGTCCGGTCCGGATGTCATAGTCAATAGTCACCCGCACATTGCCCGGCCCGTAGATGAACGGCTCCCGGGTATAGTCGACGATGACCTTCGGCTGCAGTCTCCTGTTCTGCATCTTTACATACAGTTCCTGCAGCAGAGGCCTGTCACAGTCCCTCATCCAGCCGGTCTCTCCTTCGGCGATCGAGCAGGCTTCCTCCGGCGTTAACGGTGCGCTGAATTTGCTGCAGAGTCCGTTGATCTTACATTTCTTTTCCAGATGGATGATGCTTGTGTCATCGTTGTAGTATCGGATCCTGAACTTCTCCCGCATATTCACGCCGTCGATCTTTTCCCGCAAAGCCCGGTCCTTCGGATCGTCAAAATAGAGGCTTCTGATCCGGTATTGTCCGTTCACCGCGTGCGGGTCCGTCTGAGCCACTGCCCTGAGCCGCTGCCGGATGGCGATGCGGTCGCCGGCGTTGATCTCATGCTTCCATTCGTGTCTGTACTTTGCTTTCATATGGATTTCCTTCCCCACCAGCTCATATGACCGTGCCTTCCGGCTCTCATTTCGGGTTTGCTGATGTCTGAAGTAGATATTATCGGAAAGTTGTGGGCAAATCGTGGTCAAAATGTGAGGTTTCTGTGAAAGGGACAAAAAAAGAACCCCTTTGACTGCTGCCTTAACGGCACTGCGAAGTCCAAAGAAGTTCTTCATACACTATTTACGGACGCCTGATTTCTGGCATAAAACAAGCAAGACCAGGCGGAATATCAGTCACGGGATTCGATCATCAGGAGGGTCCCGGAGGTATAGGTCACAAGCAGCTTCTCTTCCGCCGCTTCGTTGCTGACGGTAAGGCCGCTCTCCAGTATGCCCAGTCGAAAATCCGTGAGCGGATACGCGAAACCTTGAAGTGTCAGCCCTTCCACCGTCTCTCCCAACGGAAAGAACGAAATATATTTTCCAAACAGTTCTCTTTTATTCATCTCCAGCGGCGAAGAAACCACTCTGATCCTGTTATGGGGATCCAGAATCGTCAGGCCGACGCCGTAAGACCTGGCCAACGCCAGAAGTCCCAGATTGCCCATCACATGATCCAGCCGGGTGCCCGTGGCCCCCAGGAGCACGACCTCTTTCGCCCCGTTCTCACGGGCACAGCGGAATGCTTCCTGTGTGTCGGTCTCGTCTTTCTGAGGTTTCAGACGGAAGACGGGGATCCCTCTTTCTTCCAGATCGGAGAGTGTCTTCTGATACATCGGCGTCAGACTGTCAAAGTCTCCGATGACCAGGTCCGGGAGAAGATCCATCTCACACAGATACTGCAGGCCCTTGTCCGCGGCGATCAGCCGGCAGGGCAGGTTATGTTTAATAAAATCGAGGGCAAAATCCCTGTTGAGATCGCCCCCGCTGATGATGATCGTATCCGGTCTGTTCATGAAAGACTCCTGATCTGTTCTTTTGCAAGCTCTATGTTCCGGACAATGTCCCCGTTAAACACCGCGCTTCCTTCCACCAGCCAGGAAGCCCCTGCTTTGACAACGATGGGAAGCGTCTCTTCGAATATACCGCCGTCCACCTGGATCACGCAGTCCAGGCCGTTTGCATCGATATAGTCTTTGGCTTTCCGGATCTTTTCCGTACAGCTTTCGATATATTTCTGCCCGCCAAAACCCGGTTCCACCGTCATGATGAGAAATATGCTGCACAGATCCAGGAAAGGAAAAGCTTCCTCCACGGGGGTCCCCGGTTTTACGGAAAGTCCGGCGGATACACCGCAGTCCCGGATCGTCTGAAGCGTCTTTCTTACGTCCTGGCAGGCTTCCAGATGGACCGTGATGGAATCAGCGCCCTTTTTGACCATCTCCGCAACATAGCGGACAGGCTCCCGTACCATCATGTGAACGTCGAGAAACATGTCTGTCTCCTTCCGGATGGAAGCAAGGACAGGCATGCCGAAGCTGATAGACGGGACGAAATCACCGTCCATCACATCAAAGTGAAGAATACGAACGCCGTTTTCTGATACGGTCCGTACCTGCTCTCCCAGCCGCCAGAAATCTGCCGAGAGAATGGATGGACAAAGCTCGACTGCCATATCAGTATCTCCTTTGCATTGCGAGTTCCTGCAACAGGCTCTTGTAGTTTTCGTATCTTTCCGGGCTGACGGCCCCTTCCTGTACGGCTTCTTTCACGGCGCATTCCGGCTCCTTCAGATGTCTGCAGCCCAGGAATCGGCATTTTCCCTCGTAAGGAGCAAACTCCGGATAGTAGTTTTTCAGATCCGTATCGGCGAGATCCGTGATATATAATGAAGTAAATCCTGGCGTATCCACCAGATAGGTATCCTGGTCCACCGGAACGATCTCGGCATGCCTTGTGGTCTGCCTGCCTCTGCCCAGCTTTTTGCTCACATCCCCGGTCTCCATGCGCGCCTCAGGCTGCAGAAGATTGGTCAGAGATGATTTGCCGGCGCCGGAGGGACCCGCGACGACCGTTGTCTTTCCTTTCAGCAGGGTCTGCAGTTCCGAAAGACCTTCTTTTGTGTGCAGGCTTACGGCCATGACCGGATAGCCTGTGTTCCGGAAGATCCCCTGCAGATGTTCTTTTTCCGCCTCGGAAGCCAGATCGGCTTTGTTAAAACAGATGACGACGGGGATTTCCTGCCTCGCCATCATCACCAGAAAACGATCCAGGATCTGCAGGTTGGGATCCGGTTCTCTGGCCGCAAAGAACAGAAGCGCCTGATCCACATTGGCGACTGCCGGGCGGATCAGGGCGTTCTTTCTGGGAAGGATGACGGTGATGTTCCCTTCCAGGTCTTTGGGATCGGTGACCGTCATCTCCACGTCATCCCCTGCCAGGGGTTTCAGGCTGTCCTTCCGGAAGATGCCCCGCGCCTTGCAGGCGTAGGTCACCCGATCCTCCGCGTATACATAATAGAATCCTGCTATTCCTTTGATGATCTTTCCGCGCATAAATCACGAAACCTTCTCAAAGGTGATGCTGTAATGTCCAAGTTCCTCGTAGTTTCCGTTTTTCTGTTCGTAGATGTAGATCGTACCCTGGGATACGCCCGGCGTGCCGGTCAGATCCAGCTGATAGGGGAACTCCAGGACTTCTCCGTCCACGATGAGAGATGCAGAAGGCTGTCCGCCCACATCCTGCACAAGCTCCAGACGGATCAGGCCGCCTTCATAGCCTTCCGGCGTGTTCAGACGCTGGTCGCATTTCCAGACCTCGCCTGCAGCGACAGCCGCAGTCTCAGCCGCATTTGTCTGCTGACTCGCCTCACGAGCGGCAGCCGCCTCTTCCGGAGAGACGTTTCCGCAGCTGATGGTGATGGTGATGGGCTGGTCAGGATCCGTGAGAGTATCGGGCTCCACGCTCTGGGCGAGCACTTCGCCTACGGGAGCTGTCTCGCTCTGCTGTTCCTCAATGTTGATATCGATGAATTTGCCCAGTGTGGTCAGGGCGTCGTTTTTGGATTTTCCGATGACGTTCGGCATCATCGCGGCAGCGCCGTAGTCAATGCCGCGGCTCACCACCAGATGCACGGTGGAACCGGTGTCCACCACGGTTCCCTCCGCCGGATCGACGCTGATCAGATAACCGGGCTCTACCTCGGCGTATCCGTCGATGCCCATGGGGCTGTACTGCTTGTCCACCTGAACTGTCATGCTCATGGATTCCAAGAGCTCCTGCGCCTCGATGGCGGTCATGCCGTCCATATACGGGATCATCTGGGAAGCATTCCCCTGACTGATATAATAATGAACAGTGGAATTCGGCTCTACGGCGGTACCGGCTTCCGGTTCCGTCCGGCTGATGGTGCCGACAGGCTTCTGGGAGATCTCCTCTCCCATCATCTGCATGCCGAGCTGCTGATCTGTCAGGATCGCGCGGGCTTCATCCTCGGTCTTTCCGATGACGTCCGGAACGGAAACGGTCGACTCCTCTTCCTTCGGGACCGGAGTCGCGGTGGCCTGCTCTGTCGTCTGGCTGCGGGCTGTTTCCAGCAGGCCGGAGCGCTGTGCCAGGAAAACGATGAGTCCTATCAGCGCGGCTGCGCCGAGGATCAACAGAAGCATGGACAAAAGCCGGCTGTGGCTTTTTCTTTTCTTTTTCTTTTTGTGCGGCCTGTGGCTGTGCTCTTCTTTCTGACGGTTGTAATCGATCTCCTCCCGCCGGAGTTCCTTCTCCAGCTGTTCGATCTCTTCCTTCTCGGAGAGCTGAGGCTTCTGCTTTTCAACGGTCTTCTGTTTTTCGACGTGCTTCTGCTCTTCGACTTCCTTCTGGGGGATCACCTGGGTCTTGGCTACGGTGTCCACAGCGTTCAGCTTGACAAAGTCCCCCTGGGGATCGATCAGAGAATGCTTCAGATCCGCTATTACATCCTCCATCTTGGCGTATCTGCGGTCCACGCTCTTTTGCGTACATTTGTAGATGATCTGCTCCAGGCTGTAGGGCAGATCCGGCGCAAAGGAGCTGGGCGGCGCCATCTCCTCCTGGAGATGCTTGATCGCGATCGCAACGGTGGTGTCCCCGTCGAAGGGAACCCTTCCGGTCACCATCTCATAGATCGTGATGCCCAACGAATAGATATCGCTCTTTTCATCACTGTATCCGCCCCGGACCTGTTCCGGAGAACTGTAATGTACGGAACCCATCACGTTGGAACTGATGGTGTTGGACGAAGCCGCACGGGCAATGCCGAAGTCCGTCACCTTGACTTTTCCGTCTGTCGAGATGATGATGTTCTGCGGCTTGACGTCCCGGTGCACGATATTATGGTTGTGCGCCGCTTCCAGGCCCATGGATACCTGGATCGCGATGCTGGTGGCTTCCTTGACGGAAAGCTTGCCTTTTTTGGAAATATACTCCTTCAGGGTGATCCCCTCGATGAGTTCCATGACAATATAGTAAACGCCTTCGTCATCCCCAACGTCATAGATGTTGACGATGTTGGGATGCGTCAGACCGGCCGCCGCCTGGGCTTCGCTTTTGAATTTCCGGATAAATGTGGTATCCTCCCGGAATTCAGGTTTCAAAACCTTAAAGGCAACAAAACGGTTCAGCTTATGATCCTTCGCCTTGTAGACGTCAGCCATGCCGCCGGTCCCGATCTTCGCGAGTATTTCATATCTCTCTGCAATAATCATGCCTGTCTTCAACATACTTCCACCTCATTTACAAACGGCTCGATCAAAACTACCGCAATATTATCCTTGCCTCCGTTTTGGTTGGCTTCCCGGATCAGCTCTTTGCCCTTCCATGTCAGGTCATGCTCCTTGTCCAGAAGGATCTCCTCGATCCGGGCGTCTTCCACCATATTGCTCAAGCCGTCCGAGCACATCAGGATCTTGCATCCGGCTTCCAGTTTCAGGTCGAAGAAATCGACCTCCACCGTTTTTTCTGCTCCGATCGCCCGCGTGATGATGTTTTTCTTGGGGTGGGTGCGGGCTTCTTCTGCATCGATCTCTCCCATCCGTACCATCTCCTGGACGAGGGAATGATCTTTTGTGATCTGTCTCAGTTTGTTCTGCGCCACATACAGCCGGCTGTCGCCGATATTGGCCACATAGGCATACTGCCCGACAATGGTGCAGACCACCATGGTCGTGCCCATGCCCCGGAGCCCTGCATTGTCCGACGCATTGTTCAACAGTTCTGTATTGGCAGCCTCCAGTGCATACCGGACCACCTTGACAGGGTTGTAATTAGCATCGCGCCGGACCTGATCCACCAGGGTGGTCACCCCGTGTTTAGAGGCAAAATCCCCTGCGTTGTGGCCGCCCATTCCATCTGCTACAACAAACAGATTGGGAAGGTTCCCCACCGGGTCCGCCGATACAAAAATATAATCCTGATTGATTTCGCGCTTCTGCCCGATGTCAGTCGCCGAGTATACCCTCATCCTGCTTATCACCTTCTGCGTGTAGAAATTTCTTTCTCAACTGGCCGCAGGCGCCATCGATATCTGCGCCCATTTCCCTTCTAATAGTAACATTTATTCCGCAATTTTCAAGAATATTTTTGAAATTGTCCACCTCCGCCCTGGTGGATCGCTGATAGGAACGTTCCCTCACCGGATTGACCGGGATCAGATTGACATGGGAGGGGAGCCCCCGGATCAGGCCGGCAAGCTCTCTGGCGTGCTCCGGCCGGTCGTTCACCCCGGAGATCAGACTGTATTCAAACGTGATCCTCCGCCCGGTCTTTTCAAAATACTCACGGCAGGCCGACAGAAGGTCCCGGATCCGGTACTGATTCGCGATCGGCATGATCTGCCGGCGGATCTCATCGTTCGGCGCATGGAGCGAGATGGCCAACGTGATCGCCAGCTTTTCCTCCGCCAGTTCCCTTATCTTCGGAACCAGCCCGCAGGTAGATACGGTCACGTTCCGCTGGCTGATGCAGAGCCCTTCTCCGGACGTCAGGATCCGGATGAACCGCAGAAGGTTCTCGTAATTGTCCAGGGGTTCGCCGGTCCCCATCACCACCACGTTGGAAACCCGCTCCCCGGTATCCGCCTGGATCCGGTAGATCTGATCCAGCATCTCGGAAGCAGACAGGTTCCGGGAGAGCCCTCCTATGGTGGAAGCGCAGAAACGGCATCCCATACGACATCCCGCCTGCGAAGAGATGCAGACTGAGTTGCCGTGATGATAGGGCATCAGAACACTTTCGATCATGTTTCCGTCGGAAAGTCTGAACAGATATTTCCGGGTCCCGTCAAGGGCGGAAGTCTGCATCTCCGCTTTCTCCAGGACTGTCAGCGGCCAGGCTGCAAGCTTTTCCCGGAACGCTTTGGAAAGATCGGTCATCTCGTCATAGGAGACAGCCAGACGGCTGTGCATCCAGGCATAGATCTGTCTGGCGCGGTACGGCTTTTCTCCCCACGATGCGCATTCTTCTGTCAGTTCTTCTAACGTTAAAGATTTAAGGTCCATTCTCTTATTTCCTTCTGAACCTGGCGATAAAGAAGCCGTCGGTCCCATGTACGCCCGGCAGAAGCTGCAGGTATCCAAGGCCTGTGCTTTCCGAATGAAGCTCCTCCGGGAGGAACGGATCCAGGCTTTCCAGCCGGTAGGATGGATGATTGTTCAAAAACCACATCATGTTTTCTTCGTTTTCTTCCTGAGAAATGGTGCAGGTGCTGTAGATCAGGACGCCGCGGGATTTTACATATTCCTGCGCGCGTTCCAGGATCAGCCTCTGCAGGGAGACCAGCTCCTCCAGTCTCTTGGGGGAGGTGCGGTATTTGATCTCAGGCTTCCGTCCGATCACGCCGTAGCCCGAGCAGGGCACATCCGCCAGCACGATATCCGCGATGCATTCCGAGTCCGCGTCGAAAACGGTGGCGTCCTGCACGCGTGTCTGGACGTTGATGCTCTGCATCCTTTGAA
This sequence comes from uncultured Blautia sp., assembly GCA_946622645.1. Taxonomy (GTDB): domain Bacteria; phylum Bacillota; class Clostridia; order Lachnospirales; family Lachnospiraceae; genus Blautia_A. The sequence continues at coordinate 10,001 of CAMOQF010000051.1, forward strand.
TGTTTTCTTCGATCAGGGCGACCTTGGCGTCGCTGATGTCCCGGGCGTCCACCTGGCCGTAGCCTTCCATCTTATCTCCGACATGGAGGCTCTTTCCACCGGGCGCCGCACAGAGATCCAGCACGTAATCGCCTCTTTTGGGCGCGGCAGCTTCGGCCACGAGCATGGAGCTTACGTCCTGCACCGCGATTTTTCCTTCCCGGAAGGCTTCCAGGTCTGTCAGATTGTCATAGCCCGATATCCTGAAAGCGTAAGGAAGGTAAGGCGCCTGTTCCACGTGCACGCCCTGGGAGATCAGGCTTTTTCTGATCGTCTCCGGATCCGACAGGCTGGTCCTGCACCGGATGGTCACAGGTTTTTCGGTCACCATATCGGACAGGATCTTCTCCGTGGTCTCAGGGCCGTAGACCGCAAGCCATTTTTCCGTCAGGAACATCGGTATGGAATAGCGGATCGACAGATATCTGGAAAGCTCCTTCTCCCGGTCAGGCCACGAGATGCCGGAAAGCCCCCGGGCAATGCTGCGGAGCACGCCGTTCACAAAGGCTTTCAGATTATAAAAGCCTCTCTTCTGCGTAAGCATGACAGCCTCGTTCACCACGGCGCTGTCCGGCACGCTGTCCATGTATTTAAGCTGATACACGGACATCCGCAGGATCTCGCGGATCACCGGCTTCATCCTGGCGGTCGTGACCGACGAATACAGATTCAGGATATAATCCAGCTGCAGCTGGTATTCCAGCGTTCCTTCCGTGACTCTTTTTACAAAGGCTCTTTCCTGGCGCGGCAGATAACGGTGTTTGTCCAGCACATCGCGGATCGCAGCGTGGCTCGGAGAGCCATTGTCGATCGCGAGCAGTAGATCCAGGATCAGTTCCCTGGCATTGACCTGATTAGTCACGGTTTCTTCCTCCGTTCGCCAACGCGATCAGACGGATGAGCTGCAGGACAGACGCTGCAAGCGCTGCCACATAGGTGAGCGCCGCCGCCGTAAGGACCTTTCTGGCGCCTGTGGTCTCATCCGGGCCCAGAATGCCCGTATTTGTCAGCATCTGCATCGCCCGTCTGCTGGCGTTGATCTCCACCGGCAGGGTCACAAGCTGGAACAGGACCGCCAGTGAAAACATGATGATCCCCACCGTGAGGAGCGGACGGATCGAGAAGAGCAGTCCGGCGATAAAAACAGGCCAGCTGAGCGCCGAGCCGAAATTCGCGACCGGTACGATCGCGGAACGGATGGCCAGAGGCGCATAGTTTTCGGCGTGCTGCATGGCGTGGCCGCATTCATGCGCCGCGACGCCGACCGCAGCCAGCGATGTGGAACCGAAGATCGGTTCCGAAAGCGCCAGCGTCTTGTTGCGGGGGTCATAGTGATCCGTCAGGCTTCCCTGGATCGGGCCGACCTGAACGTCTGTTATACCGGCAGCCCGCAGGATGCGTTCCGCCGTCTCCTGCCCCGTGATGTTCGCGGCGCCGCGTACCCTGGAATATTTAGCAAATACAGATTTCAGCCTTGCCGAAGCCGCCAGCGAAATCAGCGCGCCGATGATCAGCAGCAGATAAGTGGGATCAAACCATCCAAAACCGATCCCTCGTCCATACATAATGCATACCTCCTGACAATTGCTTTTGTTTACAGCTGTTTATCTCTGTTCAAGGACAGCTCCTGCGGACAGCGGGAAACCGCGGAGGAAGGAAGCCGTATCCATCCTCTTTTTTCCTTCGAGCTGTACCTCGGTAAGAAGAAGGCTTCCTGTGCCGCACTGCACCAGGATCCCTTTGGGATCCGCCGAGAGGACCGTCCCCGGAAGGGATTCCTCTGCCTGTGCTTCACAGGGAACGCTTTTCCAGATCTTCAGTGTTTTATCACCGATGTGGGTATAAGCGCCCGGCCAGGGAGAAAGGCCTCTCACCAGCCGTGACAGCGACATCGCTTCCATGGAAAAATCCAGATCTCCCATGCTTTTTTCGATCCGGGATGCATAAGGAGTAGGGCTGGTCTCCGGTTGTTTTTCCGGTGTGACCGTTCCTTCAAAAATGGCCGGAAGAGTCTGAAGCAGCAGTTCTCCGCCTGCATAGGCAAGCTTGTCGAAAAGACTGCCGCCGGTGTCGTCCGGCAGGATGGGCACTTCCTTCTTTGACAGTATGTCTCCAGTATCCAGTCCCTTGTCCATCTGCATAATGGTGACGCCGGTTATTGTCTCGCCGTCGATCAGGGCGTGCTGGACAGGCGCCGCGCCTCTGTACTTCGGAAGCAGCGACCCATGAATGTTGATGCATCCGAAAGGCGGAAGATTGAGAATGCTTTCCGGAATGATCTGTCCGAATGCAGCCACGATGATCACGTCCGGGGACAGAGCCTCCAGCGTCCGGACAAATTCTTCTTCCCGGACCTTTGCCGGCTGCAGAACAGGGATGCCCTGATAGATGGCATGTTCCTTCACCGGGGTCGGCATAAAGGCTTTGCCGCGTCCTTTTGGTTTGTCCGGCTGGGTCACCACAGCGCAGACGTGATAACCTGCTCCGCAAAGCATTTCCAGTGCCGGCACCGCAAAATCAGGGGTTCCCATGTAAACGATCTTTTTATCGCGATACTGATTGTCGGTCATTCGGCCTCTTCTCCTTCTTCGTCTCCTTCTTCCTCCTGAGCGACCGGATGCAGTTCTCCCTCCACCAGGCTGGTATACAGCTTTCCGGAAAGGTGGTCGATCTCGTGGCAGAACGCGCGGGCCAGAAGCTCTGTTCCTTCTATCTCGAAGGGATTGAGGTCCAGATCCTGCGCTTTAACCTTCACATAATTAGGCCGGGTCACCTGTCCGGCGACGCCGGGAACGCTGAGGCATCCCTCGTCGCCCGTCTGTTCACCGGAGCTCTCCACGATCTCCGGATTGACAAGAATAATGGGACCTTCGCCCACATCGATCACGACCAGCCTCTTTAAAACGCCCACCTGAGGCGCCGCCAGGCCTACGCCGTCCGCCTCGTACATGGTTTCCAGCATATCCTCTGCAAGCGTCCTGATTCTGTCTGTCATTTTATCGATCGTTCTGCACTGTTTTGTAAGGACAGCATCTCCCTCTGTCCGGATCGTTCGTATCGCCATCGTCTGTCTCCCTTCTTATGAGGATCATCTTAGTTCATACTGTATATAAATATGGTTGAAGCCCGAATTGATCGCAATGTATTTCTCCAGCATCCCGCGGATATGAATCAGAGCTTTTTGATCCGGATGCCGCAGGTACAACGCCATCCGGTACATGTCGTTGATGCGGCCGATGCTTTCCGGCGCCGGCCCGACGACCGTGACGTCTGCCTTTTCCCGGATGCGTTCAACAAAAAGCTGCAGAAAATGCATCCCTTTGGACAGCAGGTCCTGGTCTTCGCTGGTGCCATGTATGATCAGCATGGCTGCCGCAGGCGGATAACCGAGCAGAGACCGGAAAGCGATCTCCGCGCGGAAGAAGCTTTCATAGTCCTGTGAAGCCGCAGCCTGAATGCTGTAATGGTCGGGATGATACGTCTGGATCACGGCCCTGCCCGGTTTTCTGCCCCTGCCGGCCCGCCCGGCTGCCTGCATCAGCAGCTGCATGGTCCTCTCGCCGCAGCGGAAATCCGCCTCGTTCAGGGACAGGTCCGCAGATAAAACTCCGACCAGAGTCACGTCCGGAAAGTCATGTCCCTTGACGATCATCTGGGTGCCGATCAGAATATCCGCTCTGTGCTCCGCAAAAGCCTTCAGAATTTCTTCATAGCTGCCCTTGTTCCGGGTGGTGTCCATATCCATCCGGAGGATGCTGCTCTGTGGAAACTCTTTTGCAATGATCTTTTCCACCTGTTCGGTTCCCGCCCGGAAGCCTCCGATGTAATGCGAGCCGCAGACCGGACACACGGACGGCGTCTCAGTCTCATATCCGCAGTAATGGCAGACCATCCGCCCGTTCAGATGCTGGCTTAAAGAAACGTCACAATGTCTGCATTTGACCACATAGCCGCAGGATCGGCAGGATACGAACCCTGCATAACCGCGGCGGTTTAAAAACAGCATTGCCTGGCTGTGGTCGTCCAGGCATTCCTGCAGAGCTTCCCGCAGTTCCCGGCTCAGAACGGAGCGGTTTCCGCTCCTGAGCTCCTGCCGCATGTCCACCACCGACACGGCCGGAAGGCTGCGGTCTTCATACCGTCCGGAAAGTGTTGTCAGAAGATATTCTCCCCGGCTTGCTTTATAGTAAGCTTCCATGGACGGAGTGGCCGATCCCATGACCAGCCTGGCTCCTTCGCTGGAAGCGCGGAAGACCGCCGTCTCTCTCGCGTGATAGCGGGGTACGGACTCGCTGGAATAAGCCGGCTCGTGTTCTTCATCGATGATGATCAGGCCCAGATCGGCAAAAGGTGTAAACAGAGCGGATCTGGGTCCCACCATGATCCGGGCATCTCCGGAAGCGGCTCTCCGGAACTGGTCATACCGCTCCCCTGCGGACAGGCGCGAATGCAGCACCGACACGATGGGCCCGAAGCGGGCGTAGAACCGGCGGAGCGTCTGGTATGTCAGGGCGATCTCCGGGATCAGGACGATCGCCTGCTTCCCCTCATCCAGGACCTTCTGGATCAGTTCCATATAAACCTCGGTCTTTCCGCTGCCGGTCACGCCGCAGAGCAGGGTCGGGCGAGGGTTTTCTTTTTTCCATTCCTCCAGGATACAGCCGAGCGCTTCAGCCTGTTCCGGATTCAGGATCCTGGGAGCTTCCCTCTCGATCGTGGTGCCGTCGAAGGGGATCCGCCATTCATTTTCATTCTCTATCCGGATGAGGCCGTCCCTGACGAGGGGATCCGTCACGCTCTTTCCGGCGTTCAGGTTCCTGGAAGCCCAGGTACAGTCAATGCCTTCCTCTCCGGCTTTGATAAGCTCTGACAAAAGTCTTCGCCTGGCTTTATACCGCACGGGAGAAAGGGCCTCCAGCTCCCGGGCGGCTTTCTGCGGTTCCACGGCCAGAAAGATCCTTCTTTTTTCCCTGGCGTTCATCCGCTCCCGGATCGGAAAGACAGTCTTCAGCGCCTGGATGCCGGTGCAGCCATAGGTCTTCCGGATCCAGTCGGAAAGCACCAGGAGTCTGGATTCGGTGGTCTCGGCGGTACTTTCGACAGACAGTATGCTTTTCAGTCTGTCCGGATCATAGTCCGTCTCCTCCGAAAGGCTCACCACATAGCCGGTCCTGGTATGGTCGCCTTTTCCGAAAGGAACCTTGACCACCATGCCCACCCGGATCTGGCCTTGCAGTTCCTCGGGAACCCGGTACCAGAAAGGCCTGTCCACCTTTTCATGGGAAATATCGATCACAATTCCCGCGTATCTGTTCATGCCTGTTCTCTCAAGATCTCCTGGATCAGGACCCTTTCATCCATCGGATATTTTTTGCCGCGGATCTCCTGGTAATCTTCGTGGCCTTTGCCAGCCAGCACGATGATGTCTCCGGGTTCCCCGTTTTTGATCGCGTAGGCGATGGCTTCCTTACGGTCGATGATCTCCACATATTTTCCATCGGTCTTTGCCATGCCGGTCTTGATGTCGTCGATGATCGCCTGCGGTTCTTCATCCCGGGGGTTGTCCGAGGTAATGATGGACAGGTCGGCCAGACGGCCTGACACCTCTCCCATCTCGAAGCGGCGTATCCTGGAACGGTTGCCGCCGCAGCCGAACAGGCAGACAAGCCTGTGGGGATTGTACTCCCGCAGCGTCGTGAGAAGACTCTCCAGCGCCATGGCGTTGTGCGCGTAGTCGATCATCAGCGTGAAGTCGTCCGAGACCTTGATCATCTCGATCCGGCCTTTGACCTTCGCCTTCTTCAGGGCTTTTACGATATCTTCCTCAGATACCTTGAAATGCCGGCAGATGGCGATGGCCGTCAGAGAATTGTAGATGCTGAAACGGCCCGGAATATCGATCTCCACCGGAAAATCCAGCAATCCTTTCACATGATAGGAGATCCCCAGATAGCCTTTGCCGCCGACCAGATGCCAGTCTTCCGCCCGGAGGTCGGCTTCCTTCGAAAAGCCGTAGGTCTCCAGCGCGCAGGTGTGGCCTTCGATGATCTTTCCAAAATGCGCGTCGTCCCTGTTTACGATGCCGACCTTGCATTGTTTCAGAAGCATGGCCTTGCAGGCCAGGTAATGGTCAAAATCCTTGTGTTCGTTGGGACCGATGTGATCCGGCTCGATGTTGGTAAAGATGCCGTAGTCAAAGACAAAGCCCTGCGTCCGGTGCAGCATGAGTCCCTGGGAAGAGACCTCCATAACCACGCAGTCACAGCCGGCTTTGACCATCCGGTCAAAATATTCCTGGATCACATAGGATTCCGGCGTGGTGTTGGCGGCCGGGATATGCTCTTCGCCTATGATGGCTTCGATCGTGCCGATGAGGCCTACCTTGTAACCGGCGTTCTCCAGGATCGATTTGACCATGTAGGTGGTCGTGGTCTTCCCCTTGGTGCCGGTGATGCCGATCGTCTTCAGTTTTTCGGCAGGATGGCCAAACCATGCGGCGGACACAAACGCTTCTGCATAGCGGGTATCCGGCACCTGTATGACCGTGACCCTCTCCGGCACATCCACCGGTTCTTCCACCAGCAGGACCCCGGCTCCTGCCTCACACACAGAGGCGGCAAAACTGTGTCCGTCCACGACTGCGCCGCGGATGCATACAAACAGACAGTCCTTGCGGACTTTGCGGGAGTCATAGACTACTCCCGTAACATCCCTCTCCGCCGG
>CAMOQF010000052.1 GCA_946622645.1 uncultured Blautia sp.
CATATAGACGACGCACAGCACAAAAGCCGCCGTCTGGAAGATCAGGTAGAGGATCGCTCCCCAGAGGATCAGACCTTTCATCTGCTTACAGTCTCTTAGATACATTTCCTTTTTGGCCCGGATGAAAGAGTACAGCCCCATGACCAGCGCCATCAGAGGCACAAGCGAAACCAGGTTCGCTCCCCCGAGATACTGATAGCTGTTGATAGGAAAGGAAACGATGCCTTTCCAGATATACAGAAAGATCAGGACGATCCCTCCGCCGATATACAGATGTTTATAGCGGTCCAGCTCATCCGGCGTCAGGGTCCAGGCTGCATAATCACCCACATAGGTATACACACGCCGGGTCTTTCCGTCTTTGCCGGTGACTTTTTTTGCGTCGAAATCTTTGAACAGGCGGTCCTGGAAGCTTTTCATAGCTGCTGTTTCCTTTCAGAGCATATCTCTTTTCATGATCCCAAACATACCAGAAACCACAACAGAGTGCAAGCACCCTGTGTGGTTCCCGGGCTGTTTTTTATATGCTGTTACTTAACAAAATTCTCAGCAAAATGGCATGCAACAGAGTGGCCGGGTTTGATCTCGCGCAGAACGGGTTCGTCTGCCAGGCACTTCTCGGTCGCGTACGGGCAGCGGGCTGCGAAACGGCAGCACGGTTTGGGATCGATGGGGGATGTCAGCTCGCCCTTCAGCACCATTCTCTCTTTTTTCAGGTGGATGTTCGGGATCGGGATCGCCGAAAGCAGCGCCTGAGAATAAGGATGGATGGTGTTTTTGAAGATCTCTTTGGCCGGACATTTTTCGATCATCTGGCCCAGATACATGACCGCGATATCGTCGGAGATGTGTTTGACCACCGACATATCGTGGGTGATGAACATATAGGTCAGGCCTCTGTCTCTCTGCAGGTCCTGCAGAAGGTTCAGGATCTGCGCCTGGATGGAAACGTCCAGCGCGGAGACGGGCTCGTCGCAGACGATGAATTCCGGGTTGAGGGAAAGGGCTCTTGCCACGCCGATTCTCTGGCGGCGGCCGCCGTCCAGCTCATGGGGATAGGTCATTTCCAGACGTTTTGCAAGACCCACCAGCTCCATCATCTCTCTGGCTTTGGCGGTAACCTCCGCCTTGCTCATGCCTTTGTTGTTGACTTTGATGGGCTCTTCCACCAGCTGCAGAACGCTCATTCTGGGATCCAGGGATGCATACGGATCCTGGAAGATCATCTGGATGTTGGAGCGGTATTTCTTTTTGAACTCCTTGATGTCCATGCTGGCGATATCCGCGCCGTTGTAGAGCACTTCGCCGGAAGTCGGATTGTGCAGACGCATCAGCGTCTTGCCCAGGGTGGATTTTCCACAGCCGGACTCGCCTACGATACCGATGGTCTTTCCCTTCTCGATATTGAAGGTGACGTTGTCGACCGCATGCAGCATTCCGCGGGGAGTGGAAAAATATTTTTTCAGATTTTTAACTTCAATCAGATTTGCCATTTATTTTCCTCCCTCCCATTCCGGTGTGTACTGGAAGCATTTCGCCCAGTGTCCCGGCTCTACGTCCACGATCCAGGGATCATGCTCCGCGCAGTGGCTGTTCTTCTCTTCGCAGCGGTCGCAGAAGGTGCAGTAAGAGGGCAGGTTCGAGGGATCGCTGACCATGCCCGGGATCACGTGCAGCCTTTCCACATCCTGGTCGAGCGACGGGATGGAACGATAGAGCGCCTTGGTGTAGGGATGCTTCGGATTATCGAAGATCTGTTCTACGGTCCCGTATTCCACGATCTCGCCGCCGTACATGACTGCGCAATGGTCGCACATCTCCGCCACAACGCCCAGGTCATGGGTGATGAGGATCATGGATGTGCCTCTCTCCTTCTGGAGTTTGCGCATCATGTCAAGGATCTGGGCCTGGATGGTCACGTCCAGAGCGGTGGTGGGCTCGTCCGCGATCAGAAGCTCCGGTTCGCAGGCCAGAGCGATGGCGATGACGATACGCTGTTTCATTCCGCCGGAAAACTGGTGCGGATAGTCTTTATAACGCTCCGGAACGATACCGACCTTTGCGAGCATCTCCTGTGCTTTCCTGAGAGCCTCAGCCTTGGAGCATTTTTCATGGAGCAGGATCACTTCCGAGATCTGATCGCCTACGGTTTTGACCGGGTTCAGAGCCGTCATGGGATCCTGGAAGATCATGCTGATCTTTTTGCCCCGGACGTCACGCATGGCTTTGGCGGATTTCTGCAGCAGGTCTTCGCCTTCCAGCTTGATGCTGCCCTGGACCACATGACCTACCTTGGCAGGAAGAAGGCCCATGATGCTGAGAGCGGTCGTGGTCTTGCCTGCGCCGGTTTCACCCACCAGGCCCAGGATCTCGCCTTTGCCGATCTCCAGCGAGATATTGTTGACTGCTTCTACGACTTCTTCGTCTGTCTCATAATGAACGACCAGATCTTTGATGCTTAAAATGTTTTCACTCATTTTCTCTGGTCCTCCTTACTTCATCTTCGGGTCGAATGCATCACGCAGACCATCGCCCATCAGGTTGAAGGCGAAGCAGGTAACCATGATACAAAGAGCCGGGAACAGCATCATATAGGGTGACTGGGTCATGTAGGCTTTACCATCGTTCAGGATGAGGCCCCATTCCGGTGTGGGAGCCGCAAGGCCGACGCCGATGTAACTCATGGAGGACATCATCATGATGGAGACTGCCAGGAAGCCTACAAAGTAGATGACCATAACGCCGACGGCGTTGGGGATCATGTGTTTTACGATCATCCGGACCTGGCCTACGCCGATGGCCTCGGAGGATTCGATGTAGTCACAGCCGCGGACACGCAGGATCGCGGCACGGTTGTTGCGCGCCATGGTAGGCATGGATGCGAACATGATAGCGGCTACCAGCTGCGGGATGCCGTTGCCGAGCACTGCCACGATACACATAGCCATCATGATCATCGGGATGGCCTGGAAGATATCCATGATACGCATGATGATGGTATCCACCTTGCCGCCGAAATATCCGGCGATGATGCCTAACAGTCCGCCGCTGAAGAAAGCAGCGATGGTACAGAAAAGAGCGATGACCAGTGAATATCTTGCGCCGTAGATACAGCGGCTGAAGATGTCACGTCCCAGCTGGTCCGTACCGAAGAGGTGGGCGGAACTGGGCTTCTGGCTCATGGCCATGAAATCCTGCACCTGATAATCGTAGGGTGCGATCAGCGGAGCAAAGATCGCGATCAGAAGCAGAAGCGCGACTACGATCAGACCGATCAGAGCGGTCGGGTTTCTTTTAAACCGTTTCCAGGCTTCTGTTGCGGGAGTGGATCTTTTTGGTTTTCTTCTTTTAGCGTTTTTACGCTCGATTTTCTCCATAGCCGGAGTATGCATTTTTGCCATTTTTCAATCCTCCTCCCCTCTTATGCTGCCTTTGCTTTTTTCGGTTTTTTAGCGCCGCCAGCGATGATGGTCGTCTTCAGACGCGGATCGATCACAACGAAGCTGATATCGACGATCAGGTTGATCACCACCAGGATGATCGCGATCATCAGGGCGCCGCCAAGAACGGAAGGATAGTTTCTGGCCGTGATGGCGTCAACGATGTATTTGCCAACGCCGGGAACGGAGAAAACTGTCTCCAGAACCATTCCGCCGCCGAGCGCGTTGCCCAGGTGGGTACCGATGGACTGTGCCACGGGGATCATGGTGTTCCGCATAGCGTGGCGCATCACGATCTTGCTCTCCGTCTGTCCTTTGGCACGGGCTGTACGGATATAATCTTCACCCAGGACTTCCAGCATGCTGGAACGGGTGATACGCGTATAGTTCGCGATCGAAGAAACGCCGATGGTAAGCATCGGCAGTATATAGCCCTTCCAGGTCTCTATGCCTGAGGCCGGGAGCCAGTGCAGGTTGACGGCAAAGATCATGATCAGCACCAGACCTACTACAAACTCCGGGACCGACTGGAAGAACATGGAAACCACCAGCACCAGAGAGTCGACCCAGGTGTATTTTTTCAATGCCGAGATGACGCCCAGCAGAACGCCGAGGATGGCACCGATGGCCACTGCGCCAAGGGTGATCTTGGCGGATGTCGCAAGCCTGGGAACAAGTTCCTCAAGCACCGGTTCGCCGGTTCGGTAGGACTCACCGAAATCTCCGTGGCAGACGCCTGCGATATATCTGAAATACTGGACGATAACAGGATCGTTCAGACCCAGCTCATCTCTTTTAGCCTGTACCTGTTCTTCTGTGGCGTCATTTCCGAGGATCTGACGCGCGGGATCACCGGGTGTGACCGTCTTAAGCGCAAAGATGATCGCTGAAACACCCAGAAGGATCGGGATCAGAAGAAGCAGTCTCTTCACTATATATCTTCCCATATGCTTTCCCCTTTTAAAAAGATATCCCTCTGATCACCGGGAAGGATTTTTCCCTTCTGATAAGGGAAGGCGCCATGTGGCAACCCACATAGCGCCGCATTCCCCGGATTGTTACTTTACATTATTTGTTCTTTATTTGTAGAAGTTGTACGGGCATACATAGCCGCGCTCCAGAGTGGTGAAGCCCTTCAGATCCGGGTTGAGGATAGCGCCTTTTACTTCCGGATACAGGTTGGAGACCATGCAGTCGTCCTTCATGATCTGCTCGATCTGCTGCAGGATGCCAAGTGCGGTCTCATCATCCTTTTCTTCGATGAACTGATGTACCAGGCCGTCCAGCTCGTCGGTCGTGGTCTGCGGTCCGCCCATGTGGAAGCCATGGATGTTGTCCCATCTGATGAACGGGAATGCGCTCGGGATACGGTCGGTCATCCACTCACCGATGATCATGATGTCATAGTCGCCGCTGTTTGCGGTCTGTACGAAGGTCGGAACGTCGGTCGGATTCAGAACAAGGTCGATTCCGATCTGACGGAGGCACTCTTTGATAACAGCGTGAACCGTCTCGGTCTCTGCAAGATAGGTGGTGTTCAGGGTAAGGCCGTCTTCATATCCGGCTTCTGCAAGAAGCTCTTTAGCCTTGTCAATGTCAACTGCTCTCTCTTCCGGAGTGTAGGTGTCATTGTGATAGTAGGAACCAAAATCGATGTAGCCTGTAGCAGCCTGAGCGGTACCGGCTGTACCAACGATTGCAATGTTGTCAAAGTCAAGGGCAAGGTCGATGGCTTTACGAACGTTGATGTCTGCTGTCGGATGACCTTCGGTCATGTTGTACCACAGATGTCCGTTCTGGCCATAGTTGTAAAGAACGGTCTTAACAGCGTCGCTTTCAGCAAATGCGGAAGCCTGGATAACGGGCATATCAGCTGCAACGTCCACGTCGCCGGACTCAACGTTTGCTTCACGGGAAGCCGGCTCGCCGATGAACTTGAAGACGATCTCTTTGAAGTATCCGGCGTAGTCCGGATCCCAGTAGTCTTCGTTTCTTTCGACCTTGATGTACTCGGTGGTCTTCCATTCTACGAAACGATATCTGCCGGTGCCGATGAACGGAGTCTTGGTAGCCTGTTCCATACCGCCTGCAGCTTCTACGTCAGCCTGAGAGAAGACATGGAAGTTGGTCCAGGAAAGCATGCCCAGAAGAGCCGGGGAAGCAAGGTTGAACTCGATGGTAACGGTGTGCTCGTCATCAGCGACAGCGCCGGCTACGAACATTCCGGTATCGTTGGTAGCATTAAGAGCAACCCACACGTCGTTAATGCACCATGCAACATCTTCTGCTGTCAGGGTATCGCCATTGTAGCATTTTGCATCGTCGCGAAGAGTAAATTTGCAGTGTGTGTCGTCAACCCATTCCCATGCGGTTGCAAGGCCGGGCGTGATCTCATTGGTGACCTTGTCCTGACGAACCAGTGTATCCATGAGGGTGCTGCTTACGATCTGAGCTTCGTTTGCAGCCGTTCCGGAAAGGCTGGGAGCCAGTGTGGTGGGTTCTGACGCGAGAGCGATGGTGATGGTCTCGTCGGTCTTCTCGGTATTAGCCGGATCTTCATTTGCTCCTACTGCAGCCGCCTGAGTGGATACTGCTGTGGAAAGCATCATGGTCGCCGCCATTGCAAATGCGGCGATTTTTCTGAATCTCATGCGTTCTTCCTCCTTAAAAAGTGTAGGTGATTGTTTATTGCTGAAATAAATTATAGCAGGTCGGGATGGTTTTCTCTTTTCTCTGACACATCTTTTTCATGGTTTGATTGACCTTTTTTCGTGTTTTCACAAAGAAAAGTCAAAAATATATGCGGATTTTGACCTCTGTTTCTTTCGAAACCGGTTACGTCCGGAACCCTTATTCCTTGTTGCCGATGGCGGTCTCAAAGCCTTTGATACGTTCCGTCATCAGTTTATCCAGCATCTCTTTGTTGGCCATGATCTTCGGAGCGCAGATGGCGCCGAAGCCCTGGATCTCGGTGGTGTGCTCTCTGAGTCCTGCGAAAGTACCTCTCGCGCGCTTCTGCTGGGCTTCTGAAAACTCCACCTTGACCGCTCCGTCTTCGATGGAGAGCTGACCTTCGATGCCGCAGATCGGACATTCCACCGTGGTGGTGCCGGGCAGGATGGTGATCAGCCTCTGATGGCAGACCGGACATACGCCTGCAGGCTTTCCTTCCGGCTGGAAGAATGCGACGGAATCATCGTTGTAGCCCTGTACGGTGCGTCTGCCCATCTCGTGCATATCATCCATAAGCTTCTGATCCAGATACGGATTGGCGACCGTCCCCATGCAGTTTGCATTATAGTTGCCCATCACCTTCATCATGGGCGGGAAGCCGAAGAGGTGAAGCGTCGCGGTCCCCATGGAGGTCCAGTTGTCTGTGGTTGCGCCGCCTACAGAGATATAGGAGACGGTTCTCTTTTTGAATCTCTCCATCGGGAATGCATCCGGATCTCCGGGCAGTTCGCCGGCGCGTCTTTTGTCCAGCACCCAGGTGATGGCGGAATAGTCATGACGGCAGGAGAAACGGTCCACAAAATCCTTGAACTGGCCTACCGGCTGCAGCACATAGACCGGAGCGCCGATGATCAGGCAGTCCGCTTCACGGATCTTGTCTTCCAGGATCTGAAAGTCATCCTTTCTTGCTTCGACGCAGACATTGTCCTTGCCTTTTTCCAGTGCTGTGGAGCAGGCGCCGCAGCCTGTGCAGCGTCCGATATTCATGCGCACGGTGTTGATGAATTCGATCTGTGCATCCGGATTGGCTTCGCGGCAGCCGAAGAGTGCTTCCTTCACCAGAATGTCGGTGTTTGCGTTTTTCTTACCAAATGATACTCCAAGAATTTTCATATGACGCTGTCTTCCTTTCTGTTGTTTGCTTTTCCGTTGTGCCATGTATTCATTATAGGTTCAGAAGATCAATAAAAAAATGCCCCGGAAAACCTCATATTTTCCTATGAGTATCTTCCGGGGCGTTATTTCATTTATTCCGGGTCAAAAATTCAGCTCATATATGACCTGGTCAGCAGGGCTGCAGCACATCCCAGTGCTCAGCCAGCTTTCCGTCCTGTATGCGGTAGATATCCACCACGCGGGTGTTGGTGCTTCCATCCGGGTTTACGCTCTTTAAATAGACCGCGATCATGTCATCGTCTTCGATCAGCATCTTGATCACCAGATGGAACTCCGGATGCGCGACGAACTTTTCAGCAAAGGCTTTCTTCAGGGCTTCTCTTCCCTGATCGACGCCCGGGTTATGCTGAATGTAATCCTCGCGGACATATTTGTCGGCGGATTCTACGATATGGTCGTTAAAGAATTCTTTATAAAACGCACGGATCAGCTCTTTGTTTGTCATTGTTTTTCTCCTGATTTACTGTTTGCTTCCTGCGGCTCTCACGGCGGAGATCACCACGTTGCCTTTGATCTCGGAAACAGGCGCTCCTCTGGAGCAGTCACAGACAATACTGTTGAAGCCCTGCAGCATGGGGCCGTAGGCGTTGGCATGACCGAACTGCTGGATCAGCTTGACGGCGGTGTTGCCTACATTCAGATCCGGCCAGATCAGGACGTTGGCTTTGCCGGCGACCTTGCTCTCGCGTTTCACCTTCTTCTCGGCTACCGCGGGAACGATAGCGGCATCCAGCTGGAACTCGCCGTCGATGGCAAGATCCGGACGAAGCTCGTTTGCGATCTTCAGAGCTTCCGTCACCTTGTCGATCAGTGGACCCTGGCCGCTGCCGAGAGTGGAATAGCTGACCATTGCGCATCTGGGCTCCCAGCCGAGAAGCTCACGCACAGTGTCGCAGGCGGAGATGGCGATGGAAGCCAGCTGCTCCGGATCCGGGTTGGTGCAGACAGCGCTGTCGCCGACTGCCAGAAGAGAACCTTCGGAGCCTTCATAGCCGGGGATGTCAGCCAGGCCGATGCTGGAGATGGTGCTGATGCCGGGCTTCAGGCCGATGATCATCTGGCCGGCCAGGAGCACGTCGCCTGTGGTATTGTCGATGCCGGCAAAGGTCACGTCCGCTTCGCCCACAGCCTGCATGGCCATCGCGTAGTAGAGCGGATCCTGCATGCGGCGCCCAAGAGCCTTTTCTTTCAGGCGGGTGTCGGGCAGCGCTACATAATCGGCGATGATCTTGTTTTTGTATTCTTCCTCGTTGATGTCCACGATGGTGAAGACGGACAGGTCATAGCCTCTCTCTGTCGCGAGCGCTTTGATCTCTTCTGCGTTGCCTACCAGGATGGGGATGATATATCCGTCTTTTCCGGTCTCGTAGGCAGCCTGCATCATCTTTTCATTGGTCGCTTCCGGGAAAGCGACCTTCTGCGGATTCAGTTTTGCTTTCTCGTAGATCTGATCTAAAATACTGCTCATAATGATCTCCTGTTCTTTTATCCCGATGTGCCGGCATGCAGAAGCTCCCGTCTTCTGCTGCCGGCATGATTCAAAAGGCTCTTAGATGCTGGATATTACAGCTCTTCTTCTACCTTATCCACCAGGTCTTTGACAGTTGCGCAGGCGGATGCATCCTGCAGGGCTACCATGGCGTCCAGCTCGTTCTCGATCTCGGCTACGAGCGCTACCATCTGTACGGACGCGCCTTTCAGATCATCCTTAAAGCTTGTCTCCAGAGTTACTTCTCCTTCTGCTTTGTTGTAAGACATTGCCACCAGCTCGATCACTTTTGCTTCCAGTTCTTTTCTGTCCATTGTTTTTCTCCTTTATAATGAATTTTTTTTATTCTTCATCCAGGTCGAACACGACCGTTTTGTAGCCGTCTCTCTGATAGATGGCTGCGTGGCAGGGCACCGGAAGCTTTCCGGCTTCCATGATCTCTTTTCTTTTCTTCTTGGTCATGCCGCGGACGACGCCGTTAAAGCGGCTGCCTTCCTCCAGCTCGATCTCGCCGTAGGCAAATTTGCCGAGGGCTTTGTACTCCGGTTTGGTGGAAAGGGGGGCCGGCATTACGATGGAATGCATCTTAGCCTTGCCGCTGATCTCTACCCATTCCAGGTCCCAGCAGCCGCAGGAGTTGCAGGCATAGACCGGAGGGAACTCGACCGCGCCGCATTTGGGGCATTTTTTACCGGTGATCTTTCCCTGTTCCAGGTTCTGGTAAAATGTCTCTACCACTTTTTCCAGCTTGATTGCCATATTTTTACCCTCCTTGTCAGTCGATGGTTCTGATGATATAGGTACAGATATTCTGCGCGCCGCCGTAGCCTCTGAGCATGGCTGTCTTCGGCTCGAACTTCACCTGGCCTTCGCCGGCTTCGCCGCGCATCTGTCTGACTGCCTCATACAGGTCTGCAAGACCGGATGCCGCGTGAGCATGTCCAAAGGAGGTACGGCCGCCGTTGGTGTTGATGGGCTTGTCGCCGTCATAGGCGGTACGGCCTTCACAGATGTATTTCCAGCCTTCGCCGTAGGGCAGATAACCTGCGATCTCTGCCGCGATCAGGTGAGAGGTGATGATAAAGTCGTTTGCGTAGAAGAGGTCGATCTCTTCCGGCTTCACGCCTGTCACTTCATAGACCTGGCGGACCGCTTCTTCGGTCGCGCGGACTTCAAAGTGCGGATTGGAGGCTTCCACTGCAGCACAGCCGACTCCAAGAACTTCGATCGGTTTGTGGCTCTTGTTGCCCATGTATTTGTCGACCATATCGGTAGCGCAGACGATCACGGCCGCAGCGCCGTCGCACTTCAGTTCAAGGCCGCTGGCACGGAGGAAATCACCCATCTTGGGATTGTAGGGAGATCTCATGTAATCCATGACATTGTCGAAGCCTTTTTCTTTTGCGATCTCTTCGTAGGTATGTCTTTCGATGGCCAGCGGGTTCACGGAAGCGTTCCGGCGGTTGTTGATGCACATCCAGTTAAGCGTGTCATCCATCTGTTCGTCGGTGATGCCTCTGGTTCTCTTATACCATTCTGCAGCGTCATCGTAGATCAGTTCCTGACCGGCCATCATGCTGCGGGTATAAGCGCGGTCATAGAGCCATGCTGTCGTCTTCAGGAAGCGCTCCATGGTCATTTTTTCACGTTTGTACGGATGTTCCGGGATGCACACGCCATCGCCGAATTCCACGCATCCGGAAAGGACGCAGTTGTATTTGCCGGAAGCAACCGCGTTGACGGCTTCTTCAATGGCATAATATCCTGTACAGCAGGCCTCGGAATGATGGATGGAAGCTTTTCCCTTCATTCCGAACCAGTTGGCGATCTGGATGTTCGGGGTCAGATAATTGGAACCGTTCAGGGGGCTTGCTTCGCCGTGGAAGTAAAAGTCCACATCCTGAGGATTGACTCCGGCGTCCTCCATAGCCTTCAGGGCGGCATAGCCGAACAGCTCGCCTTCGGTCAGGCCGTTGGTCTCTTCGTTATCGACGGTGTACATGAAGGGTGTACAGCCAACGCCGATAATGGAAACGCTGCGCAGGTACTTGTTTACTTTTGTCTGGTTCATCGAGTACTCCTTTCTTTGTTCAACAGCTGCCTCTTTTGTATCGTTCTGTGATCGCTCAGACTTCGTCCAGGTTCTTCGGTACCCAGACCGGCTGACCGGTGTAGATCTTGGCTTCTTCCTCGCCCTTCAGGACACGGATGGCGCCGGCTGCCATGGCTTCCAGCTCGAACTCGCCCGGATAAGCCGTGACCGGAGCGATCCAGGAGCAGTCATTTGTGATGCGCTCGACAAGGCCTTTGTTGTGGACCATGCCGCCGCCCAGGAGGATGCCGTCCACCTTGCCGCAGAGGACGCCGGCCATGGCGCCGATGTAGCGGACGATCTGGTACAGCATGGTATCCCATACGATGATGGCTTTTTCGTCGCCTTCCGCTGCTCTCTTATTGAGCTCCAGGGCGTCCGAGATGCCTAAGTGACTTACAAAGCCGCCGGTCTTGGTGGTGAGGGCAAGAACTTCTTTTTTGTCGTTGTGGTCGAAACAGTACCGGATCATCTCCGCCGCCGGGATGGAACCGCAGCGGGTGGGAGCCATGGGGCCTTCGCCGCCGACGATGTCGTTTCCGTCGATCATCTTGCCCTTCTGATGGGCTGAGATGGAAATGCCGCCGCCGATGTGGCAGACGATGTAGTTTTTGTCCTCGTATTTCCAGCCGTTTGCTTTGCTGTGCCGGATCGCGGTCTCTTTTAAGTTCAGTGCGTGGAGGTGGACGTTGCGGAAGACGCCTTTGATGCCGGTGATCCTTGCGCAGAGTGTCAGCTCATCCGTATCCGGGGGATTGACTACAAAGCAGGGCTTGTTGTACTGTGCGGCAAATTCGTGCGCGATCTGGCTGCCGAGCTGAGCCGGATGCTGTACGCCGTTTGCGCCGCGGCGGGCGTGGTCCAGAAGAACATCGTTGACCGCGTAAGTGCCGCCTTCCACTGCCAGAAGGCCGCCGCCCCGTCCGACAAAAGCATCGATGGTCGAAAGATCGATGTCGGCCTCCTTAAGGGCTGACAGGATGGTCTCCTTACGATAGGGGAGCTGGGCGCTGATGGTTTCAAACTCTTTCAGCTTTTCTGCCTCGTGGGCGACATTCACTGTGAAGAGCTCTTTTTCTCCTTCAAAGCAGCCCACCTTGGTGGATGTGGAACCCGGGTTCACCGTCAAAATGCGATATTCCATCACTTCTACCTCCTTTGTTTATAGTTATATTATATAATGATCGCTCATCAGATGCATTTTTCTATTTGTCTGATATCGTGCGGATAATTCATTTTCTTTCACGTATAATTGTTCTCCGGCAAAGATATGGCAAATTTTCATGTTTCATTTTTGCCCTACCGGTTCATTCCCTGTCTGTCTTTCTGTTCAGGATCTGTATAATGAAGGACCTTCTGCCCCTTGTACCATATCATAACATAACAAAATCCGGAGCGATTTATGAGGGTTCACTTCACCCCCGTCAGATTTTCACCTCTTACCCTTCCCCTTGGTCAAAATAACACTATAATAATGACCTTCCACACAAAAACGACGACCGCCACTTCATGTTACTTCTGAAATGACGGTCGTCTTAATGCTCTTTATTCAA
Source organism: uncultured Blautia sp. (assembly GCA_946622645.1). Classification (GTDB taxonomy): domain Bacteria; phylum Bacillota; class Clostridia; order Lachnospirales; family Lachnospiraceae; genus Blautia_A. Next base: position 12,484 of record CAMOQF010000052.1, read on the forward strand.
TTTTTTCTTCCTTTATTTTTTAAATTTGGTATTGCCTTTATTTAGTTTTTTTATTCTTCAGATCCATTCTGAGGATCCTGCTTTTTTTATTTTGATTTCCTGCTCGTATGATAAAGATTTCTTATCATTCTTAGAAAGTTTGATAGCTTTTGAATCATGCTTTCCGTAGTATGATTCTGATTCGCTCTATGTCGATGAAGAAACGGTTCTGCTTTTTTCTGATAAACAATCCTGAACTTACCGAATCAAAATACGCTTATTCTTTATCTGCTGCTTTATTCTTCTTCCAGATGGATACGATGCGTCCATCCCGCAGCCTTCTTAGAAAAAAGTTTTAATTGTTTCTCCTCTGAATATTTTTTAATATTCCTCTGATGCAAAGCTTTGATTCTCATTTTATGTTTCTGATGAGGATCTCAAAGTATCTTCCTGGCGATCATTTTGTATCTCCGGATCTCTTCTTCCGGACGATCCTGTCGTCAGTGGTTATACTCTTTTAAAGAAAGTTTCTTTACACGATCTTTAAAATCTCTGTACCAGGTTTGTGACGTCTGTTCAATATACTGAACCGCTGCTATCATCACCTGAAGTACTGTTGTTCCTTTTTTGTAATGGAACGATTCTCATTTAAATGGATGTACCAGGTCTTTCTTGCAGGAAACGCGGTTCCCGTCACTGTATATTGAGGATGTGTGTTGTGCACCTTCCAAGGGACTCACCTCTTTCTTTTTGATGAACCCATCATATCATCTGAGGATCTATTTGTCAAGACATTTTTCGAAAAAATCAATATTTTTTAGATGATTTTTCTGGTTTAAATGCAGATATTCTATCTATTGTTTATAATATATGTATTTCTCTGAATATTCTGACAAATTCACAGGCGCCTTTCCTCCGGCGTTCGGCCTGCAAAGATGTGAGCTGTTCTGATATTATCAGTCCACACGGGACTTGGCAGCTGCCGCCTGCATTATAAAGCGCCCCTCGGTTCCCTTGGAAGGAACGGAGAGGCGTTCTCCTGCTCCGGTGCTCAATGCACGGAATTATAATTGATAAGGCATCCTTTGAGGATGATCTCGCGTTCGTCGTCGGTCAGTTCTCCGAGGGTAACCGTAAAGGGGATCAGCTTCTGATCCCTGACAGTATAGCCTGTGATCTTCTCCTGCTTCTTTTCGACAGCAGCGCGGATATCCGGGAAGAAGAGATAGTCTCCGTTGGCAAAGGGCAGGTCCCCTGCCGGGATCACGAAGGGCAGCATGCCCCAGTTGATCAGGTTGGAGCGATAACGCTTTGTAGCATATTCATTGGCGATATTGGCCCAGCCGCCAAGGACCTTCTGGCAGGAAGCCGCCTGTTCTCTGGCGGAACCGTCTCCGGGCTTCACGGCAAAGATCGTGCTGCCCACACCGATCTTTCCTGCAGCAGCCGGGAATTCTTTTTCGACTGTTTTCAGCACCGGAGAGAGCTCAGGAAGCGCGGATACAGGATCTTCTCCTGCTTCGATCGCCTTCTGCGCCTTCTGCACTTCCTTGGCTCTGCCTACATAGGCAGGATCCTTGCGGGACAGGGCAAATTCCGCCAGTCCCAGCGGGTTGGAACGATAAGAAGATGTCTCGCCGGAGGGGATCAGCTCATCGGTCGTGGTCACGGGATCATGGATCTCCGAAACCACCTTGAGGATCAGGTTTTCCGCCAGGGCAGGCATCACGGGCCAGTCTTTGATGTTCGGACCGAACTGGATCTCGACGGAAGGATCCGCTATGCCTTTGCTGTCGAACACGCGGTTTTCATAAATAGTCTTGTCGAAGAAGTACTTCTGGCCGGTATAGCCTCCTGTATATTCTTCAGCGGAAGTCAGGAAGCCCTTGTTTGCCGCGGTGGCGGCGATGGAGCGGGCGTCCATGAGCGCCACGGAAGAGATCTGGCCGTTCTGGATCTTGGAGCCTTCGCGGTTCGGGAAATTGCGGGTGGTGTGGCGGATGCTGAAGGCGTTGTTGGCCGGCGTATCGCCCGCGCCGAAGCAGGGCCCGCAGAAGGCGGTCTTGACTACGCCGCCGCATGCCAGAATGTCAGCAAGAACGCCGTTCTTTGCAAGCTCCATGTAGATCGGCGTGCTGGCCGGATAGACCGAGAGCGTAAAGGCGTCCGATCCGATGCTCCTGCCGCGCAGGATATCCGCTGCTGCGCAGATGTTTTCAAATCCGCCGCCGGCGCAGCCTGCGATGATGCCCTGGTCCACATACAGCTTCCCGTCGACGACTTTGTTCTTCAGAGAGAACGGGATCTTTCCGTCCAGGCTGACCTGGGCCTTCTTTTCCACATCAGCCAGGATGTCGTCCAGATTTGCCTTCAGTTCATCGATGGTGTAGGTGTTGCTGGGATGGAAGGGCATTGCGATCATCGGCTTGATGTCGGAAAGGTCGATCTCCACACAGCCGTCATAGTAAGCGATGCGGCCGGGAGTGAGCTCTTTGTAGTCTTCTTCTCTGCCGTGGATGGCGTAATACTCTCTGATCCTGTCGTCCGTCTGCCAGATGGAGGACAGGCAGGTGGTCTCGGTGGTCATCACATCCACGCCGATCCGGAAATCCGGGCTCAGAGAATGAACGCCGGGGCCGACAAATTCCATGACTTTATTTTTCACATAGCCGTTTGCGAATACTTCGCCGATGATGGCGAGAGCGACGTCCTGGGGACCTACTCCCGGGCGCACTTCGCCTTTCAGATAGATCGCCACCACCTGCGGCATATTGATGTCATAGGTCTGGGAGAGCAGCTGCTTTACGAGCTCCGGGCCGCCTTCGCCCACAGCCATGGTGCCCAGCGCTCCGTACCTGGTATGGCTGTCGGAGCCGAGGATCATTTTTCCTCCGCCGGAGAGCATCTCTCTTGCGTACTGGTGGATGACTGCCTGATGAGGCGGGACATACACGCCGCCGTACTTTTTGGCGCAGGTCAGTCCGAACATGTGGTCGTCTTCATTGATGGTTCCGCCCACCGCGCAGAGAGAATTGTGGCAGTTGGTCAGCACGTAGGGGACCGGGAACTTTTCAAGGCCTGACGCGCGGGCTGTCTGAATGATCCCGACAAATGTGATATCGTGGGAAGTCAGGCAGTCGAATCTGATCTGCAGCTTTTCCATATTTCCGGACCGGTTGTGATCCTGCAGGATGCCGTAGGCGATGGTGTTTTTCGCCGCTTCTTCTTTGCTGATGGGGAAAACGCCTTCGTTCTCGTCCCAGATCCGGCCGTCAGTGATGTATACTCCGTTCTTGTACAGCTTCATGATATGCCTCCGTTCAGTCTGATTTGCATTATCAGTCCTATGATAACATGTTTCCTCTTTTCTGCAATCTATTTTTTGTTTCTATGTTGATGATCGCCTGCTCTCGTATTCCCGCTTGCTCCTTGCGGGCATCGCCTGTTGTCGTTCACCGCTAGCTCCATGCGGGTACCGTCTGTTAGCGTTCACCGCTAGCTCCATGGGGCCACCAACCCTTCTCATTTTCCTGCTTGCTCCTTGCGGGCACCGCCCGCTCTATTGCCGTGAACCGTTCCTAGTCCCTCACAAAGCTTGCTCCTTGCGGGCACCGCCCGCTCTCTCACTTCATTTTCGATTATTGACAAATCATATCAGGACGAGCAGGTAATTCACTA
>CAMOQF010000053.1 GCA_946622645.1 uncultured Blautia sp.
GTGACGGGAGTCAGCCTGCTTTCCCCTGCCCTGCAGCGGATCTTCAGCAGAAACACCCCCCGGGGCAGGCACAAAAAAACCAGGATCGCGCCTTGGAGGCTGCTGCTTTCCTCCCTGGGGGTCCAGCTTTTTATGATGCCTGTTTCACTGTGGTTTTACGGGGAAGTTTCGTTTGTAGGGATCTTCCTGAACCTTCTGATCCTGCCGACTGCGGCGGTCGTGCTCGTGAGCGCCTTTCTGGCAGCTGTGACCGGGTGTCTTGGTCTGTATCTGGGAGGAACTGCAGCGTCTTTGGGAAATTTACTGATCATGACAGGAAAGGCGTGCGCGTTTCCCGGGCAGCAGCTGCTGAGGCTTTATGACGCCCTGAGCCGTCTGGCCGGCAGTCTGCCTTTCTGCACCTGGATCCCGGGCCGTCCTGCGCTCTGGCAGTGCGCGGTCTTCTATCTGCTCCTGACGGCGGTCGTCTTTTACGCGGATAAGCGCCGGTTCCGGAAAATCATGGAGAAATGCAGAAGAAGACGGATCAAAACAGCGGCCCGCCTGTTTCCGGTGATCCTGCTGGCCGCAGCGGTGACGATCCTTTCGCTTCGCGGCCGCTCTCTGCTGCAGATCTGTTTTCTGGACGTGGGTCAGGGGGACGGCGTGGTCATACAGACGCCTGCCGGCGCCTGCGTGATGATCGACGGCGGCAGCAGCAGCAAGAAAAACCTGGGCAGATACCAGCTTGAACCCTATCTCAAAAATCAGGGGATAGCGTATATCGACGCGATCTTTGTCAGCCATACGGATCATGATCATATCAGCGGTCTTCAGAAGCTCCTTGAAGACAGCGGGGATGGTCTTACGACTATCCGGGCAGGATATCTGGTCCTCCCGGACTGGGCCGACCCGCCGGACAGCTGGAAGGAGCTTGCCGGGACTGCGGAACGATCCGGCACAAAAGTAGTCACGTCCGGCCGGGGAGATACTTTTACCGTAAAAGATACGACGTTTGAGATCCTTGCACCCAATAAAAACACCGTGGCAGAGGATATCAATGAAGCAAGTCTGGTGATCGAGTTGCATTACGGAGAGTTTGACGCGATCTTTACAGGGGATATCGGGAAAGAGACAGAAGAAAGACTGGCGGAAGATCAGCTGCTTTCCGATGTGGAGCTGCTGAAAACAGCCCATCACGGCAGCAGATATTCTTCCTCCAAAGAATTTCTGCAGGCTGTCCGGGCGGAGACCGCCGTCATATCCTGCTCTTACCGCAACGTTTACGGCCATCCGGCTCCCGAGACGATCGAAAGGCTCGAGGAAGCAGGATGTCAGATCGAATACACCATGAAAAGCGGCGCCGTTACCGTCTGTACTGACGGGAAGAACATGGCTATTTACCGGTTTCTGGCTGAAAAAAGTCCGCAGGATCATGATTTTTCCAAGATTGACGCAGATTGAGGGCGTTGGTATAATAAAAAAACAGGCCATTAAAGATTGGAGGAGATGGATCATGAAAAAAACGACGGCTGCCGGAATGCTGACCATGTTTCTGGCATTCTCTTTGATCGCGGTCCCGTTTGGGGAGGAGCTGACGGGCAGCGAAAATATTCAGGCGGAAGAAGAACTCAGCAGCGGCGCGCTCCCGGAGCTGACTGACACTGGATCGTCAGAGACGGTCGTCCCGGTCGGCGATGACGACAACACCGACGGGAATAAAGACGATACCGACGGAAATAAAGACGACACCGACGGGAATAAAGACGACACCGACGGAAATAAAGACGACACCGACGGGAATAAAGACGACACCGACGGAAATAAAGACGATACCGACGGAAATAAAGACGAAATCGACGGGAATAAAAATGACACCGACGGGAATAAAGACGACACCGACGGGAATAAAGACGACACCGACGGGAATACAGATGACGCCGACGGCGATGATGACAAAGAAGACGAGAAGGAATATCTGGCTGAGGGGGACGGCTGGCGTCTGGATACGGAAGGAAATCTGGAATTTACAGCCGCAGGAGCCCTTCCTTCGGCCAGCTTTCAGGGCTCTCCCCTGTATGAATACCGTGATCAGATCCTGACGGTCGCTTTTGCGGACGGCGTGACCGCGATCGGCAGGTATCTTTTCCAGGACTGCTCCAAAATAAAGACGATTGTCCTTCCGGACAGTGTTGTTTCGCTGGGCGCAGGCTGCTTTTACGGATGTACGTCTCTGGAAAGCATCACGCTCCCCCAGGGCCTGACGGCCATCGGAGACAGCGCTTTTTCCAAGTGCGGAAGTCTGCAGTCGTTTGCCTGGCCGGCGGCGGTCACACAGATCAACATGTGGATGTTTGTGGACTGCACAAGCCTTTCTTCGATCGAGATCCCGGAGGGCGTGACCGAGATCGGCCTTTCCGCTTTTGACGGCTGTACCGGACTCAGGACGGTCAGACTGCCGGAAAGCATCAAAGCTATAGGAAATCTGGCTTTCCATGGCTGCTCTCTGAGCGACGTATATTATGGAGGCGATGAGGAAACCTGGGCGGCGATCGACGTCGGAACCTCCAACGACTCCCTGTATACCGCAGAGCTCCATTGCGACAGACACATTCCGGTCATCGCGGACATCAACAAAAGTACCGTCCAGGGTCTGGAAAACAGGCTTTTGTTTAAGCCCGGCGTGTCTCATGAATTTACAGTCAAAGGCGCCGGAATGGATAACGAAAAGCCGGGAGAGGGAGATACCCGCTGGGTGCCGCAGTACTGGAAGATCGAAAACAGCACTTCCGAACACAAGGAATGGAAGATCTCCTCGAACGGGATCAAGGAAGAGAAGGACATTCCCATCCTGATCTTTTTACAGGAGCAGAAGTATACCGAAGGCCAGTGGACCGACACGGAGAATATGGATTCGATCGGTGCAGTCGTGAAAACGCAGGCGTACAGCGATGTGACGCCGACCCCGACGCCGGTTCCGGAGCCGACCAAAGCGCCCATCACGGGTCTGAAAGAGATGAGCATGGGCAAGGTCCGTGTACAGGCCAGGAACCTGAAGACCCAGGTGGACGGCTACCAGTTCAAATGGTCTACGGACAGCAAATTCGAGACCGGCGTAAAATCAGCTTCCAGCACAAAGCATTACCACTACAGAAGCGGCCTGGCCGGTGGAAAGACCTACTATTTTAAGGCGAGGACCTACAAGATCATCAACGGTAAGAAAGTCTATTCCACATGGAGCGGGACAAAGTCGATCAAGCTGACCATCCTTCCTCCGAAGACGACGATCACTTCTCTGAAGCCCAAGGGGACGGGATTTACAGTCAAATGGACGCCGCAATCCGAAGTGGACGGCTATCAGATCCGGTATTCCACGTCTTCTGTCTTTTCAGGCGCGAAGACGGCGTCTGTCACCGGTGCGGCAAAGACGTCGCAGACAAGAAAGAACCTGGAGAGCGGGAGAGAATATTTTGTGAGCGTAAGAACATTCAAACTGGCGTCTGACGGGACAAAATATTATTCTCCATGGAGTGACGCGAAGAGCGTGAAGGTCCAGTAGACTTGAGACAAAGAAGCGTCTGATGCAGAAATATGAAAAAGGAGATCTTTCATGGCTGTTGAAAAAGTAAAAGAGTTCTTTGCCGGATACGGGATCGAGGATCGCGTGCAGGAGTTTGACGTATCCAGCGCGACTGTGGACCTGGCTGCCCAGGCCCTGGGGTGTGAGCCCTGCCGGATCGCTAAGTCGTTGTCGTTTCTGGTGGACGGGCATGCCATTCTGGTGGTTGCGGCCGGCGACGCCAAGATCGACAATCCGAAGTATAAGGCGCAGTTCGGGACAAAAGCAAAAATGCTGACCCCGGAGGAAGCGGTATCGCTGGTCGGCCATGCGGTGGGAGGCGTTTGTCCCTTCGGCATCAACGAAGGCGTGACCGTCTATCTCGACGAATCGCTGAAGCGTTTTACGACGGTGTTCCCTGCCTGCGGAAGCAGCAACAGCGCGATCGAGCTGACCATCCCGGAGCTGGAAAAATATTCGGGATACGTCTCCTGGGTAGACGTCTGCAAAAACTGGGAGCCCGCCTGACGGGGGGCTCCGGCATACAGTCAAAGAAGCTTAGCCATATCTTCAGGAAGCTCTGACGTAAATGTCAGGGCTTCTTTTGTGATCGGATGCACAAAGGAGAGCGTGTGGGCATGCAGGGCCTGGCGCGTGATGAGCGAACGGTCCCCGGGGTTGTAGAGATGGTCGCCAAGAAGCGGATGTCCGATGTGCTGCATGTGGACCCGGATCTGATGGGTCCTGCCGGTCTCCAGCGTCAGCGAGACCAGGCTGAGGCCGTTTGTTTCTTTTACGACATGATAGTGAGTTGCTGCCGGTTCTCCGTGCAGCGGATCGACCCTGCGCGCGATGATCGAATCAGGACAGCGGCCGATGGGGACGTCGATCGTGCCGGAAGAGGGAGACACTTTTCCCCGTACTATTGCCAGATATTCCCGGGTGATCTCCCTGCGGACGCCCATTTCGGAAAGCATACAGGCCGCCACACGATGTTTGGAGACGATCGTGAGCCCGGAGGTATCGCGGTCCAGACGGTTGCTGCAGCGAAAAACAAAAGCCTCTCCCTGAGACTGATAATGCCAGGTCAATGCGTTGGCCAGCGTATTGTCCGTGTTCTGAAAGGATGGATGCAGGGGCATTCCGGCAGGTTTGTCCACTACAAGCAGATCCGCGTCCTCATAGACAAGACCGAACGGAAGGGGTACGGGCACGATGGAGGATTCTTCGTCTTCCCGGATATGGACGGCTGCAAGGTCTCCTGCATGCAGACGGGCATTCAGATGGACCGGCGATCCGTTCAGAAGGACGCCGTACGGATCCGCCTTAAGCCACGACAGATTCCGTCGGGAATAACCTGTGTGACGGAGAAAACGGGAGAGTATCCGCCCCTCGTCTTTTTCCGAAATCAGATATTGTATGTTCCGCTCCATCCGGCCGCCCCTCCGTTATCATCCTTGATGGTTTTATCATAACACTGAATTGGGATGTTTCTAAAAAAAATATAAACTTTTGGGTGGATTTTTTATTATTTTATTAGAAAAAGGACAAATATTGAACACATTTATACGATATGATGATATTGTCTCAAGAGGAGGACACCTTTTGAGATAACTCTTTCCTTTCCCTATAAAAAAAGAACGAACCACCATTCATCAGACAGGACAGTCAGTGAATGGTGGTTCTTCTTTGTTTATACAGTACCGGCAGGTTTGATGCGGCTGTGCAGGTGTTTATAATACCGCATCCATGCGGTGACGCCGCTGATCACCCAGACGATGCCGGAGGAAAGCCAGATGCCCATCTCTCCAAAGCCCATGTACTTTGTCATCAGAAGAGGGATGGTGAACCGGCCGATCACTTCCACGATCCCGTTGAATAAGGCAAAAAAGGCGTCGCCCACGCCGGTCAGCACGCCCCGGACGACATAGATCAAACCCAGCGCCAGATAGAAAAGACTGGTGATCCGAAGACCCGCGGCACCGAGGCTTATGACATCCGGGTCAGAGACAAACAGGCTCACGATGGACCTTCCGAACAGCTGCATCACAAGCATCATGACGGCCGTCAGAACAGCCATGATCATCAGGCCTTTTTTGTATCCCATGTAGACGCGGTCGTATTTCTGCGCTCCGTAGTTCTGTCCGCTGTAGGTGGAGAGCGACATTCCGAGGGTCGTGTAGGGTTGGTGGATCAGCTGCTCAATACGGTTGGTAGCCGTAAAGGCGGCCACAACGACCGTTCCGTAGGAATTGACGATCCTCTGGACAGCCATGCCCGAAATGGCGATCAGCCCGAACTGGAGCGACATGGGAATGCCGAGGCGGATGATCTTCCGGGACATGTGACCGGAGATGACAAAATCGCTTTTCTGCAGCTTGAAATACGGATTCACCCGGCGGGCGTAAACCGCGCAGGTGATCGCGGCGATGAACTGGGAGATGACGGTTGCGAGCGCCGCGCCCTGTATGCCCATTTTGATGACATATACCAGGAGGATGTCAAGGAACACATTGATGATCGTGGACATGATCAGGAAATAGAGCGGCGTCCTGGAGTCTCCGAGAGCTCTCAGCATGGAGGAGACATAGTTATAGGCGGAGACGAACACAAGTCCAATGCACATGAAACGGATGTAACCGGACGAATCTGCGAGGATCGCTTCCGGCGTTCCCAGGAGCTTCAGGATCGTCGGAGAAAAGATAAAACCGATGGTTCCGAAGATCAGGGGGACGATCAGCATGATAAAGCCTGTGTTGACGATACAGTTCCGGACTTTTTCATGATTCCGCGCCCCGTAGTACTGGGAGACGATGATCCCGCCGCCGCCTGCGATCCCGTTGCAGAGGGCAAAAAAGAGAAAAGTTATGGAGGAAGTCGCCCCGACGGCCGCCAGGGCATTGGCGCCGACGAACCTCCCCACGATGACCGAATCGGCAAGGTTATAGATCTGCTGGAAAACATTGCCGATCAACGCCGGCAAAGCGAACAAAAGGATATGCTGGACGGGAGAACCGACCGTCATATCTCTGGTCTTGTTTTTCATCATGCCTGTTGTACACCTCTTGTTATAATACTTTCGGACTTACATGATACCAGAGCCGTGAAAAGGCTTGCCTGCAAGCACGTTTTCATAGACGGGTATGAGTATGATAGTTTCTTCATACTAAATATAAATCAGAAGTTTTACTCTCGCGTTATTGTAATATACTTCTATTTACGGTAGTATTCTTCTTAAGAATTGCGCATCTGTTTCTCAGATTTTGCGTTATTGCCGTCTGCAGCGACAAAATCTGATAGGTGAAATGTCGAAATATAAGAAGTGCAGACAGATATATCAATGTTAATATAATATAGTCCGGCATCTGATCCCTTTATGACATCTTTGGTATAACGACACTCCATCTGTAGAGAGGGGGCAGATGTCCGGCACAGAGGAGAGTGCCGGTTCAATGGATTACAGCAAATGGCTGAATATGATCAGGCTGGAACGGGCGACGGAGCTTCTTGCGCAGAAAGGCATGACGCTTACGGAGGTCGCCATGCTTTCCGGCTTTCAGAGCATTCCGAGCTTCAACCGGGTGTTCCATCACGAAAAAGGGATGGCTCCGGGGGAATACCGCGCGTTGTTCATAGAAGATCGCAAACCCGGACAGGGGCTGTGACACTGTAATCATCATATCGGATAAAAAACGGATCCCTGGAGCTGTGTGTCTGCACAGGCGCCGGGGATCCGCTGTTTTATACTGTTTTTGATTTTCCGGATCCGTTTGCACCGTATCGTTTACTGGATGCTCATATGGCTGTTCATGACCTCGCGCACTTCATCGGAAGCGTTCATAAACGCGGTCACGACCTTCGGATCAAAGTGGCTGCCGGAGCCTTCCTGAATGATCGACATGGCTTTTTCAAAGGGGAAGCCGTCCTTGTAGCTTCGTTTGGAAACAAGCGCGTCGAACACGTCCGCAACAGCCATAACACGGGCGGAGAGCGGAATATCTTCTCCCTTCAGGCCGCAGGGATAACCTGATCCGTTCCATTTTTCGTGGTGATAATGGGCCAGGTTCATCGCTTCCTTCAGATAACCGGAGTTCTCCTCGGAAACGGTGTTCATCGCGTGCGCGATCACCTCCGCGCCGGCGGTGGTATGAGACTTCATGATCTCAAATTCTTCATCGGTAAGCTTCCCCGGTTTATTGAGGATGGTGTCGGAGACCTGGATCTTGCCGATGTCATGCAGCGGAGCGGAATTTTCCACATCATACATAAAGGTGTCCGTCAGCTGGTCGGTATAGATCCCTTCTTTTTTCAGCTCGCGCATGATGATGCCGGTATAGGCTGCCGTCTTCCTTACATGATCGCCGGTGTTCTGGTCCCGGCTTTCCACCATGTCGGCGAGCACGAGGATCAGGCCGTTCTGGAGCTTGCGGATCACCTCGCCCTGATGCTCCATGTTCTCGACAGTGTCCACCATATCCTCCGTGGTTCTGGTCACGGAATGGTACAGATTCTCGATCTCGTCGCCGGTGTGGATGTCCAGCTCCTGGATACGTTCCACGGTTATGGCTCTTTCTTCTTCGCTGCTGTAGGCGGCGACATCCGTGGCGATGTCCAACGCGTTGATCGGCCGGATGATGTTATACTCCGCAAACCAGATGGCGGTGGTCAGCAGCAGCAGGAAGAAGCCGAAGAACAGGGATACCACGCGGGCCAGAAACTGAAAGCCGTTCTGGATGACATGGTCCATGCTGATGTCCACGCCTACGTAGCACTGGCAGACGCCCTGGCTGTCATATACCGGTTTATATACCGTCAGCAGCCAGCCGAACTGCCCGTTGGAGATGACCGGTTCGACTTCCTTTCCGGCGAGAAGGGCCGGAAGCTTATCATTGAAATCTTCATCAAACTCCACGACGTCACCCGGTTCTCCACCGGGCGTGTCGGGCGTATCGGCGTCGAAAACGACATGACAGCCGTCTTCCAGGATCCTGTAGGCGTATACATACTTTATGCTTGGCGTACTGTTGGCGAGGTCGTTGAAACGCTTGTCGATCCTTGCGTACCCTTCGGCATCAAACCCAAGCTGTATGTACTCGTCTATGCGGTCTCCGTCCATCGCGTCGGACGCGACGTTGGCGACTCCCCATGCAAGCTCCTGCTGTTCTTCTACGGCGGAGGTGCGGAAGTGGAAGAAGCTGATCACCGTCACGATGGCGGCGATAATGATCATTCCTGCTGTCACAAGGATCACGATCTTTGAACGCAGCGACATGAAACGCGCCCGCTTCTGTTCCGAATCTGCGCGGTTTTCCTGTGAGGAGGGCGTCTGCTGCCATCCGGTGAAGAAAAACAGGTCCTTAAATGACGAGGGCATGACCTGCAGCAGCGCCGTGATGACCAGGACCGTGATGGACTTATCGACAAGATCGATCAGAATATCAGCCGTGAACTGAGACCAGAATTCGCTCAGAACGCCTGCGGAGTGGATCCGTATGGCAAGAGGCGCGGAAAGACCGGTGCCGAACTCAAAGCCGTACAGGGCCCAGGTCAGTACAGAGCCCATTCCGCCGCCGATCAGTGCAAAAACAATGATCACTGTCAACAGCTTTCCCGGTTTATGAAAACTGTAGTAACCCTTGCTGGCAAACCACGCGGAGGCGATGGCGATCAATACGGTCAGGGAACCATAATACGTAGTGTTATAATCGCCGATGCCGTTGACCAGGTTTGTCAGAAAACCGACGACGATACCCGGGATATACCCTCCTAACGCGGCGGCGAGGCCGCTGCCGATGTTATCCAGATACAGCGGAAGATCAAAGCCTTTGGCAAGGTGTGCAAGCAGATAATTGATAAGCAGGCCGGCCGCGCACAGGAGCAGCAGATAACGCAGGTGTTTTCTGCGCTGAGAGCGGACATTGCTGATCTGAGCATTCATAATGATTATTCCTCCATGCCCCTGAAAAAGTGACGCTTCAGAGTTATCAGTATTGTATCACAGTTCCGTAGTTTTTCCACTTGAAATTTGAAAAAAAGGTTTGCCTGAAAAGCATCTTTTTTTCTTGCGGGAACGGAGCTGAAGTGGTAAAATATTATAGATTTTGTATTTATTGCGGAGGTAGATCATGAATATTTTTTCCAAAGTATTTGGAACCCACAGCGAGCGCGAGGTAAAACGCATCATGCCGCTGGTAGAGAAGACGGAGAGTCTCCGGCCGGCGATGCAGCAGCTGAGCGACCAGCAGCTTCGGGATAAAACAACTGAATTTAAAGAACGGCTTTCCAAGGGGGAGACCCTGGACGATCTTCTGCCGGAAGCCTTTGCGGTGGTCCGGGAGGCAGCGGTCCGCGTCCTCGGGATGGAACACTACCGCGTACAGATCATCGGCGGCATCATCCTGCATCAGGGCCGCATCGCCGAGATGAAGACCGGTGAAGGAAAGACGCTGGTTTCCACCCTTCCCGCCTATCTGAACGCGCTGGAGGGAAAGGGCGTGCACATTGTCACGGTCAACGACTATCTGGCCAAGCGTGACGCCGAGTGGATGGGCGCGGTCCATGAGTTTCTGGGGCTGACCGTCGGCTGTGTCCTGAACGACATGAAGCCGGAGGAACGCCGGGCTGCCTATGCCTGCGACATCACCTATGTGACCAACAACGAGGACGGTTTCGACTATCTTCGTGACAACATGGTCATTTACAAAGAACAGCTGGTGCAGAGAGATCTGCACTACTGCATCATCGACGAGGTGGACTCGGTCCTGATCGACGAAGCCCGTACGCCGCTCATCATTTCCGGTCAGAGCGGAAAATCCACCAAGCTGTACGAGGTCTGCGACATTCTGGCTCAGCAGCTGGAGAGAGGCGAAGCCAGCCACGAGATGACCAAGATGGCCGCCATCATGGGCGAGGAAGTCATCGAGACCGGCGACTTTGTCGTCAATGAAAAGGACAAGATCGTCAACCTGACCGAGGAAGGCGTTAAGAAAGTCGAAAAATTCTTCTCCATCGAGAACCTTGCCGATCCGGAAAACCTGGAGATCCAGCACAACATCATCCTGGCTCTCCGCGCGCACAACCTGATGCACAAGGATCAGGACTACGTTGTCAAGGACGACGAGATCCTGATCGTGGATGAGTTTACCGGCCGTATCATGCCGGGCCGCCGCTATTCGGACGGCCTGCACCAGGCGATCGAAGCAAAGGAGCATGTAAAAGTCAAGCGTGAGAGCAAAACTCTCGCCACCATCACCTTCCAGAACTTCTTCAACAAATATAAGAAGAAGGGCGGCATGACCGGTACGGCTCTCACCGAAGAAAGAGAGTTCCGTGACATCTATGGCATGGACGTTGTGGAGATCCCCACCAACGTTCCGGTTCAGCGTAAAGACCTGGACGACGCCGTGTACATGACCAAGAAAGAAAAATTCAACGCCGTTGTCAACGCGGTCAAGGAAGCCCACGAGAAGCATCAGCCGGTACTGGTAGGCACGATCACCATCGAGACCTCGGAGCTTCTGTCCCGCATGCTGAAAAGGGAAGGCATCCAGCACAACGTGCTGAACGCCAAGTTCCATGAGCTCGAGGCCGAGATCGTAGCCCAGGCAGGCCAGGCGGACGCCGTGACCATCGCCACCAACATGGCCGGCCGTGGTACGGATATCAAGCTGGACGACGTCGCGAGACAGGCCGGCGGCTTGAAGATCATCGGTACCGAGCGTCATGAATCCCGCCGTATCGACAACCAGCTGCGAGGCCGTTCCGGACGTCAGGGCGACCCTGGCGAATCCAGATTCTACATCTCCCTGGAGGACGACCTGATGCGCCTGTTCGGTTCCGAACGTCTGATGAAGGTCTTTACCTCCCTCGGCGTACAGGAGAACGAGCAGATCGAGCACAAGATGCTGACCAACGCCATCCAGAAAGCGCAGGAAAAGATCGAGTTCAACAACTTCGGTATCCGTAAAAACCTGCTCGATTATGACCAGGTCAACAACGAACAGCGTGAGATCATCTACAAAGAACGCCGCCAGGTGCTGGACGGTGAGAACATGAAGGACGCGATCACCAAGATGATCACGGATACCGTGGACGGCACGGTAGACATGGTCTTCTCGGACGATGTGGATCCGGCCAACTGGGATCTCGCGGAGTTCAATTCCGTGCTCTGCCCCATCGTTCCTATCAAGCCGCTCACCGAGCAGGATGTTTCCGGCGTCCATAAGAAAGACATCAAACAGAAGATAAAGGACGAAGCCCTCCGCCTTTACGAGGCCAAGGAAGCCGAGTTTGAAAATCCGGAGCAGCTGCGTGAGATCGAGCGTGTCGTGCTTCTGAAGAGCATCGACAGCAAATGGATGGATCACATTGACGATATGGAGATCCTCCGCCAGGGCATCGGCCTCGCCGCTTACGGGCAGCGCGACCCGGTCGTGGAATACAAGATGCAGGCCTTTGACATGTTCGACAGCATGATCAGCACGATCCAGGAGGATACGGTACGTATGCTGTACCACGTCCATGTGGAGCAGAAGATCGAGCGTGAGCAGGTGGCCAAGGTGACCGGCACCAACAAGGACGACAGCGCCGGGCCCAAAAAGCCGCAGCAGAGAAAAGAAGCCAAGGTCTATCCGAACGATCCCTGCCCCTGCGGCAGCGGAAAGAAATACAAACAGTGCCACGGACGTAAACCGGCGTAAACAGAGAAACCGGAGCGGGCGGGTCACGGGGAGTTTTCCCGGTGACCCGCCCGCCTTTGTGTCTGAGCGGCACGGACGGTACGGGACTGCGCTCAGAGCATGGACGGTTTTTGTAGCTCACCTGCATTGTGGGTTTTGTATATTGTGATTGACATGTTCTTGTGATAAGTGGTAGAATATCACTGTCTTAATAGACAATCTGTATACATTATCAACAAAGGAGGAATATATTATGAAAAAAAGACTCGTTTCTTTGTTGGCAGTCGGAGCAGCCGCTTCCATGCTGCTTTCGGTAAACGCGTTTGCAGATCAGATCAAGGTCTGGGTTGCGGACAACGTTACTGATTTCACCAGCCAGCAGATCGATGCATTCAAAGAAGCCAATCCGGATTTCGCGGATTATGACTATGTAGTGGAAGCTGTCGGCGAAGGCGACGCAGCCGGCAACATGATCACCGACGTAGAAGCCGGTGCAGATATCTATTGCTTCGCTCAGGACCAGATCGCACGTCTGGTAGCGGCAGGCGCTCTTGAAGAAGTGGCTCCCGACAATATAGAAGCGGTCGAGAGCGACAACGACGCCGGTGCCGTAGGCGCAGCGACCGTCGGCGACATCCTTTATGCATATCCCATCACTTCCGACAACGGCTATTTCCTGTATTATGACAAGAGCGTCATCAGCGATCCCTCCACTCTGGAAGGCATCCTGGCTGACTGCGAAGCGGCAGGAAAGAGCTTCTACATGGAAATCAACTCCGGCTGGTATCAGACCGCTTTCTTCTTCGGTACCGGCGCAGAGCTGACCTATGATACCGATGATACCGGCGCCTTCACGGCCTGCAATGCAGGATATGCTTCTCCGGAAGGCCTTCTGGCTCTGAAAGCCATGATCACGCTGAACGCTTCTCCCGCTTTCCAGAACGGTTCCTCCGTCGGTGAAGCCACCAACTGCGCAGCGATCGTGGACGGCACCTGGGATGCAGGCGCAGCCAAGGATCTGTTCGGCGACAACTATGCCTGTGCCAAACTGCCCACCTTCGAAGGCGCTGACGGCAACGTATATCAGATGAGCGGCTTCGGCGGCTACAAGCTTCTCGGCGTAAAACCGCAGGAAGACGAAGCAAAACTGGAAGCCTGCGACGCTCTGGCAGCGTTCCTTTCCAGCGGCGAAGTGCAGCTTGCCCGTTTTGAAGCAGTCGGCTGGGGCCCCTCCAACCTGGAAGCACAGGACAGCGAGGTCGTTCAGGCAGACGAGGCTCTTGCCGCTCTGAGAGAGCAGCTTGCATTCACCATCCCGCAGGGTCAGTATCCTGGAGATTACTGGTCTCTGGCTACCTCCCTCGGCGATTCCATCCGCAGCAAAGAGATCACACCTGATTCCTCTGATGACGACCTGATGGCTGTCCTCCAGAAATTCCAGGATACCTGTGAGTCTTATGTAGGATAATCGTTCTATAAGCATCACAGCTTTCCATCTGTGTCCTCCGGCGGCCTGCCGGAAATAGAGAAAGCATTGACGGGCCGACAGGGTTTTCTCTGTCGGCCCTTTTTGGATATACGGGGAAGGGGCAAACAACATGAAAGCACTGAAATCGATCGGATCCGTTTTTTCAACGATCGGCTCCACATTCCTAAAAGGGGACTGGAAGACAAAGCTGTCCTATGTGATCTTCGGCCTGGGCCCCTTGCTTCGGGGACAGACCGTGACAGGCCTTGCCTATTTGGCATGCGAGATCCTGTTCATTGTCTTTATGGTGTTCTTCGGCGGGCAGTATATCAGCAAGCTGAATACGCTGGGCACTGTTGAGACCACCAAAGTCCGCCGTGTGACGACCTACGGCGACAACAGCTTTATGATCCTGCTGTTCAGCCTGCTGACGATCATCTTTATTCTTATGATGGTGGTCATCTGGTATATGAACATCAAGGAAAACCAGAAGGAAGAGGCGCTGCTTGCAGCAGGCAAAACGCTTCCCTCCAATAAACACGTTCTGGGATCCCTGCTGGATTCCAACTTTGACAAAACACTGTTGACCATTCCCGTGATCGGCATCTTTGTCTTTACGGTGCTGCCGATCCTGTTCATGATCTGCGTCGCGTTTACCAATTACGACAAGACGCATACGCCTCCGGGCAAGCTGTTTACCTGGGTGGGACTGGACAATTTCAAGGAGCTGTTCGGCCTCGGCGGAGGAAGCGAGTTTTCATCCACCTTCCTGCAGGTCCTGCTCTGGACGCTGGCCTGGGCCTTCTTCGCCACCTTCCTGGATTATTTCCTGGGTATGGCGGTGGCCATCATGATCAACAAGAAAGGGATCAAGTTTAAAAAGCTGTGGAGGACCATTCTGGTCGTCACCATCGCGGTGCCCCAGTTTGTATCTCTTCTGTACGTCATGAAAATGTTTGCAAATGACGGCCTGATCAACGGGTATCTGATGAAGTGGGGGTGGATCAAGAGTCCCATTCCATTCTGGACCAATCCGACCCTGGCGCAGATCACCATCATCGTGGTCAATATCTGGATCGGAATTCCGTACATGATGCTGATCGCGACAGGTCTTCTGATGAATATCCCGGAAGAGCTCTACGAGAGCGCAAGGATCGACGGCGCTTCTCCATTCCAGATGTTCAGGAGCATCACGCTTCCGTATATGCTGTTTGTCACGGGTCCGTTCCTGCTTACACAGTTTACAGGCAACCTCAACAACTTCAACGTCATCTATCTGTTGACGCAGGGCAAACCGCAGTCCATGGCGTTGTCCAACAATGCCGGACGGACAGACCTGCTGGTCACCTGGCTGTATAAGATGACAGTCAACGACAGCAACTATAAGATGGCCGCGGTCATCGGTATCATGGTCTTTGTGGTGACGGCCGTGATCTCCCTGGTGGTTTACAACATGCTTCCGTCAGTCAAGGATGAAGGGGGGTTCCAATAATGGAAAAGAATACGGCTTCCATGAAGAAAAAACAGAGGATCGGAAACGCCATCACCTACATTGTCCTGATCCTGATCAGCATCATCTGGCTGTTCCCCTTCTTCGGGCTGTTGATGCAGAGCTTCCGTTCCTATGACCCGAAGGTAGAGTACGGCGGCATGGTGGACTATATCATCCCCAAGACTTTCTCGCTCGACAATTACAAGTTCCTGTTTTCCGGCGAGACAAACTTCCTTGTCTGGTATAAAAATACGCTGATCATCGCCATCAGCGTGGCGATCCTGCAGACGATCATCATCCTCTGCGTGTCTTACGCGCTTTCAAGGATGCGTTTCCGCGGCAGGACCTTCCTGATGCGCTTCTGGCTGATCCTGGGCATGTTCCCCGGGTTCCTGACCATGATCTGCCTGTATTTCCTGCTGAGCAACATGGGCCTGACCCAGAGCGGGGCTGTCCCCGGCCTGATCCTGGTCTCGGTAGCCAGTTCCGGCATGGGCTATTATGTCTGTAAAGGCTACTTTGATACCTTGCCGGTCGCTTTGGACGAGGCCGCCCGGATCGACGGCGCGTCCAGAGCCAAGATCTTCTTTATCATGACCATTCCGCTGGCCAAGCCGATCATCATCTACACCGCTCTGGTGGCCTTTATGGCGCCCTGGTGTGATTATGTGTTTGCTTCTTATGTGGCCTTCGGTGAAGACAAGAGCTTTAACGTGGCCGTGGCCATGACACGCTGGGTGTGGACCAATGACTATCAGGGGTACTTTACCAGGTTCTGCGCAGGCGGTATCCTGATCGCCGTACCAGTCACGCTTTTGTTCATGTTCCTGCAGAAGTATTATGTGGAAGGCGTTACCGGCGGCGCGGTCAAGGGCTGAGAACGGGAGTTCGGTGCTTTTGCAGACTGAGACGATGCGAGTGGTATGTGCTGAAGGTCGAATCGCTGCGAGCGGTTTG
>CAMOQF010000054.1 GCA_946622645.1 uncultured Blautia sp.
AGAACACCTCAACATGATCTGTTCGGCTCTTACTTCTTCCGCAGAGACTTCTGCGCTCAAGCTGGTAAACTATGTTTCGGAATCTTTCCGCACCAGCATCTTCGACTATGAAGAACTGATCCATGTCCTGGAAACCACGGATTTCAAACAGGAGTTCGTCGACATCTTCACGAGTGTCCTGAAAAGCGCGGACGTAGCCCTGTCAAATGCAGCCATCTCCGCTTTTGTGGACGCAGCGGACGTGGATCTGACCGTAGAAGATACCACCAAGCGGCATAAGATCGATACGCAGGCCGTTTCCGGCGCAGGTGCTTCCAACGCAGGCATTGCTGGTGCTGTCGCCGTGACAGTACTGAATGTCGATACCATTGCAGCGATCGATGGCTATCAGGAGGCTCTTACGGCAACGGGAGATGTAACGGTTGCGGCGAAAGAGTCCCGCAGCGTAAGAACCACCTCCTCCGCAGCCATGGATGAGTTCGGGAATGCGGACGCAAACGCAGATGCGGCAGGAAAGGAAGGTTCTGACGCCGGGAGCGGGAGCGCTGGCGAAACCACGATCCAGAAAGACAAAGTGACCGTTGTGGCACATACGGGCGGCAAGGCTTCCTTTGTGGACGGGAACAACGACCGTATCAACATGACCCCTGACACCGGATACAAGATGAAGGGGAGCGATGCCGTTTCTTATTCCATGCAGACGGAGAGCGGAGAGAAGGTCGGCTATCTGACAGTTCATTCGGACGGTGCAGGTTCCTACATTTCTCTTTCGGATATCAACGGAGGCGTGCAGGGTGATCTGGTGATCGATGCGCTCTTCGAAAAGGATTATAAAGATATACCGGCACCCAAGGCCTCCCCGGCTGTCGGAAAGACGCTTCCTTCCGACGCAGTGACCCTGGATGTGTATAACCAGGATAAGAATACTTCCGGCGGCGGAGTCAAAGCCATCGAAGGAGACGAGCTTCTGATCACGGTGAAGAATGTGGAAGGCCAGAGACTCAGAAAGCTCTCCTATACCTACAAGGATGCGTCCGGAGAACATACGTCCGAGATCATCAGCATGGTCTCCGCAAACGAAAACGAGACGGTCTACTCCATCCTTGTGCCTTCCGGCGGGATCTCCTCCATCGAGGCGGTCTATGAAGAAGGCCAGGCAGTCGTAAATGATACGGCAGCAAAAAACAAGAAAGCCAAATCAGTAGGCCTTGGCGGTTCCTTCGCCATGATCTACGGCGAGCACAATGTGGAAGCCTCCATCGGAGAAAGAAATGTTTCCGCGGGAAGCCTGAACGTGAACGCGGCCAGCGAACATCTTGACTATATCACCGCCACGGCCGGCACGGATTCCCTGACAAGCGGCAAGAAAGGGGCCACAAAAGTCCCGGATATCGGACTTGATGCGGCTGCCGCTCTGAATCTGACGGACGATCACGTAAAAGCTTCCGTGGAAGCCAAAGAAGTCAGGACTACCGATGCAGAAACGACAGGTGTCAGCGTACAGGCCGTAGATACATCCGACACCTGGCTGCAGTCCAGCGGATTTTCCACCGGCAGTACGGCTGCCATCGGCGGGAGCGTTGCGCTGAATCTTTCCACGGCGGATGTAGAAGCCACTCTGTCCCACGGCGCAGCATCTGCGGGATCTGTGTCAGTCGGAGCGCTGAGCCACAGCGAAGACAGGACGAACGCCATGGCGACATCCATGGGAGCGGACATCCAGCGGATCCTGGACAAGTTTGCCCGTGCGGAGGAGATCACGCAGGAGACAGCCCAGAAGGTGATGGACGGTTCCATCTTTGACGAGATTGGAACCAGCGTCAAAAATTCCATGAACGACACTGCGTCAAGAGTCAACAAAAAGCTTGACAGCTCCAGAAATACAGACGGAAGCACAGCCAATAATGATCTGAATACCGGCGCCAACGCGCTCAGAAGCCAGAATGTCACGACGGCTGATCCTTCCGCAGCCAAAACAGCAGGAGATGCTGCTTCCAAAGAGATCAAGGACGCCACCGGTACGACCGTCAACGCAAACCGTGACCTGGGTACTCCCACGAAGTTCCAGGCAGCAGCCGCCGTCGGAATGTCGATCGCGCGCAGGAATGCGAAGACCTATATCGGCGGAGATCTGAAAGCCGGAAAAGATATTTCCGTATCCTCCGCAAACCAGGCAAACTTCAATACCCTGGGCACCGGAGCCGCCATGTCCTTCGCTGCCGGAGCCAACTCTATCGCAGGCGCCGCAGCCGTTACGGTGAACCGGAACCAGTCGGTAACAGAAGTGAACGGCGACGTGATCGCCGGTTATAAAGAGAAACCGGAAGAATCGTCCGACACGGCGGCCGAGAACGCGGACAGTGTGGCCGCAGTCGGAGCGGATGAATCGTCCGAAACAGAAGTGGAGGGCGGAAACGTCTCCCTGACCGCCGGTCTTACTCAGAATATGGACGGCAGCTTCAAAGGATGGCTTGTTTCCCAGGCTCTTGCCGGAAGCGTATCCGGAAGCAGCTCCTATGTTTCATTGGGCGGAGCCGTTTCCATGTCTCTGTCAGAGGCGGCCGCGGATGTCCATGTGGGAAGCGGGAAAAACTCCTCCAGCCTGCGGCAGATCTCCGGCGATATCGTTAAGATCGCATCCTCCGACAAATCCAAACAGGCTGTCCGTGCAGGCGGCTTAAGCATTTCCAGGGGCTCCAGCGTGGGCCTGGGTCTTGCAGCCGCTACGGTCATAAGCAGCAATACGGTCAATGCAAGTATCGGAGATTATACCCAGGTGACGGCAGGAGACCTGATCCTTTCGGCGGAAAAGACGGCCGTGACTCACGAAGATTACGACTGCGCTCTTTCCATGAAGAATGTGGTTACCGATTCCAGCAAGCTTAACGATTCCCAGAGGCAGAGCGCCGAGACCGGCATCATCGATGTGCACCGCGGGGCAGGAGATCCCAATTATACGATCTCCATCAATGTCAGGAGCAAGGACATCGTCAGGATCTTTGACGCGCTGAACTTTGCTTCCTCCGTAAACTCCTACGCGGAAGCGATCGCAGGCTCCGTCATGAAGGGAGCTTCCCAGTCTTATCTTTCCGGCGCGGGAAGCGCGGCTGTCACAAGCTCCAAAAACAAGATCACGGCTTTGATGGGAAATTACAATAAGATCGATCTGAAGGCCGGAAAATCGGCTGCCGGAACGCTTTCGATGAACGCAAAAGGAGACACCAACACACGTCTGTTTGCAGGCGCCGTTTCTGTATCGGACGCGACAGACAGCACCGGCACGGCTGCTGCCATCGCTAACGACAACGACACGATAGAAACACGTGTCGGCAAAAGTTCCGGCATCACGGCCGAAGGCGATATCTCGGTGCAGTCATCCGGCGAGGGCAGCATAGAGGTCTACAATACCGCTGCCAGCGTTGGTGTTGGTTTTGCAGGCGAGACCAGCACGGCGATCGGCGGATCCGTAAACACCATCGTTTCCAACCACAAGGCTTCCACCACGATCGATGAGAGCGCCGCTCTTACATCCACAACGGGCGGGATCGCTGTCGGATCGCTTCTGGGGATCGACCTCTGGAGCTTTGCGGTAACCCCGGGCGTCACAACAGGAAAGGCAGCCGCAGGCGGGACGATCGATGTCATCGTGGACCAGGCGGAAGCCGCTGTGAATGTTCGTGACAACGTTTCTCTGACAGCGGAAAAGACCGTCTCCCTGACCTCAAAAACGACAGAGGAGCTGATCTCGGGGATCGCATCTGCTTCCGTGGTGCTGCAGGGAACCAGCAGCGCGGGCGCGGCAGGCGTTGTGTCTGCTCTTATATCCTTATCGAAAGCCAATGTGAACCTGACCGGAAGCAAAGGAAACATCACCTCCAACAAAGAAGACGTCCGGCTGATGGCGGATTCTGACGCGACTCTCGTCAATGTGGGCGTGGCCGCTTCTGCCAGCGGATCTCTGGCGATCGGTGCTTCCTTCAATGTGAACGTATTCGGCAGAGAGTCTCAGGTTAACATCGCAGGGAATGACGATCCTGAACAGTTTAAGATAAAAGCCGGCGGAAACGTGATCAGCAAGGCGGCCGGATATGACACCACCGTGATCGTTTCCACAGCCTTCTCCGGCGCATTGCAGGGTATATCCCTTTCAGGCAATATTCCGGTATCTGTTTCAAGGAACACGATCAAAAACACGGTTGCAAAAGGAATCCGCGTTGACGCGGGAAACAACGCCGTCTTTGATGCAGCCTACAGCAACCTCCTGGTCATTGCAGGCGGAACGATCGCCGTCTCCCTCGGAATGGCCGGCGCCGGTATTACCGCAGTCACGATGGTGCAGGAAAATACAGCGGAAACCGATCTTGGACACAGTGTTGTCAACGCTTCCGCAGGTGGCGCAGCAATTGCAGTCTCTGAAGGCTCCGGCAATTCCAGCCAGGTGTCCGGCATCTACGCCGGCGCCAGAGGTTCGGAAACGCAGTTTCTGTTCGGCGCAGGCGGAGCGGGCGGCAGTACAGCGGGCGTGACCGGAACAGCGGTTACAGCTGTCAGCCGGAATGTCCTTCGCGCCAGGACCACGGATGCTGTTCTTACCGCGGCAGACGCAAAATCTGAAAAAGGCAGTATTCAGGTGAAAGCCCTGAACGACACCATGCAGGCGATCGCCGCGGGCGGCCTGAACGGGGCCGGCACTGCAGCCGTAGGCGCCAGTGTCGTGACACAGGTCGCAGGGAACACCGTGGAAGCTCTTGCCGGTGAGATGAAGGCCGGCAGCGACATCGACGTAAAAGCATCCCACGACGAAGAGGACGTGCTGGTCGCTGTCAGCGTGGGGATCGGAGGCAGCGCAGCTGTTGAGCTCGGCGCAGCCATCCAGGTTCTGGAAAGCAAAGTAAATGCCAGACAGAACCATAAAGCAGAAGCCGTCCATGGAAATTACGGCCTGGACGCTTCCCAGAACACAGACATGATCGATATCGCGACGACCGTGGCTTTGTCCGGTTCCGCATCGGTAACGCCTGTCGGCGTCGTCACCTATTCGAATGCAAAGACCAATGCTCTGATCGAAGACGGAGCATCCGTCGTTCTCGACAGCGCAGGCAGAAAAGCATCTGTCCACGCCGCCTCTGAAAAAGATCTGTATCAGGTGGTTGTCGGCGGCGCTGCAAGCGGGACCGCCGGTATATCCGGAGGCGTAGGAGTCGTGGTAAGCTTTGAAGAAACCGCTGCAATCGCAGAAGAAGGGACTTCCGTGTCTCTGAACGGCTCTGATCTGGATATAGCCGCGAGAGGAGATTACCGTCTGATCAGCGCCGGCACAGCTGTCGGCGTATCCGGGACAGCGGGCGTTGCTATCAATGCGGCTGTCACTGTGCTGCGTGATTCGGTCACGGCCGCTCTGGACGGCAATGCATCCGGCGCACACGATCTGTCCGTCAAAGCCGATTCTGACAGGGATATCGTAAGCGCTGTCGGAACCGTCGCCGGAAGCGGAATGGTAGGCGTCGGCGCAACTGTCCTGGTACTTGCTGCCGGAACAAACATGACGCAGGATGCTGCCGACATGCTGACGAAAGGAAACACCAAACCGGAAAGCGAGAGGAAAACAGATTCCGGCAAACAGGAAGATCAGTGCACGGCTACGTTCAACGCGGATACCTTCTTACAGACGGCGAAGAGCCAGGGTGCTGATGTTTCCTCCCTTAAAGATCTGAGCAAGGCGCTCTCCGGTTCCGGCAAAGGATTCCTGAACGAGGCTGTCGGTAAAGATGTGAAAGGAAAAGATCCAAACGGAAAAGAAAACACCGTACGGACCTTTGACGCTGTGAGCACTCTCAGAAGCTCTGACTTTGGCAACAAAAACTATGATGATGAGAATGCTGTTTACAAACGCGGAGAGAAACAGGAAGCTTCCGCAACCAGTGATGTAAAGAATGCCGAAAATTACGGGACCTACTCTTACGGGAAGGATGATCTCTCTTCCGACGCGGTGACCGCAAGGATCGGTTCAAAGTCCGTGGCAGACGCGGATACTGCTTCTGTTCTCGCGACCCAGGATACGCGCGCGGATCTCTATGGCGGAACCGCGGCCATCGGTTTCGGGACCACCGGCGTAGGCGTCTCAGCTGCAGCTGCGACCCTGCACAGCAATGTGCTCGCAGCGGCCGAAGGAACCATCAATCTTCATGATGGAGATCTCAAGGTCAACGCGGTCTCGAGATCCACCAGCGTGGACCAGAACGCAAATGAGGATGAAAAAACCCGCGCGGATTCTCTGGCCATGTCCCTTGGCAGTTCCCTGAATCCCGGCAATCGTTCCCTCAGAGCGGTAGCTCTTACGCCTGCAGGTGGATTATACGCCGGCGTTGCGGGAGCTTCCGCCACCGTCCTGACCGACAACGTCACCGAGGCAAAAGTTGGCGGAACGGTCACAGGAGTCAAAAAGCTGGATGTTTTCGGAGGTTCGGATTACGGAAATGTGCTGGCATCGTCGGTGGCGGTAAGCGGAGGTATCGCTGCAGTAGCCGGATCTGTCGCCGTAGCACAGTCGAACGGTGAACTGTACTCAGGTATCGTACAGGGCACGACGATCACTGCATCCGATCAGGCGGATTCTGCAAGCTTCAGCGTCGTCTCCTCCTCCGGTTTCAGCGTCAATGCAGCCACAGCGATGGCCGGCGCGGGCATCGCTGCCGTCAACGCAGGCGCGGCCGCAGCTATAAACAGGATCAAACAGACATCGATCATCGAAACAGATGTGACCTTAAAAAATAACGTAACCGGAAATCTGATGGTGCAGGCGCTCGCCAATTCCTTCACGAATTCCTGGCTGCTCGGTATTAAAGACGGCATAGGCGGAGCAGGGCTTGCCGCCGCCATCACGATCGACGGACAGGACGTGACCGCTGCGATCGGGCAGCGTATCGACGGCCATGCCGCTCATATCAAAGCCGGTTCAACCGATGTTTCGGTGATCTCCCATGTCAGCTCCAAGGGTACGCCTAAGATCGTATCCGAAGCCGGCGGCGGCATCGCAGCGGCCGGAAATGTGCTGCTTGCCTTCAATAACGCAGACGTCCGTACCGAAATTACGGATACCGAGATGTCGGCGCATTCGCTGAAGATCGATTCTGATGTGAACGCGTCCGCGGAAGCAATGCTGGCGGCAGGGGCGTTCGGCGCCGTTGCGGTCGGTCTGTCCACCGCCTATGCTTCTCTGACCGGAAAGAATACAGCCAGCCTGTACGTTAACCAGGCTATGACCATTGGTGAAGGCGTGACTGTACAGGCCGGAAGCTATAACGGGCCTCTTTCATATAAGACTGCGATCGCCAAAACCATCTCCGGCGCTGTGGGCGGAGTCACCGGCAATATGAACGCGGCGGTTGCCTATGTTGACAGCGAGGATATAGCCAAAGTGGCCGGTACCATGGGGCTTAAGCTCTCAAGAGGACCGTTCAATATCCTTTCCGGCTCAAGAGTCGACGCCGTTTCCTCGATCACCAGCGAGGATATCGGCGGAATGACGGCAGGGATCTCGACCGCTGTAAGCATGAACCAGGCAAAGCAGCGCTCGATCATGGAACTTCCGGATATCTACGTCGGAAAACTGCTTACGACCATGCGGTCCGATCTTACAGCCACCACGAGTTCCGACCTGTTCACCTGTACCGGTTCCACCTATGCGGTGGGAGCAGATGTCGCAGTCTCTTACGGCAGAACAGAATCTGAAGTCAGAGCCACTTTGCCTGAAACGGCATCGATCTACTACGGTCTGGACATGATCAACAATGTCCGTGATTCCGTAACAGCGGACGTCGGAAACGCCGAAGTGTCCGGTTTCAGCGCCAGAGGACTGGCCGGCTGTGCATATGCGCAGGATGTCATCACGACACATCTGGACTGCGGAGAGGTTATGAGCCAGTTCTCTTCAGGAGCTGATCCTGTGAAACTTCTCGGCACGCATGATGTGACAGCCACCGTCAATCTGACTCCCTCAAAAGCAGGCGTAAATGCTGATTTTGCAGGAATAAACGTCAATCTGGCCGCTGCCAAAAGTACCGTCAACGCTGATACAGCCATCCTCGGATGCACCAGTTTCAACGCTCATGCTGTTACAGTTAAGCATACCGGTAAGACAAAAGTCCAAAGCAGGATTAACACACCCAATGTTTCCATAAGCGGAGTGGATGTGAACGTAAACGCAGCCACAGCCGACGACAATACATGGCAGAAGGCTCGTATAGACGCAGGAGACGGCGTGATCTCCATGAACGTCGGCGATGATGTGACCGTTATTTCTTCTCTGAATGAAGACGACAGCAGTCTCTCAGGGGACGCGAAAACAGCAGATGAAAACGCGCATACCACTACAGTGATCGTAGGCGGATCGGGCGGATCGGGAAAAGTTGATCTGAGTCTTGGCAGCGCAAAAGTAAACATTGGGAAAGCCTCAAACGCTTCCACGTCCGAAGCTGTGGTGAACGGGATCTACGCGGGCAACAAGTACTCCAACTACGTCGTAAAATCCATCGGTACTTCCAGGGCAAAGGCAGAGACTGCGGAATCCTATTTTAACGGCACCCTTGGTACAGTCGGCGTGACAGGCATTAAGGCAGACGCCAGCGGCAGATTCGGTTCTTCTCTGAAGACTGCCTCCAATGATGCCATTCACAATGCCTACGTTGAAAAGAGCAAAAATGCCGGCGGTGACGGAAACGTCCAGTACTGGGAATATGATTTTGCTGCAAACTCCATCAATATAGAGACGGACTACACCAGCAAAGCCTACGCAAAAACCGGCGTTTCCGATGTCAGCGTGAGTGTAGGTGATGTTAAATTCAACAGTGCCAAAGCGAACGCCCGCACCAACGCTTACGCGGACATCGATATGCAGATGACGGCAAAAGTCAGGGACGATGTTTCTGTCCTGGCCAATGGCAACGTCGACTCCTATGCTACAGGGCAGACGCCGACCGTAGAAGTGGCCGGTATCAAAGTAGCCTCCTATACCGCCGAAGCTCTTGCAGAGGCCAGCCAGTCCGCATCCGGCAGCTTCGCGCAGGATCTCACCGTAGGAGGAAACTTCAATTTGAAGAGCCTTGTAAATTCGGCCAAGGCGAACGCGCTGGTCGGCTCCGCTGCGAGAGGCGCCAACGTATCCCTCCTCACGGCAGATGCAAACAAAGCCTACGCGACCGAAGCAGTCACCAGCAAGGCATCCGTCACAGGGTCAGGGGCAGGCGTTGTCACCACGTCTACAGAAAGCGGGAAAGGAAATATCGTGATCCAGTCGCAGGGAAGCAGGATCAGTTCCCTCGCAAAGGCCTTGAGCACCACCCAGGCTAATGTGGCTACCCTCGGCAATCTCGAAGCGATCGCGCATTCTTCCGACAGCTTCACGACCGAGCTGGGAGATAACGTTCATCTGAACGCTGCTTCGACTATTGATATCGCAGCACGTTCGCTGGATGCTTCCTCCAACGCAGAAGGATCTGCCCCGGGCCAGTATTCCGGAGTTGATGCGAGCAAGACCAACATCCGGGCCGGCTTCGGGTCGAAGGATAAAAACGGAAGCATCCAAAGTCTTCAGACGGCAGCGCTCGCGATCGGAAGCGGGAACGTCCTGAAAGCCAGGACGCTTCACATCGAAGCACAGAACACCGGCAGTACAGAATCCATCATGGAGAAGAAGACCAACTTCACTCTTGGAGAGATCCACGAATCCTATGTGCCTACCGATTCCATTTACAAAACTTCCGTTACGGTCGGAGACAATACGACCCTTTCCGGAAGCAGCAGCGTCTACATCGCAAGCACAGATCATGGAAAAGCCAGGTCCGTCGTGGACGATACAAGCCTTGGACTGGTCCTGAATATCTCCACGATGCGAGGTTTAAACGATATCCGGAATATGAACGATATCATTTTCGGAAATAACTGTTCCGTCAGCTCTTCCGGATCCGGCGGCGTCACGATCCAGGCTGTTTCTGACAACGAAATGGAAGCCTCTTCCAAATTTGAAGGTGAATTCTCGATGTTCGGGACCGACGGGGAAGTATATTCGGCCAATACATTGTACAGAGATGTGACTCTCAGGATGGGCGAAGGTTTTTCCGCCTCTACCGATTCCGGCCATATATTGATCCGTACGCTTGTCGGCAATTCGGACAATATCAGAGCCAAATCGCATACCAAGAATATTTCGTTCTCCAGCGCGGTCGGAAGAGCCAACACCGATATCACTTTCTCATCAAACAGCTCGATAGATGTGCTGCAGAATTCAAAGTTTGTTACCACGGGCGATATCGATCTCTCAATGGATGTTTCCGCTGCCAAACTTGATGCGCAGTCGACTGTGTATGCCGGCGCCATCAAAGGAGACCCGATCTCCGAATCAAACATCAGCTTCATAAGCCGTGGCAGCCTCACTCTGAACAAAGATGCTGGAGACGGTACCGGAAAGATCCTTCTGCGAAGCGTCAACGGCAATTATTCAGACGGAAAGATCCGGATCAGCATCACTTCTCCTAAAACAGACGTTTACGCCTACGCCAGCAGCGATACCGATGGAATTGCCGGTTATCCCAAAGCGTATGCTACCATCACGGTTGATCATAACAAGATCATCAACGTCAACAAGACGAGTGTAGAGAGAGACGGAAACGACGTAGTATTCCAGGTAAATAACGGAAACGGAAACAGGCTGGTCACAAAGACCTGGTGCAACAACTGCGTAGGCGGTACAACGACCCCCGTTTCTACGATCACCGGAAGGATCAAAAACAATATCATTTCAAAAATGTCAAACGGAGGATGGGAAGTTTATCCGGCAGGCGGCTTAAGCTATGTCGGAAATCCGGGGAGCATCGAAATCTCCGTCATTGCGGACCATGACTGGAACCTGTTTAATGACGATCGCACAAAGATAACTAAAGATGTAGATCTGAATAAAAGAGATGATCTGCTTGTTTCTTATTATTCTGCTGTGCGTAATCCGGTATCGATGTATTCTTCCGTCAGGGCATTCCCGGCCATGTATCTGGAAAGCGCGCAGAAGACACAGCTGTACATGCATGAAATCTCTCAGGAATGGCTCAGCCGCTGCTTCGAGAGCAAAGACATCGCCCACTACAGAGTGGACAAGGAGAAATCCAGAAGCTACAGAAGAGGCGATCCCATCCCTGAAGGAGAAAGAAAGTATGGATTTACGTCCTTCCATGAAGACGGAAGCAGAAAATGGTACTGGATCGGCATGACGCCGGAGGAAGTGGATGACGAGACGGATGACCTGTTCTACATGTTCACGGATTCCAGGACGGATGAAGTGAAGGTCTTCCGCACCACAAAGAAGGATATGTACAGACAGGCTGTGGAACAGCATGCGATCATATTCCGCGACATCGATCTGGACAAGAAGAGAATGGTGCGCTACAACATGTTCTTCTATGATATGGAAGAGGATGAGGAGTTCAGCACCGTGGACGTCATCAACGATTCCATGACGAATGAAGAACTACGCGGCCATGCAAGGATGCTGATCGCGCTCAGGGCCAGAGCCTATAAGAGCAGCGACGGAGCCTTGACGAACCTATCAAAAGAACAGTAAAAGCAAAAAGGAAAAATCCGGCAGCTGTCTGTCGGATTTTTTCTTTTTGTCAGAGACTGACCGGGATCACTATATTGCTGTAGAATTCCTTTCCCTCATGGCTGAAAGAGGCTGTCCCGCCGCAGCTCTCGGCGATAGACTTGATGGAAGAAAGACCGATGCCGTCGCCCTTGTGCCGGGTGGACAGATATTTTCCGTCATGGATCCGGACATTCCCGTCAAAGCTGTTGGTGGAGATGATGTACCACTCCGCCTGATGCAGAACGGCGGAAGAGAGGTGGATCCACGGATCTTCGGAATTCCTGGCGGATTCCACGGCGTTTTCCAGAAGATTTCCGAACATACGGCAGATCTCCACGTCAGACAGCGGAAAACGATCCGGGATCTGCATCTCGATCCGGATATCTATGCCGGTTTGAGACGCCATATGGTAATAATGGTTCAGCAGAGCGTTCAGGGCATTGTTAGTACAGAAGGGCTGCACCTCGTTCTGGGGCAGTCCTTCTTCATATTGAAGAAGATATTCGCGGACCGCGTTATAATCGCCGGCATCGCAAAGCTCACGCAAGGTACGGATATTGTGGCGTATGTCGTGCCGTTCCCGGGCGGTCGCTTCCATATAACGCTGCTGCGTTACAAACTGGCTTTCCCGCATCTCCAGGATCTGTTTTTCTTCCTGCAGCCTGGCATTCCGGAGGATCGAAGTCACGATGATGTAAAAGAGGACGTGCATCAGGATCCAGAGGATCAGGAGCGCCGACACGATCTGCATGACAGCTTCCGCAACACGGTTGATATGGAATGTCTCGTACTTCACCGGTCTCAGAAAGATATTGATTCCAAGCAGAAGAGACGAGAACGGGAGCGTCCAGAACCATACGCTTGGAATGTCAAGATTGTCGATCAGGCTGCTTCCGTAGCGAAGCAGCGGAAAAGCGAACAGGAGACCGGCAGCGGTTGAGATCATCAGATGGAAAAGCGCATATTCCGGCGTGTAATGATTCACCCCAAGAGTCGGATTCTGGTAAGCGTCAAAGCAGGCCGCATACATGCCCAGGATGGACATGAGCGCCATGACGGAGCAGAATACGGCAAGAGATTTACTGATATGCACACGCAGACAGCTGTGATAAACCGTAAATAAAAGAGCCATCATAGGAAAAAGCAACTCATTCGGATCCAGGGAGAAGGAGATGGCAAGCAATGCCGAAACAGGAATGAGCGCCAGACAGGAACTCCCCAGGATCAGCAGCGTTCTCGGCAGGCTGAACCGAAGCTGGTTCTTCATCGGAAAAAGACAGATCGCCGCTGCAGGGAGAATGATCATAAAAGAAAGAATTGCCCCGTTCATCTGCTGCCTCCCCTGACACGTGCTTCTTTCCTTAGCTTCTGAAAATTGTAATTGTGCCAGATATTGCGGATCACTTTGCTTTTTTTGGTATTGATCGGGAATGTTCTGTCACCCTTCAGGACGCAGACTTCATCCGTGATCCGGATCACATGATCCATGTTTACGATCACGCCGCGCAGGATCGAAAGGAAACGATTGTCGTCAGAGAGAAGCTTTTCCACCTCTGAGAGCAGCATTCTGGTGCGGAAGGTATTTCCGGTAAGATCGTTCACCAGAATGTAATTTCCGTCTGTCTGGAAGGAGACGATATCCTGATAACGAACGGAATGCTCCTGCCGGCTGCTCACGAAGAAGAATCTCTTTTCTTCCGTTTCCGTATGAAGATGCAGGATGTGATCCATGAACCGGAAGACTTCTTCGTTTTTGACTGGTTTCAGCAGATAAGAAGAAGCAAAGACCTGAAAAGCGTCCGCCCGGTGTTCTTCACTCGTAGTCAGAAAGGCCAGAATGACGTCATGATCGATCCTGCGGATCTTTTCTGCCGCTTCGATCCCTGTCATCTGATCCATATAGATATCCAGAAAGATGATCGTATACAAAAAAGGCTGGTATCCTGCCAGCAGTTCTTCCCCGTTTGAAAAGCAGCTGATCTCAAGGTCCAGCTGCTGAATGACCGCATATTCAGTCAAAGCCTTCTGAAGCCTTTCCAGGTCCATCGGCGAATCGTCTACAAGAGCTATGTTCATACTTCCTGTTCCTCCGTCAGATAAAAATATAACAGAAATAAAGGGCTTTTTCAATTTTTATCCCATATTCTATACAAATTATCCCAAAAAGCTTGATTCTTCCAGAACGATTATATAAAGTATACTGCAGTGCGGATTCAGAACTGCCAGATCAGATCCGGATCTGCATTATGATCAGTTATTAAGGAGGTTACATCATGACAATCATCTCAATCATCCTGGGCGTTCTGCTTGTGATCAGCGGATTCTCCTGCATGTTCACTCCGCTCAAAACATTTTTCTCGACAGGGTATTTCCTTGGGATCATCCTGCTGGTCTATGGTATCGCCGGCGTCCTTCGGATCATCTCCAGGAAAGAAAAAGCCGATGCGCTCGAATGGATCATGCATATTCTTTCCATCATCATCGGTCTGATCGCTCTGTTCCGTCCGGGTACCACACTCGTGTTCGACGCGATGCTGCTCACCATCATCGCCTGCTGGTTCGTGGTCCAGGGCGTCATCCAAATCGTTCTGTCCTTTAAGCTGAAGAATGTCAAAAAGGGCTGGTACTGGGGCCTGATCGCCGGTATCCTCGGCGTGATCCTGGGTATCTATTCCTTTATGCATCCCGGCGTCACGGCCGTGACCACCGGCATCCTGATCGGCTTCTATTTCGTGGAATCCGGATTCAGCCTGATCGCCCTTGCGCTGGCGGTGGGCAGTGTTGAAGAATAAAAGCCTGACAGGTGGAGAGGAGAGCAGCACGGAATGAAAATTCGATCCTATCTGAAGTCCCTGACGGACTCTTATCGTGAGAATAAAAAGACGTTTATATTTTACTCGATCCTCAGGTTCATGGTGCTGCTCACAATGATCCGCAGTATTCTCACAGGCAACTATCAAAGCGCAATGCTTTGCGTACTCTCGTTGATCCTGTTCCTGCTTCCTGCCTTTCTGCAGGATAAGATGAAGCTTACGATCCCGCCTCTTTTTCAGGTGATCATCTTTGGCTTCATCTTTGCGGCGGAGATCCTGGGGGAAGTCAATCATTACTACGTCAGGATCCATGGATGGGATACCATGCTGCACACCATGAACGGTTTCCTGTGCGCGGCGATCGGCTTTTCTCTCATCTATCTGCTGAACCGCAAAAGCACGCACTTTAATCTGACGCCGCTGTACCTGACGCTGGTTGCTTTCTGTTTTTCCATGACGGTCGGCGTCGTATGGGAGTTCTTTGAATTCTCCATGGACCAGTTCTTCTATCTGGATATGCAGAAGGATTTCGTCGTGACGGAATTCGGCAGCGTGACCCTCGACCCGGAACAGATGGGCACCCCCATCCATGTGGAGGATATCACCGATACGGTGATCCATACCGCTTCCGGAAAAGAGTATGTCATAGAAGACGGATATCTTGACATCGGTATCCTCGATACAATGAAGGATCTTCTGGTCAATCTGCTTGGCGCAGTCGTATTCAGTGTCATCGGCTATTCGACGCTGAAATACTCCAGATCCTCCAAAGTCGCAGACAGTCTGATGATAAAACCGAAAGCGCGGGATGACTGACGGCCTTCCAACACAGGTAACTCTATAATTTTTTCTCTATATTTTTATGTTTCATGAAGGAGGATTTATCATGAAAAAAGTTGCTTTACTGATGGCTGCACTGCTTACCGTTTCCGCATTCGGAATGACCGTATCCGCAGAAGCTACTGAAGAAACCACAGAAGCTGCAGAAGAAGCCGTAGAGATTCCCGAGACTTCCGCAGATGCTCCTATCGAGTTCAGCTATGAGAACATCGACGAGTCCGTTTACGAAGGCGTCTGGGTCAGCACCGGCCTTGGATTTGATGTTTATCTTCCGGCTGACTGGGTCCTTGTAGACATCACAGAAGAGCAGGCTGCAGCTGGTCTTGCTTTCATGGCCGGCGAAGACGGCGGCGGAGCCAACATGGCAGTCACCTGCACAGAGATTCCGGATGGCTATACTTATGACCAGCTGTATGAGGAACTTAAGGGTTCCAACACCAACGCTATCTATGCAAGCCTGAACGACATCCCGGCAATCGTTTTTGAAAACGAAGAGACCATGGTCAGCGGTTACTGCATCATGGCTGAGAACGGCCTGATCACCGGCGTTATCAGCGCAAGCAGCAATGACAAAGAGACCTACGATGCATTTGCTCCCTACATCACCAACATTGTTTCTTCCATCAGCGGTACCGTCACTGAGGATGCCGAAGGAGAAGAAGCTGCAGAAGAGACTGAAGAAGCTGCAGAAGAGACTGAAGAAGCTG
>CAMOQF010000055.1 GCA_946622645.1 uncultured Blautia sp.
GTCGGTCTTGCCGGGTTAACCGGTTTGGCCTTATTTGCCGGTTTTGCCGGAGCTGAAGGGACTGCCGGAGCAGCCGGTTTTGCAGGTCTTGCGGTCTTGACTGTTTCCTCCTTTTTGACAGGCTCGATCACCATCCACACGATCGCTGCAAGGAAGGCTCCTGCCAGGGGTCCTATGATAAAGATCCACAGCGCGATGAGCGGAGCCGTATTCCCTTTCACCGCCGCGAACACGGCCGGCGCTATGCTTCTTGCAGGGTTCACGGAAGTGCCGGTCAGGCCGATGCCCAGAATGTGGACAAACGTCAGGCTGAGTCCGATCACAAGGCCGCCGAAGGAGCCGTGTCCTGCTTCTTTGGACGTAACGCCCAGAATGGTGAGAACAAAAATGAAGGTCAGAATGATCTCAACCAGCAGGCCTGCCAGGATATTGCCGTTGACGCCTGCAAGGGCGTTTGCGCCGAAACCGCCGGTCTTATCCGTCACGCCGCCGAGGGTGAAGACAGCCGCGAGCAGCGCGGAACCGACGAATCCGCCGACCACCTGTGATATGACATAACCGATTAGATCTCTTGTTTCGATCCCGCCGTTCAGGTAGACCGCCAACGATACGGCCGGGTTGATATGGCAGCCGGAAACATTCCCGATACAGTAGGCCATGGCCACAATAGTAAGACCAAATGCCAACGCTGTCAAGAGATAGCCTGATCCGTTTGCCGCGTCACATCCGACCAGCATGGCCGTTCCACAGCCCATAAAAACCAGTACGGCTGTTCCTATGGCTTCCGCCAGATATTCTTTTTTCATAGCATCCTCCTTTTTCCCGCAGATGAATGAACGCAGGTTCATTTTTTAATATGCTGCATTACTGACAGTATAACAATTTACCGGGTCAGTGTAAAGAGGCGACCGGATGTGGTTTTTGCAGCTCAAGTAAAATTTGAGTCGTTTTGTCCAAATATAAAATACTGCGTGATTGACGTCCGATGCGCATCCCTTTATAATTAATACACTTCATACAACGTTGTAGACAAGAAACATGGTCTGAACACATCACATGGCGATGCAGAACAGGAGGGTGATTATCTATGACGGAATTTGGAAACAGATTGTTTGACGCAAGACAGAACCTTGGCCTGACCCAGAAACAGGTCGCCGACGAGGTCCTCGTGACCGCGCAGGCGGTCAGCTCCTGGGAAAGAGGCGAGAGCATCCCAAACCTCGATAAGCTGGCAGATCTTGCCATCCTGTACAACGTAACGACCGACTGGCTTCTGTATGGCGCCGAAACCGGCCCTCAGATCCGCGAAGCGACCCGGGACATGTCCGACCGGCTCTTCAACGAAGACCGGATGTACACCTACCTGAAAGGCTACTTTACCGGAAAGGGCCTGTTCCAGTCCCTGCGGCTCCTTCCTTATATGAAGGAGAAGCATTCCGGCCAGCCCCGGGGAGGGAAAGACAATATCCCCTATTTCAGTCATCCTCTGCAGGTGGCAAGCCACGCCGTAGCGCTCGGCCTGGATGAAGATGACCTGATCTCCGCAGCGCTCCTCCACGACGTCTGTGAGGACTGCGGTGTTCTTCCGGAAGAACTTCCGGTCAATGAGGCCACAAAAGAAGCGGTCATTCTTCTTACAAAATCAGGATTCCCCAAGAAAAAGAAAAATTTCACGCCGGAACAGGAAGCACAGTATCTGGAGATGAAAAAAGATGCGACGGACGCCTATTACCAGGCGATGAGAAGCAACCGGATCGCCGTGCTTGTCAAACTTCTGGACCGGTGCCACAATCTTTCCAGCATGGCCTGCGCCTGGACGCCGGAGCATCAGGCCAGCTACATCCTGGAAACGCAGAAGTACATCTATCCCCTGATGGAATATGCAAAGAACACATATGCACAGGACTATCAGCAGATCTATCTGATCAAATATCATATGAAGAGCGTCGTGGAAGCCGTAAGACATATGATGGCCGCCAGAAACACGCCGAACGCAGGAATCTCCAAAACAAACGCGGACCGCTATCTTTCCACCGTATTTCTGAAAGCGCTTGGCGACGACAGGTCTGAAAAAAAGGCCGTTGAGGCAGCAAAAGCCTGCCAGAAGGAATATGACAGCCGGGCGGTCGGCATCATCGAGCTGAGAGATTTCTATGATTACGCCAGGGATTATCCGCAGCTCAATTCGCTTGGACTGACCGTTGTCCGGGAAGCCCGGAAAGTATATTGACAGAAGGTATTTTATGTTAAGAAATGTAGATATCGCTGAGATTTCAGACGGAAAACTATACGGTCTGCAGGATATGGTCCGGACGGACTGCCGGGACTGTACCGGCTGCTCCGAATGCTGCCGCGGGATGGGCTCCTCCATCCTGCTGGACCCGCTGGACATCGCCAGGCTTACGCTCGGGACGGGAAAGCCTTTCGAAGCCATGGTCGATCAGGAGACAGAGCTGGTCCTCTCGGACGGAGTGATCCTTCCGAGCCTGAAGCTTTCCGGCGCAGAGGAAGCATGCGTCTTCCTGAACGCGGAAGGCCGCTGCAGCATCCATCCGTACCGGCCGGGCATCTGCAGGATCTTTCCGCTGGGAAGGCTCTACGAAAACGGCAGCTTCCGGTATTTTCTGCAGATCCATGAGTGCGTCAAGAAAGATCGTTCCAAGACGAAAGTCAGGCAGTGGATCGACACCCCCGACCCGGTCAGATACGATGAGTATATCTGCAGCTGGCATTATTTTGTCAAAGGGATCGGAGAAAAAATGCCGTCTCTTCCCGAAAAAGAACAATCGATAGCAGCCATGTATATCCTCAAGCTGTTTTACTCCAAACCGTATGACCTTCCGGCGGACGGGAACTTTTATCCCGCATTCTACCGGCAGTTTTATGAACGGCTGGAAGAAGCCAGGGAGACCTTCTCCTGAAAAGCCCGTCAAAAAGTTCTATACTGACATCCGGACGTGCTTTGTGCTATACTGTCTGTGGCTGCGCTGCTGTCAGCCGGCGCAGAAATCTATAGCATTGGAGATACCCGAATGAACAGAAAAGAAATATCCGAGATCCGCAAACAGCTTACCCCGGAACGGTGTACCATCACCCGGATCTGCGGCTGTTACGTGGATGCAGAAAAAAAGATCCGCTCCCGGACCAACGACAGCTTCCTCTCCTTTCCGGAGGAGGAAATGTTCAAATATTTTGATATCATCCGGAAATCCCTTTCCGGCACCCTGGGCAAGAACCTTCTGCCCATGGACTTTCCGACAGCCGCGGAGGGGGAAGGTTCCTTCCACGAATTTCTGATGGAGCTGCGGGACAGCCGTCTGGAGGAAGAGGAACTGCTGGATGAATTCTTCACACGCATCATAGAAAACTATGATCATCCGGAAAACTATTACATCATCCTGGCACACGCTGTATACGACATTCCCGGACGGGGAAGCGACGGCGTCGAGCAGTTTGATGCATCCGATGACATCTATCAGCATCTCTTCTGCTGCATCTGTCCTGTCAACCTGAGCAAGCCGGGACTCTGCTTCAACCCGGAGACAGGCCGCATGGAAGAACATGTCCGCGACTGGCTTGTGGAAATGCCGGACGTGGGCTTTTTGTTCCCTCTGTTCCGGGACCGGCAGTCCGATATTCACGGCGTGCTGTATTATACCCGCCGGCCCGAAAAAATGCATGCCGATTTCGCGGAGCGGCTGTTGTCGTGTGACATTCCGCTCCCGCCGTCCGCACAGAAAGAGTCCTTCCAGTCTCTGGTGGAGGAGACCCTGCGGGAGACCTGCAGCTACGACACGGTGGTCGGGATCCATGAAAAGCTCAGCGAGATCATCGAGGCGCAGAAGGACGAGCCGGAACCGGTGGTTCTCACCAAATCGGAAGTCCGTCGTGTCCTCGAGGAAAGCGGAGCCGAAAACGAACACATGGAATCCTTCGACGAGCACTACGACTCCATCACCGGTGAAAATGCATCCCTGGTCGCGGCGAACATCACCAACACCAGAAAGCTGGAAGTCAGGACCGCCGAGATTTCCGTGACCGTTCCCCCGGAACAGGCTTCGACGCTGAAGACCCAGGTCCTGGACGGGCGGAAGTTCCTCCTGATCCCTCTGGACCAGAGCGTGGAGGTCAACGGCATCCATGTGACGATGTAAAAAGCGGAGGCTATATTATTGAGTCTCAGACAGTCGTTCCATGTTCCGGCAATCGTCTAAGAGTTTCTCACCTGCATGGCGAGGTTGAGGAGCTGTTTGGCTTCTTCGATCGCTTCGGGAGGCATGCCCTCGTTCATAAACTGGATACAGGCCCCAAAAAGTTCATAACGGATAAAGCGCAGGATCTGGTTCCGTCCGGATCCTGCGTTTTCTGTATCGGGAGTATCTTCGGGAAAGGCAGAGTTGTACCAGGACGTGACGGTATAATCGCAGATCCGCATCAGGTACTGTTCAAAGATCTCTCTGTTTACAGAATGATAAACATGGTTGATGGAACGGCGGTTTTCCAGGATAAAATGAAAAGCGGCTTCCACGCATTCATCGAGAGAAGAGATGTCCGGATAGTCAGCGACCATCCGGTCTGCTTCGTCCTGGATGATCTCTTCGATCAGCTCCGGGATATCGTGATAATGATAATAGAAAGAGTTTCTGTTGATGCCGCAGTCTGCGGCGATCTCGCGGACGGTGATCCGCTTCAGCGGGCGTTCATTCAAGAGCTTCCGGAAGGAAGTTTTGATCGCGTTTCTGGTCAGGTCTGACATGATAGTACCTCTTTATAGATTCTAAAATACGGCTTCTGCTGTCTTGATGGTGCTGATGATCCCTACTTTATTATATATGCCTTTTGTATACAGGACAATCTTTCTTTGGTCAAAAACGTCCATATGCCCAAATTTTAGGCACTTTTACCGATATCGTCCATTTATATAATGAAAGAAAATGCATACAGTAAAGGCAAATATAAGGGAGAAGTGAGAAACATGTTATTTTCTAAAACAGTGGTAAAACGAAGAGTCCCGATCTTTATCCTTGCGCTTCTGCTGATGATCCCCTCGGTGCTTG
This sequence comes from uncultured Blautia sp., assembly GCA_946622645.1. Taxonomy (GTDB): domain Bacteria; phylum Bacillota; class Clostridia; order Lachnospirales; family Lachnospiraceae; genus Blautia_A. The sequence continues at coordinate 5,058 of CAMOQF010000055.1, forward strand.
GCATGATCAGGACAAGAGTCAACTATGATATGCTGGATTACCTGCCTTCCGATATGGATACGGTCATCGGCCAGGGGGAACTGATGGACGAATTCGGAAAAGGCGCTTTTTCGATCCTGATCCTGGAGGACATGCCGGATAAGGATGTGCAGGATCTGACCGAAAAGATCCGGGAAGTGTCCCATGTGGACAGCGTCCTGTGGTATTCATCCCTGGTGGATCTTACCATACCGAAAGAGATCCTTCCGGATAAGCTCTACGATGTATTTAATACAGATCATTCCACAGCCGTTGCGGTATTTTTTGACAGCGGCACTTCGGAAGACGTGACCATGGAAGCGGTCCGGGAGATCCGCTCGATTGCGGGCAGACAGTGTTTTGTCTCGGGTCTTTCCGCGCTTGTGACGGATCTGAAGGATCTGTGTGAGAAAGAAGAACCGATCTACGTTGGTCTGGCGGTCGTCTGCGCCCTTGCAGCCATGTTCCTGCTCCTTGACAGCTGGCTGATACCGCTGGTCTTTATCGCGACCATCGGAATGATGATCCTTCTGAATCTCGGGAGCAATTATTTCCTCGGAGAAATATCCTACATCACCAAAGCTCTGTCAGCGGTACTCCAGCTGGCGGTCACCATGGACTATTCTATCTTTCTGTGGAACAGCTACAATGAACACCGCAAAAAGAACGGCGCGGCAGGCAAGGCCGCAAATGAGGAAGCCATGACTCTTGCGATCCATGATACACTGGTTTCCGTAATCGGCAGCTCTGTGACAACGATCGCCGGATTTATCGCGCTCTGCTTTATGAGTTTCACCCTGGGGAAGGACCTCGGGCTCGTGATGGCCAAGGGCGTTCTTCTGGGCGTTCTCGGAAGCGTAACCGTTCTGCCGTCTGTCATCCTGATCCTGGACAAGCCGCTTCAGAAGACCAGACACAAAGCCCTGATCCCGGAGATGCATGTCTTTTCCGAAAAGATGCTCCGGTTCTTCCCGGCATTTCTGGCGCTTTTTGTTTTGCTTCTGGTTCCGTCGATCTATGGATACCGGATGACCAATCAGGAAGTCTATTATGATATGGGTGACTGTCTGCCCGACTATATCGAGTACGTGACAGCCAAACATAAGCTGGCGGACGATTTTGACATAGCTTCCACCCATATGCTTCTTGTGAACAGCGATGTTTCCGTTACGGACAAGCTGGCCATGATCGAAGAGATGGAAAAAGTCGACGGTGTCAACTACGTGCTGGGAATGGAGTCGTTGACGAAAGGACGCATTCCGGAGGAGATGCTGCCGGAAGACGTGGTACGTATGCTGAAAAGCGACAAATGGGAACTGATGATGATCAGTTCCGAATACAAGGTGGCCAGCGACCAGGTGAATGATCAGTTGGACAAACTCAACACGATCCTGAAAAAGTACGATAATACCGGCATGCTGATCGGTGAAGCCCCGTGCATGAAGGATATGATCGAGACGACCGGTCACGATTTCCAGGTCGTCAATACTGTCTCGATCCTGGCGATCTTCGTGATCATTCTTCTGGTGGAACAGAGCATTTCACTTCCGGTGATCCTGATCAGCGTGATCGAGCTTGCGATCTTTATCAACCTTGGACTGGCGCATTTTCTGGGACAGTCGCTTCCCTTCATTGCTCCGATCTGCATCAGTACGATCCAGCTTGGAGCGACTGTAGACTATGCGATCCTCATGACAACACGGTACAAAGCCGAAAGAAACGGTGGAAAAGAAAAGAGAGACGCCGTGAAAACAGCACTCAGCTCTTCAATACCGTCCATCATCGTGAGCGGCATGGGTCTGTTTGCAGCCACCTGCGGAGTCGCCGTCTATTCCAATATCGATATCATTAAGTCCATGTGCATGCTGATGGCCAGAGGCGCTTTGATCAGTATGGCATGCGTGATCCTGATCCTGCCGGCCATGTTGATGCTGTTTGACGGTGTGATCCGTGCCACGACATGGGACATGCGCCGGAGAAGACAGTAAGGCAGCAATTAATGAACGCTGTCCGCGTGCTGTAAAAATGATTACCAGCGTGCGGCACAAGCCCTGGAAGAAACCTTTAAAAAACCAATACTTTGCAGATAAATGAGGAGGAAGAAAGATGACCGGATATAATAAAAAACCTGTGCCTGTAAGAAAAAGGAACTGCCGGCTGAAGGCAGGCGCCCTGGTTCTTTCAGCAGTACTGCTTGCCGGACAGACTGCCATGGCAGAGAACGCTGCAGAATCAACAGAAGCGGCCGGCGAGTCTGTGTCAGAGAAAGAAGAAACCGTCTATGTGATCGCAGATGCAGCCGGAACTCCGGAAAAGATCATTGTAAGCGACTGGCTGAACAATCCGTCAGGGGAAGAAACCATAACGGACGAGACCAGCCTCTCGGATATCGAAAACCTTACAGAGGACGCTGCCTGGTCTGAAACAGAAGACGGGGAGATCCTGTGGGATGCCGAGGGAAAGGATGTCTTTTACCGTGGAAACGCGGACGAAGATCTGCCGGTGACTGTCACAGTAACCTATCTGCTGGATGGCGAAGAAATGACGCCGGAGGAAATCGCAGGCAAAAGCGGTGAAGTGACGATCCGTTATGAATACCAGAACCATGAAGAAAGAGAAGTTGAGATCGAAGGCGAAAAGAACGATCTGCATGTTCCCTTTGCGGTCGTGACCGGTCTGCTGCTGGATGAAAACAAGTTCAGTGATGTCCATGTAACCAACGGCCGTGTGATCAGCGACGGCGACCATACGATCGCTGTCGGGATCGCATTCCCCGGGATCGCAGACGATCTGCAGAATCCGGCTTATGCATCTCTTACGAAGCTGACAGACGCAGAGGTGCCTGCGTATATGGAGATCACCGGCCATGCCGAAAACTTCTCCTGGGGAACGAGCTATATGCTGGTAACGAACGAGCTGTTTTCCTCGTCCGACGTGAACATCGATTCTTATATCGACAAAGTATTCGGAATGCTTGGTCTTCTGAAGAACAGCGTTAACCAGATCACGGATGGCGTTTCCTCCCTGAAAGACGGAGCCGAAGACCTGAAGACCGGTTCCGAATCGCTGGCAGAAGGTCTTGGCGAACTGGCCGGACAAAATGAAGTGCTCCGGGAAGGCGCGGCACAGATCATGAACCGTACGCTGGAGGAAATAAAAGATCAGCTGACTCAGGCAGGTATCCCGGTTCATGAACTGACTGCTGACAATTATGAAGCCGTGCTTGGACAGATCATAGACGCAGCTGAGGGAGACAGCAAGGAGAAACTCACCGCCGCCCTGGATCAGCTGAAATCTCTGAAAGAATTCTGTGACGGCCTGACCGCCTATACAGAAGGCGTTTCACAGGCAAAAGAAGGTGCCGACCAGTTAAAGCAAGGAAGCGCTTCTATTCTGTCAGGCGCCTCAACGCTTCTGTTGGGGACTTCCGTTCTGAACGCTTCTGTGCCGGATCTGTCCGGCGTACCGGAAGCAATCAAGGAGTCGATCTCTCTTGGCGAGGGTTACAGCAATTACTCCGGGATCGAAAACGGCACCAAAGGAAAGGTACGGTTTATCTGGAAACTGAGCGGGATCTGAATATGAGATCCGATCACAGCAAAGGACCGGCAGGTATGAACTGCCGGTCCTTTTTATTATGCTTTGTTCTTGATCGAAACAGCGATAGAGGTACCGACCGGACTGTAGGGGATGAGGGTCGCCTGCAGAGCGTGGTAAAGGTCTGATTTGCCCGGCCAGACAGTCCCGATCACCTGATTGTTCCGGTCGAGCTGGTGGAACCAGGAGCCGGTTTCATGATCCAGGACGGTACTGTCCAGATATTCCTGGAAAACAGCATAATGATCGGCAAATTCCGCCTTGCCTGTCACGCGGTATAAGACCGCCGCGGTATTGATGGCCTCCGCAAGGACCCAGTGCATACGGTCATGCACCACCGGAGAACCGTTCCAGTCCGTCGTGTAGGCAAACCCGGGCGCTCCGTCGGAATCCCAGGCGTCTTCTACAGCCCGCCGGAACAGATTCTCCGCAGCCGAAATAAAGGGGGCTGCTTCCGGAGACTTCTCTCCATAGGTCGAAACGGCCCATTGTGTGATCAGCCGGCCCCATTCCAGCCCATGGCCGGGAGTGGCCCCGTACGGCTTAAACCGGTCATCCGGCTTTTCGCGGTTGAATTCCGGCTGGGGCGTCCAGTCCTTTGTAAAATGTTCCGGGATCCGCCAGTGATTGTTTTCGGCCCAGCCGATCACCCGGCGGATGATTCGCCCGGCTCTCTCACGGTACTTTTCATCTCCGGTCACGTCTGCCGCCGCAAGAAATGCTTCCACAGAATGCATGTTGGCGTTCAGCCCGCGGTAATCATCCAGGACGGTAAACTCTGTGTTCCAGGTGTCGCAGGCCATCCCTTCCTCTTCGTTCCAGAAGAATCTGTCATAGGCAGAAAGCGCGTCCTCGAGCAGCTCCTGCGCGCCGGGACGTCCGGCAAGAAGAGCCGAGGAAGCCGCGAGGATCACAAACGCGTGGGCATAGCACTGTTTGTCCGGCAGATGATCTCCCGAAGGAGTACGTCCCGGATACCAGCCGCCGTTTTCCTGATCCTTCAGCTCGCCGCGCAGGCCTTTGAGCGCAGCATCCACAAGCGCAGCGCTTCCGGGATGATTCAGAAATACGCCGATACTGTAGACGTGAGCCATACGGCAGGTGATATAGGTTTCACGGTCCCGGTCCGTCCAGGGAGTTCCATCGTCTCCAAGAAAATAGGCGCTGCCTTCGGGGGAAGGAAAACGATGCCCGAAATTGAGCAGCGTATCTGTAACTTCATTCATAAACTGACGGTTTTCCTGCGCATCCAGCACATATTTTCTGTTTTGTTCGTTCATTTTTGTCTCCTTTTCAGCGCTTGTCTTTGTCAATGAATTCGAGACTTATGGTTGCTAAGGCTGCAAACACCAGAATAAAGAGCGTCAGATCAGCCCAGTAGCCTGCAATTACTTCCCGGCGGTTTTCGTAAGCCGGATCATAGCTTGCTTCGGCGGCCTTCTAGTTGATCATCGTTTTGACATCTTCTTCACCGACTACCTCGAGAAGCTTTCCTACGGTCGTATGCAGCGTAACGCCGTCATCCGCCAGTTCCTGATACTCCGGATCCTTTTTCACCTCCTCGACGATCTCCGTCGCCAAAAGCCTCTATGGCTTTTAACAGTTTGTCTGTCGTGACCTCGAACTCGATCCCGTTATCTTTCATCTTAACGAGCATATCCGAGATGGTGACGAAAGGCTGGTGGCTATCCACAGCGTATTCAGGACGATCAAAACCGGATCTATACCTCCCCAGAAAAGCAGAAAAAAGAATTGCAAAACAGTACTGTTCATTTTTTATCCTCTCCTCCGCTGAACAGACCCCAGAATGCGTTTTGATCGTCGTCAAGTTTTATCTCCTCGAGCCCGTCTGTGTTCAGTATGTAGTGATCTGTTCCGGATACATCCTGTGAAGAACCGATCATGTTCCAGAATAATGATATGATATGGCGGGGACGGATCTTCGTGACGTCGGAGCCCACCAGCAGATTCTCTAACATGTCCTCAGAAAGCTTTACCCACCGGCCTTCTTTGTAGATGCAGCCTCCATGTACATCCATATCCTGGAAGGATCTCTCTTTCAGACTCATATTGATGAAGATATAGAATACGGTATCGCTCTTTTCCTGAACAAGACGTATTTTATGGGTATTGTCGGGTTCCGGCCAGCTCAAATGCGTATGTATTCCGGAGTCCTTAGACTCTTCTTTCCCATCCTCTTCTTCGGACAGGTCCAGAAGTCCGTCCAGAAAAGTGCCGCTGTCAATGCTGATTACCATGAGGACCCAGTTCGGATCTTCAAAAGCTTCGGTTTCAGGCAGCTCCAGTTCCACCAGTACCTGATCCGGCTCCAGCTCTTCACAAAGCTCTGTCTCCTCCAGGCGCAGCTCCTGAATGTACCGGTCCAGGGCTTCCCTGTATTCCGGCATATTGCAGTCTGTAAGCGCGAAACGCAGCTGGTCGGTGATCTCCGGATATCCGGTCCCGGGCGTCAGAAAGCAGTCAACGGTCAGCCAGTAGGTGACCGCCTGATCCGGCGTCATCCCGGCTTCTTCCACCAGGCGGCTCGCCAGCAGGTTTAAAAGCGATGAATTGGTGTGAACGCCGCCCTGGTCTGTCGCTAAACCGGGGAAGGCACTGTGCGGCGCATAGAAGGAGTCCCACACATATGCCGGCTGGTCCGTAGAATTCGGATCTGCCATGTTCCGGACTGTTGTCTCGGAGTCCTCTCCTACCTCCCAGGTGATGTCAGTTCCCTGCAGCCTGTTTTCTCCCAGTTCTCCAAGGATATCGCTCATGCCTTCATTGATGGCTCCGATATCGTTCTCATATACCTGGTCCGACATGTTGGATCCTGTAATGCCGTGCATATACTCATGCAGGATGACGTCCATGCAGTCCCAGAGCGCATTCAGGCTGCTGGTCGCAAAAGTCTGCCATCCGTATAATTTTCCAATGTAAGCCGCATTATCTACCGGCCGATGGTCTTCTTCGCAAAAATCCTTCACCAGCAGGATCGGCGTTTTCAGATCATCAGGTCCGTCATAGCCAAGCGTCTGATAATAATCGTAAGCTTTGATATAGCCAAGATACGCTCCTAAAGTATGGTCGTCCCACTCTCCGGATTCTCCTGCTTCTGTCAGTTCTAATGAATCATCAAAAAACAGGCTCCAGAAATCCGCGACGGCGATCCGGCGTTCCAGGTCGCCAAGACAGATCCTGCCGGTCGTACGGTCCTTCATCACAGGGAAGGTGACTTCCTCTGTCTCTCCGTCTGCATGGGTGAGCGTCTGGCTGGCTTCCCCTGCTTCCATCGCTTCAAAGACAGAAAACGGATCATAGCCGGTTTTCGATGCCGCATCCCCCGGAGAACGGACATCCATGGAATACAGATACTCTCCTGTCAGACTTACATAATGAACTTTGTAGGGAAATTCACCTTCCGGCTGTGTCGTATAGACTGCCCAGGCAAGCTTGTCCGGGAGTACTTCTTCGGCATAAACATCCACTTTTTCTTCGTATGGAAGCACCACCATTTCAGACGGAGCGTCAGCAGTGATCAGAGAAGTATCCGAGGCTGTCTTTTCCTGAACGATCGCTTCAGCTTCTTCCGCGGAGATGAGCACGGTATCCTCGTCAGAAGCAGCTCCGATGAGCGAGCTGAAAAGACCTGTCATCCTGTTTTCCTGATCGACTGCGATCTTGACGGTGCTGCCCAGAACATACCAGCCATCCGCATATTCCCGGAAGGTGTAGACGGTCGTACCGTTCGGCGTCTGGTATGTTCCGCCTGGGAGAAGAAACGCGTCTTCATCGATCCCCAGAAGGTCGGTATTCTCTCTCACTATGGAGAGGGCTGTCTCTCCGTCCGGAACAGGGGCCTCTGTCAGCGTTCCGTTCAGGTAGATCAAAGATCCCCCTGACCAGGTGACGTCCGCGTCCGGACCGTTCAGTTCAAAGATCTTTTCCGCGCGGGGATCCGCCTGGTCTGTTTCTCCAAAGACCGGTACGCTTCCCAGCAGAAGACTTCCTGCGATCACCAAAGATAATAAACGTTTTTTCAAGAGCATCCCCCCTTTCCTCAGACCATCCGCTGAACAATCCGCAAAAACTTCTTCCACAGACAGCGGGATCGTATTCATTATTCTTCCTCTACCCGGATCATGTTTCTCCATCGATGCTCGATGCGGTCATCCGGGTATTGTGTGTCCATATAGGTATCATACCGGGAATACTGTGCCGGGTCCTGCCGGCGGATATTGTAGCGTGTAAGCGCCATGATCGTGAGCGCGGCGTCCAGCACCAGAGCGAGTACCAGCACCCATGTGACCGCCTTTCCAAAAAGAGGCGGGATCTGTTCGATCACGCCGGACATCGCCGGATAGATCACTTTGACCCACAGCACGCTCAAAACGCCCCAGAAAAACAGAAACAGCAGGTTGACGCGGCCGCCGATGTTGAACGGGAGGTCGCTGTAGTCCCAGAAGACCACGCCGAACACGAGCTCCGTCAGGACACTGCACAGATACTCGAATGCGCCGCCTACCAGAAAGCCGCCAAAGAAAACCCAGCGGTCATTTTTCCTGGAAAGAGGAAGCAGCACAACCGTCAGGAGCGCTCCTCCGATCCCCCAGACAAGGCTGACCGGTCCGAACAGAAGGCTCGACCGGCTCATCCACCGGTGATCCACCAGACCGACGTAGATCATCTCCGCCACGGCGCCGCCCACGGAGGTGATCAGAAAGACCCAGAAGAGCTTGTCAAAACCCAGGCCTTTCCCGAATACGAGGTCCGTATTCTCCTCGCTCATGGTCTGAATGCCGGGATAGTTTTTTTCGATCCTCTTCCACACATGGGTGGTGAGGTTGTCCGAGAGCCAGGCGCTCTGTGAGTTTTCTTTTCTGCTGGCATAGCTGCCTTTGCGGCAGTAAACCGTCGTGGTGACCACATCCGCCATCACTATGACAGACAGTACGATCACGGCGATCCGTACCGGCATCAGCGAGATCACCGGCAGAATAAACACGATCAGCGGGTGCAGCATCTGAAATACATAATAATACCCGATCGCGATCACCACCGCTCCCGCGATGCCCCTTACGGTTCCGCCGAAAAGGCCGCCTCTGTCCGGCCACGATACCCTGGTAAGCTTGCTCACGGTGAAACGGCCGATCCGGTCCACGGTGGAAGCACCGATCAGAATATATACGAACTGCCAGATCCGCCGGTCTCCCAGCATCGGAAGCACCGTCGCGAACAGTGTCATGGAAATGCCGTATGTCAGTATGAAAGGCAGCGTCAGAAAGCCTGCGTTAACATACTCTCTCTTGCTGATACTGTATATGAGCGATTCCAGGCACCATCCGATAAAGGAATAGAACAACACAAAAAAGAGGAGTTCATAAAATCGGTATGTCATCTGAGTCTTTCGCCTGTTTTACCGGTCTGTATAACCGGCTGTATAGTCCTGTTCAATATTGATATTCTGGATATTGACCCCGATCCCGGCATAATACTCATACTCCGTGACGCTTTTGGGCCGTTCCACGACTTTTCCCTCCGGATCATACAATGTACCATCCCAGGTCTGCCTCACGTTCAACATGCTCGTTCCCTTGCTCGGCTTTACGTTGATGGACATGATCTCCTCAAATTTCCGTGCCAGATTGGCAGGCGTAAAGCTGGATGTCTTCATTCGGAGCCAGTGTCCTGCAGCAAGCTCCTCGGTATAATCTTCCAGGAAGTAGACACGGAAGAAGGTCCTGGCATAGTCGAAATGCATGACCATCGGGCGTATATCGGCGTCTTTTATCTCCACCTCCGTACTGCCGTCCGGATAGGTTTTCTTGACAATGGTAAAGGATCCCATTCCCTCCAGGAGCTCCAGCATATGGTCCATGTTGGAGACAAAATTCCCCAGAGAGTAGAACAGAAGCATCCGGTGGCCGGCTTCGTCCGAAAGGTATCCGTAAGGCTGCAGGTTGTGCGGATGTCCTCCGATGCAGACGTCCACTCCCTGCTGCATGAGAAACGTAGCCCACTGCTTTTCATACTCCGTCGGCATAGGCTCGTCCTCCAGTCCCCAGTGGGCAATGAAGACCACGCAGTCCGCCTGCTCCTTCGCCCGTCTGATCATGCCGGCGATCTTTTCGCTTCCATCGCTGAAAACATCCATCAGATAGGCCTTGTCCCCGGTAAAGCCCAGAGAATTGGTGCCATAGGTATAGTTTAAAAACGCGACTTTGATGCCGTTCACTTCCCGGACCTTGATCGTATCCGCGTCCTCCGGCGAATCGTGGATCCCCACCAGGGTGATCTCGGGATGATTCTCCTTCCAGTAACGCACGGTATCCAGCAAAGCCTGCTCCCCCTGGTCATCCGCATGGTTCGTGGAAGAATAGACCACGTCAAACCCGATATCCGCCAGCGCGTCCGCCGCCTCCACAGGCGTATAGAACCGCGGATAACCGGAAGTAATGTTATGATTCGACGTCAGGACCGTCTCCTGGTCCGCGATCGCCAGATCAGCGTTCTGCACCGCATCCTTCACATGCTCGTACATCGCCCGGTAATCCCAGCCCCCGGTATCCTGCTGATACCCGGAAAGGATCACGTTCCTGTGATACAGATTATCCCCCACCGCGATCACCGAAGCCGTAGAAACAACCGGCTCTCCTCTCTCCGCGCCGGTTTCGGAACCATCTGCAGTCACATCCTTCTCCGCAGACTCCTCCGCCCTTCCCGGCCCGAACAGCCTGATCCCCGCAAACACAAGACCCCCGACCAACAGTACAGCCGCGATCAGCAGAACCAACGGGTTTACCCTGTATCTCCTTCTCTGCTGCGCCTTCCGCCTCATCTTAGGCTTCCGCTTCAGTCTCCGGTTCCGCCTCGACCTCTGCTGCTGCCTCAGCCTCTGCTCCCGCCTTAACCTCTGCTCCTGTCTTAACCTCTGCTCCCTGTCCATTCAACTATCCCATCACCAAACACAATCCAACAACTTACCACTATTATCATACACCACAACCTCCCCCTCTGACAACCTGAACAATTC
>CAMOQF010000056.1 GCA_946622645.1 uncultured Blautia sp.
ATCCGGGCATATTATTTCGGAAATCTGGTATAATACCTGTTGAGGAGGGTCAGTTATGCCGGTTATATTTTACAGTACATATAGCGCTGTGTCGGACTCGCCGCGTGAGGTGACGGTGTTGGAGCATCGTCTGGGGCGGGAGCTGTTGTCAGCGGCTGTGGAGAGTGAATACGGTGTCCGGATCAGGGCGGGCGATATCGGGGTCGGGGAGAACGGAAAGCCGTTTCTGACGGGGCATCGGGGGATCCATTTTAATATCAGCCATTGTGACGGGCTGGTAGTGTGTGCGTTGGATGTGGATCCGGTTGGCGTGGATGCGGAGAGGCCGGGTTATTTTGCTGAGATCCTGGTGAAAAAGGTGCTCGCGGTCCCGGAGCGCCGGTTTTTGGAGGATGCCGCAGAGGCCGGTCTGGATCGGCAGGAGTGGTTTTTCCGTTTCTGGACGTTGAAGGAAGCGTATGTGAAGCGGACGGGGATCGGGGTGGATACGGACCTGCATGCTTTTTCGTTTTCGTTTACGGAGGAAGCAGGCGGGGGGTATTCTGTTGTGTGTTCCGATGGGTCCGTGGAGTGTTGTCAGGTGAAGCTTCCTTCGGGACATATCGTTTCCGTCTGTTTTACCGGAGAGAAACCGATATCATTTCGTCGGATGTCTGTGTGACGTCGGTGTTGTGCGTTATTTCAGGTATCCTGGAAGGCCGAAGTATACCTGGACAGGTGCAGTATGATGCCGGTATTCAGCAGTGTAATGTGTTTTGCCTGAGGTCATCGGTGTACAGGCAGTGAAGAGACACGCTTACTTTATTACCCAGACGAAGGGATCGTCTTTGGTGCAGGGGCGCCATGCGGGAACACTGTCTGTGTTGGGATCTCCGGTTTTCATGAAGCTTGTCCAGGCATCGAGCATCTGCCGGCTGATCTCATGGTCTTTTTCGTCCATCGCTCTCCAGCAGCGGTCGAGGGTGCCGAACATGTACCAGAGCTCTGCGGAGTGGAAGGCGGCGTCTTTCCGGCCTTCTCCGGGGAGCTCATGGTCGAAGAAGTAGCAGTAGGCCGGGGGATTCTGTAGCTCTGCCTGGCGGATGCACCAGTCTTTGCAGGCTGTCAGGATCATGCCTGGATCGTTGTTTGCGCGGTCTTCGTCGGTACGGCCGAGGTCGTCGGTCACGCATCCTGCCATGCAGGGGATTTTTTTCATAGTGCCGTCTTTGTAGGTCTCTCCGACTGTCTTTTCCAGCACATAGCCGTCCACGTTGGGAACGATCATCAGATGACCTGCGCTTTCTGATTCTCCGGACATGGCTTTCAGGAACATCTCGCCGTCGAACTGGGCTTTGGCAGCCAGAAGGGACTGTACGTCCATGGCGCGGAGCTCTTCCAGGTTCTTTGCGCGGGAGATTTTGACGATGCGTTCACCGTAGGTCTGTTCTTCTGCCAGGGTGGGGGTCGCAAGAAAGCCGTTGCCGGCTTCCACGCCGCTCTGGAGAATGGCTTTTTTGATCATGTTCCCGGTCAGGGGGCTGGAGATCAGCACCTGGGTGCTCATGCAGCCTGCGGACTGGCCGAAGACGGTGATATTTTCGGGATCGCCGCCAAAGGAGGCGATGTTTTCGTAGACCCAGGTGAGGGCGGCGATCTGGTCGTAAATGCCGTAATTTCCGGAGATTCCTTTTTCATCCTCGGCGGAGAGCCATGGATGGGCAAGGAAGCCGAAAATGTCGCAGCGGTATTCTACGGTTACCAGGATGACGCCTCGGGAGGCGTATTCTGCGCCGTCAAATTCGATCTCGCTGTTGTATCCGCCGCCAAAGCCGCCGCCGTGGATCCAGAAGGCCACGGGGCATTTTTCGGCCTGCTCCGGCACCCAGATGTTCAGGTACAGGCAGTCCTCGCTCTGTTGGGGGACAAACTCGGGATCGCTGTAGAATTCTTTATAGAACATGGCGCCCCAGGGGGTGTCTGCGGTGGGCAGGACCTGAGGGGTGATATTGCCGAAATGGTCGCAGGGGAGAACGCCTTCCCAGGGTTCCGGCTCCTGCGGGCGTTTCCATCGCAGCTCTCCCACCGGCGGTTTTGCGTAGGGAACCCCTTTATATACGATATAACCGTCCATGGGCACGCCGGAGATGGCGCCATATTTGGTCTTAATGAAATTCTGCATCTTCTTTTCTCCAAATCATCTTTTTCTGCTGCCCTGAAATTACCTGCAGCCTTGAGCCATGTCTTTCGGGTCTATGACACTTTCATGTACGGGGAAAACAATCCCGCTCTTATTTGGCAGCCGGTTCCTTCCGCATCAGGACAAAGGCTGCGAAGACGGCGGAGACCGCCATTCCGATGGCTGCCACCGTGTAAACGCCGGTGGTGGTGACGGTACCGTTGACTGCCTTCGCGGTGTTATCCAGCAGGAAGGGCGAGATCAGCTGGCCTATGCAGGTTCCGCAGGTCAGGACGCCGGAGGCCATGGCCGCCGCGATGGGCGGTACTGCGTTGGCCGCTTCCACCATGGCTGTCGGCATGAATATTCCCTGTGAAAAGCCGCAGAGAATGGAGCCGATAGATAGCATAATAAAGTTTGATGGGAACAGAGCCAGCACGACCGCTCCCAGGGTGAAACAGCCCATGGAGACGGGGATGGTGGCTTTTCTGGTGATCCGGGTGATCGATCCGAGGATCAGGCCGATAATGATCTGGGTGACCGAGAAGATGGTGTCCAGATTGCCGGCAGCGATGGAATCTCCTTCCAGAGCGCCTGAAAGGTGCATCGAGATATTGGTGGTATAAGAGATCAGGAAGATATATTCCAGCATGCCCAGGAAACCGATCAGGAGCACTCTTCCGTTGATACTGATCTTGCTGCCTTCGGCGGGAACGGCTTTGCCGGTCTCCGGGAGGCAGAAAAAGATCACGATGAAGCTCAGAAACGCCAGAGCATTGATATAATACGAATTGGTGAAGACGTCCGCGCCGAGGATGCCGGCGCCTGCTTTAATGATGGCCATGCCGGCACCGACGGTGGCGGCCTGGAATCCCATGGCCTTCACTCTTGCTTCTCCTTCAAACCATTCCGCAACGACAGCCGTATTCAGGGCGGTGGCAAAACCGACCACAAAACCATAGACCATCCTGCATGCGAACAGGAACGCGAAATTGTCTACGAAGACCGGCAGAATGCCGCTGGCCGCCGCGACCAGCGAGCAGATCAGAAGCAGCTTCTTTTTGCTGATCTTCGTGACCATCACGCCGCAGGCCAGAGCGCAGAACATTCCGATCAGGGAAGGTCCCGTGACCAGCATTTTGATCATGCTGGTGCTTACATCCGAAAAGTGGTCCCCGATCTGTTTCAGGACCGGAGAAGGTCCGAACTGCATGCCCTGCAAAAGCGAAATGCAGGCGATGGTGATGTAGATTTTAATTGTGGTACTTTTGTCTGGTTTTTTGTTCATGGCAGATTCATCCTTACAGAACGGTATCGGTCGCAGCATGCTGATGACCCGAAAGCCGCCTTATATCAGGCCCGGATCAGCCCGTATGGTTTCTACGGCGATCTCTAACCTGAAAAGCGATGCGCTTCGCTTTCCGTGGAAACGCACCGCTTTTGATTTACTCCAGATCAGAACAGCTCTGTCCGGGATGCTTTTGTCAGTTTTGTTCAGGTGCTCAGTTGATGAAATTTCTCAGATATCTGGCGCTCAGGATCACAGCTTTCTTTGCGCTTTCCAGAGAATCTTCGAACGCCTTGTCTTCCACTTCGATGACGCTGTTGCCGTCGAAGCCGATGTCTGTCAGAGCGGATACATATTTGCCCCAGTCCACATCGCCCAGGCCGGGAAGCTTCGGGCTCATGTACTGCAGCGGATTGGCCATCACGCCGACGTCTGCCAGCTTGTCCTGATAGACTTTGATGTCTTTGTAGTGGACGTGGAAGATCTTATCCTTGAACTCATAGAGCGGTTTGATATAGTCGATCTGCTGCCACACAAAGTGGGAGGGATCGTAGTTGATGCCGAGGTTGGGGCTCGGAATAGCTTCGAACACCTTTCTCCAGTTGGCCGGAGTGGTCATGATGTTCTGTCCGCCGGGCCACTCGTCGTCGGTGAACCACATCGGGCAGTTTTCGATCGCGATGCGTACGCCTTTTTCCTCAGCGTGCTGCAGGATGGGCGTCCATACTTCTTTGGCGATCTCAAGGTTTTCAGCAAATGTCTTGTCGCTGATACGGCCGATGAAGGTGGTGACCATGTTGACACCCAGCAGGGCGGATGCATCGATCAGGGCATGCAGATGATTGACATACAGCGCGCGCTTTTCAAGATCGGGATCCAGAGTGTTGGGATAGTAGGCCAGGGAAGAGATCACAACGCCTTTGGAAGCGCAGAGATCGTTGATCTCTTTTGCTTTTTCTTCCGTCAGGTTGGCTGCGTCGATGTGGCTTACGCCTGCATAACGTCTCTTGGCGCCGGTTGCCGGCCAGCAGGCCACTTCCAGGCACTCCAGGTTGTTTTCCGCCGCGAAATCCACCACTTCTTCAAAGGTCATGCCTTCGCAGATCGCCGTTAATAATCCGAATTTAAATTTCATAATATACCTGCCTTTCTGAAAAACCTTGTGTTTGTCGTCACTATTGCTCACTGTAAAAAGGATAGCACAGCAATGCCCGGAATGCTTTCTATGAAAAAACCATTTTCATAGACAAAACATGCCCTTTTTCGCCTTCCTGTCCTCTTTCACGCACAACAGGCAAAAAATATATGCACAATTTTGACCTCTTGTTTTGTTATTCCGCAGCCGGCTTCTGCACTGCGGCGAGCTTTACTTTGCCCTCCCACTTTCCGGAGCAGTACCGGATCAGACCGATCAGGAGAGACAGCATCCATCCGATGGGAGTTGCCCACCAGATCCCGAAATAGCCGATCCAGGCGGAAAGAACAAAGGGCAGTATGCCACGGGAGAGGATCTCCGCGAAGCTCATCACGACCGTCGGACGGACATCCGACACGTTTCGCAGAAAATGCTGCAGGATGAACACGACGCCCAGCACCGGCCCGAAGGCGGAAGTGATGCGTACCAGGGGAACAGCCACCTCGTGTACAGCCGGATCCGACGTAAAGATCCGGATCAGCTGCGGCGTAAAGAGGATCGCCAGAACTCCCATCACAGAACTGTACACCAGAGCGATCACGATACCGGCCTTGAAGCCGCGGATGGTCCGCTCCCGTTTCCCTGCGCCGATATTCTGACCGCAGAAAATACCTGTCGCCATGCCGATCGCAAAGGCAAGACAGAAGCATATGTTTTCGACCTTGTTGCCTACAGTGTACGCACCAACCACCACCGAGCCGTATTTGTTGACAGCCGCCTGGATGAACATGGTCGAAACCGTCACAACGACAGAAGAAAATGTGGCTGGCAGAGCAACCCTCTCCATCTCGCGGACGACTTCCGGCTGGACCTTCAGTTCGAAGAGTCCAAAGCGGAACTCCGGCATCCTGGTATTGATGTAGTACAGACAATAAAGACCCGAGACGAGCTGAGAGATCACGGTGGCCAGCGCTACGCCGGCCACGCCCATGCCTGCCGCAAGTACCAGGATCAGATCCAGAACAATATTCAGCAGACTTGCCGCCACCAGGGCGATGAGAGGTATTAAGGAATTTCCCACCGACCGGAGAAAAGAAGCCATCCCGTTGTACAGACACGTAGCCAGAATTCCGGCCGACATGATCAGCAGATAAGTATGCGCTCCGGAAAAGACATCCTCCGGCGTTCCCAGGATCTTTAACAGACTCCCGCACAGCAGAAGTCCGACTGCGGTAAAGACGACTCCTATATTCAGGAGGACCCGGCAGGTAGTCAGGTAGGCTTTCCGGACCATCTCTCTGTCGCCGCTCCCATAGATCTGTGCAATGATCACGGAGGCCCCGCTGCAGAAGCCGTTGATGCCTACGATGATCAGGCTGTAGCCGGGCCCGCTGGCGCCCACGGCCGCCAGCGCCTTGATTCCTACAAACTGCCCCACCACGATGGTGTCCACCATATTGTAGAGCATCTGGAATACGTTCCCGATAAACAGCGGGACAGCAAAAAGCAATATCAGTTTCCAGGGTATTCCTGTTGTCATATCCTGTTGTTTTTTCATCTTTCACCCTGGTCCGTAAGGACCTGTTTTACCTCTTTTGGATCTTTGCCAAAGCAGCGATCAGGACTTCGCCCGCCACTGCCAACGCTGCCGCCACCAGAAATGCCGGCTGGAATTTTTCCGTCGAGTTTTTGATAGCGTTCATGATCATCGGGCCCAGGATGCCTGCCAGGGCAAATCCGATGAACATGATTCCGTAGTTGACGCTGTTATATTTCCGTCCGAAGGTCTTGGCGGTAAAACCGGGATAGATGCCCATAACGCTGCCAAAACCGAAGCCTGCCAGCGCAAGGCCGATATAAAACAGAGCGTCGGTGCCTTCCTTGCAGAAGAACAGGAGAACGCCCGCGATGACCGAGATGCCGAAGGTAAGGCGCATCGTGCCGAGAGCTCCCAGCTTGTCGGAGAGCATACCGGAGGCCAGGCGGCCGGCCATATTAAAGGCCGCAAGCAGCGATACGATAAAGGCAGCCCTCGCCTGCGTAAAGCCCATCATCTGCTGAGCCACCGGCGAAGCCTGCGAGATGATCATCATGCCGGAAAAAGCGCCGCAGGTCAGCGTGAGCAGCATCAGATAAAACTCCTTGGTGGCGAGCATCGCGTGCCAGTCCATATCCTTGCCCGGGGCGTTCCCGGCGGCTTTCTTGGCCACGCCGGCCGTAAAGTCGGCAGGAGCGGCTTCGATCACAAAGGCGGAGACCACGACGATAGCGCCCATCACCGCGCCCAGGATCTTGAAGGCTGTCGTGACATCCATCTTTTCCAGCATGGCGTTGGCGATGATCGGCACCAGGATGGAGCTTCCGCCATAGCAGGCCGTGGTGATACCGCCTGCAAATCCGCTTTTGTCCGGGAAGAATTTGACTGCGTTGGACACGATGGTCCCGTAAGCCATTCCACAGCCGAGGCCCACGCCGAGCCCGTAAGTCACGATCAGCATGGGAACGGAGGTCGCAAAGCCGGAGAAGAACATTCCCGCGCCGAACAGAAGGCCGGCTACGACCAGGACCCATTTGGGACCGATCCTGTCGTTAAAGCTGCCGCCCGTGATCATCGTGATGGGTCCTACGGCGTTGGCCACCGTAAACACGATGGCAAGAGAAGCGATCTCCTTTCCGGTGAGTTCGGACAGGTGGGCTGCCATTGGGGAAGCAAACACGCTCCATGCATACAGAGATCCCACGCAGAGCGTCACAAAACAGCTGGCGATCAGGATCAGCCATCTTTTTTTCATGATATCCATCACAATTCTCCTTTGTTGTAAAGAACCGGTTTCAGAAAGCAAAGGGGACGGATGAGCCCGTCCCCTGCATGTCTTTTGCTTTTTCAGTGTTTTTTGAACTTGCCGACCTTGATCAGGCGGTTGGGCAGTTTGGGCAGCTTGCCGGCCGTCATCACGATGGCCTCTTCTTCGCAGGCTTCGATACACTTGCCGCACTTGGTGCACTCAAACTCATCGATCATGTGGATAAATCCGGCTTTGCCTTCGATGCAGTCCGCCGGACATACATCCGTACACTCTTCACAGCCCGTGCAGGTCTGCGGATCAATATAGATATGGACAAACGCGCCGCAGACGCCTGCAGGGCATTTATTCTTTTTGATATGGGCTTCAAATTCGCTTCCGAACTTGCCGACAGCCGAAAGGGCGATGTCCGCCGATCTCTGACCGACCGTACACAGGGTCTGGGTGCCCATGGGAGCGCCGATCTCCTTTGTGAGATCGATGAAGCCGGTTTTGCCTCTGGCGGCGGTGACTTCCTTCTGCATGTATTCCAGCTGGATAAGGCCTTCGCGGCAGAAGACGCATCTTCCGCAGCTGCGGACGCGGTCTTTACCGAGGATCTTTACGGTTTCCGCTACGATACAGTCTTTCTCTGTCAGGACACGGATGAAGCCGGTTGTGGCATCTTTTGCCTTGAGCTCTCCGGCTTCTTCCGGGGTATAGTACTGATAGCCCAGATAGACCGCCTTGGCGCCTTCCAGGGATACCAGGTCTGCCACAGGTGTCTCAGCGGATACCTTGGCGAGCGGCTTGTCGGCTGTCTTGATATATACGCCGTCGGCAAGTTCGCCGTCCACCAGATCTGCCAGATCGCAGGCCGTCGCGATGTGCAGGATGAGATCCTGTTCGGCCTCGCGTACATTGATGATGTCATTGACCAGGATCACGTTATGGGCGGAAGCTGCGCTTCTGAGCTGGTCGGTCAGTTCTTTTTCTTCCTCCGGAAGATACAGAAACTTTGCGGCGGCGCCGGTCAGAAAACCGGCGATCTCGATGCCGGAGAGGACTTTTTCAGGCTTCTCGCGGAGAAGGTCGAGCAGAACGCAGTCTACGTCCGCATTGTTGAGTCCTGCATAGACATAGACGTCGCCTTCCTTCGCCGTGGCGCGGAAGATCTTGTCCATCAGGGGTTCCGGACAGAGGCCGTATTCGGTGAGGGAAGCGGCCTGGATCTTTTCTACCAGCGGGGCATAGCCCAGCGCTTTTGCGTTATCGAATGTACTCATGCCTTCTCACCCTCCTTTGCGAAATCGCCCCAGGTCTGCGGACGGGAAATGCACAGTCTCAGATCACACTGCAGGCAGCGGCCGGCTTCACATTTGGCTTTCGCGTCGTCGAAGCCCTGGTCCATAGGCCCGCAGCTCTGCCAGTTTTCGACACGCTCCGGACAGGGTACGACCCTGGGATCGGTCCTCGGGATATCGGCAAAGCCTTCGATGCTGCCGATATACGGGTTCTTGACCTGCTCGGGGGCAAGGCTCTCTTCGATGTTGCCGTCGCCGCCCAGGAATTTATCGATCTCGGAGATGGCTGTTCTGGCGCCCGCGATGCCCTTAATGACGGAAGTCGTGCCCGTCATGGAGTCGCCGCCTGCCCAGATGCCTGCCACCGAAGTTTTGCCGGACTCATCCGCCGCTACATAGTTGCCGTGGGTGAGGGCAAGGCCGAAAGCTTCCGGATCCATGGGGATGGTCGGTCTCTGGCCGGTTGCAAAAATGACGGTGTCCGCCGGAAGGATCTCGTTGGTCCCTTCGAGCTTATCGAATACCATCCGGCCGTTTTCCTTGCGGAAGTTGCCGACGCTCTGGATCTCCACGCCGGTCACATGGCCGTTTTCGCCGAGGATCTGCGGGAAGGTCTTGGAGTTGTGAAGGACAACGCCTTCCTCTTCGGCCCAGGCACGCTCTTCATCGGTGGCGGTCATGGCGTCATAGGCTTCCAGACATGCCATGTCGATGGATTTGGCACCCAGACGGAAGGCTGCGCCTGCGCAGTCGATGGCAACGTTGCCGCCGCCCAGGATGACCACGCGTTCGCCTACGCTTGCGGTCCCTTCTTCAAAGGCACGCAGGAAGTCCGTGTTGACCTGTACGCCCTCCAGGTCATTGCCGGGAAGGGGCAGTCTTGCGCCCTGGTGGGTGCCGACAGCTACATAGACCGCGTCAAAGCCCTGCTCCAGAAGAGCCGGGACATTGTCGATCTTCGTGCCGGTCTTTACGGTGATGTCGCCGGCTTCCAGGATGTCGGCGATCTCTTTGTCCACCACTTCTCTGGGCAGACGGTAGGACGGAATGCCGTAACGCAGCTGTCCGCCGAGCTTGTCGGCGCACTCAAACACGGTGACGGAATGTCCCAGCTTGGCCCCGTAGTAAGCAGCCGTAAGGCCGGACGGGCCGCCGCCCACCACGGCGATCTTCTTGCCGGTGGCCGGTTTGTGGAAGGCTTTTTCTTTCCAGGAACCGTCGTCATGCTCCGCGGCGTACCTTTTCAGGTTGCGGATGGAGACGGGCTCGTTCAGGAACTGATGTTTGCACTCCAGCTCGCAGCTGTGTACACAGATATAGCCAAGGCTGTGAGGGAAGGGCACCTTTTCGCGGACGGTCGCGGTCGCGGCGGCATAATCGCCCTGCTCGATAAAGCGGATGTAGCGCGGCACGTCGATATGCGCCGGACATCCCTTGCGGCACGGCACCACATAGTCCTCCTTGCGGACTTCGGAGCTGGCCAGCTTGTCGCGGATGGTACCCGTGGGACATACTTCCACACAGGCCTGACAGAAACGACAGTTCGCATCTTTCAAAAGCTTCTGATGAAGGGTGCCGGTATAGACTTCCAGGTCTTCCCTCTTCTGATAATGCAGCACGTTGACGCCGCGGAGGTCGCCGCAGGCACGTACGCAGCGTCCGCAGAGCACACAGCGGTTCATGTCATGCAGGATCAGCGGGTTTTTGTCATTGGCGGCAAAACCTTTTGAGCGCATTTTCAGACGCCCGGTCTTCGGCCCTATGTACTGGATCAGCATCTGCAGCTCGCAGTTGCCGTACTTGGGACATGTGGAGCAGTCCTCCGGATGTCCGGCGAGCAGAAGCTCCAGAGCCAGCATCCTGAGTCTCTTTACTTCCTCTGTCTGTGTCTGGATCACCAGGCCGTCCCTGGCTTCCAGCTTACAGGAGGGTACGGGGGAAGCTTCTCCCTCCACTTCTACAATACACATACGGCAGGAACCCAGCGGCAGAAGATCCTTATGATGACACAGATGCGGGATATAAATTCCCGCATCCAGCGCACATTCAAGAACATTTTTGCCATCCGGAACCTCAAGCCTTATGCCATCGATCGTAATAACAGCCATCGTCTCAACCTCCAGATTTATTTACGGCAGAGCGGACAGTTTCTGCCCGCTCTGCCTGTTGGTTTGGATCAGTCTTCTTCGTCCATATACTCTACAGCCTGCATGCCGGCGATACGGCCGGTGTTAACGGCAAAGCCCATGGAGTTGCCGGGAAGCAGGAACATGTAGCTGTCGTCATAGATGTTGCAGGCATCCGCGCCGGCTGCGTACAGTCCGGGGATCGGATCCAGATCGTTATTGAGAACTTCGCAGTTTTCGTTGATGTCGATGCCGCCGACGGTGCCATATCCGCCAGGACGGACTGCTGCTGCATAATAAGGAGCCTTCGTCAGCGGACGGAGATATTTTTTCCTCTTGAAGAACTCTTCATCGTAGCCGTCGCAGTAGTCATTGTAGTTGTCGACGGTCTCCAGCAGATTGTCAACGTCGATACCGCATTTCTCAGCCAGTTCTTCCAGAGAATCGGCTTTGAACAGACCCTTGTTTCCGGTTTCTTCCGCGATGCGTACGCCTTCGGTAAAGTCGGAAACATCCGGATCAAAGCGGACCATGCTGATCTCGTCTACGCCGTTTCTCATATAGTATTTAACGATAGAGGTATCCACGATGCTGTACAGCACGCGTCCCTTTGCATGGGAACAGGCGTTGCTGAGGTAGGTGGTGTTCTGCATCTGCTCTTCGTCCATGACACGTTTGCCGTGCTTGTCGACCAGAAGGTTCGGCTGCATCAGCACATTGGGAACGCTCTGGGGAAGTTCGTCGATGCCTTCAAAATTGGCGGCTGCCTCGATACGGACGGGAACCTTGTGCCCGCCGGCTTCCCATGCCATACGGATACCGTCGCCCACGTTGCCGGGGATGGCAAAGTTGAACATATCCACGCCGAAGGTGTAGCCTGTCTGCTCTTTGATGAATTCCGGGTTGGCTCCGCCGCCGCCGCAGGCCAGGATGGCTGCCTTACAGGCGATGGTGATCTCCTTGCCGTCTTTGTCCATGGCGACAACGCCGCAGACTTTGCCGTCTTCATCCTGCAGGATCTTCTTTCCGGCGGTCTCAAGCATGAAGGTGACGCCCAGTTCCTGCGCTCTGGCATACAGAGCCTTGTTCATGAAGGAAGCGGCACGGGGTCCGATGCCCTGGTCGGTCTTAACGATGTGCCAGGTAGCCTCTGATTTGGTAAAGTACTTGTAGGCGCCTTCAAACTCTACGCCCATGTCCTCCAGCCACTCGATGGTTTCTGCCGACTGTTCAAAATATCTTTTTACAAGACGGCCGTTAACGTTGTAATGGGTATATTCCATGAACATGTTCAGCGCTTTTTCAACAGTGATGTCGATCATCTGTCTCTGCTGATATTTGGAGCCGATGGCCAGCGGGCCCATGCCCATGTTAGCCGCTCCGCCGACTGCTGCGTTTTTCTCAAGAAGAATGACCTCTGCGCCATCCTCTGCTGCCTGAACTGCTGCGGAAAGTCCTGCCGGACCGCCTGCGATCACAACAACCTGTGTCTCAAAATCTGCCATGTCTGCCCTCTTTCTCCGGCCGTTCTGCCGGTATTGATCTTAGAATTCCGGTTTCTGTGAGCTTTGAATCATTTTCGCTCCATTATGTTCATTTTAACGCATCCGCTTCTCGTTCACCTTTCTTATTATGCCCTGTTTTTCACCAACATTCGCTTTTTCAGGATATCGCGGATCATACAAGTCAATTATGGTCTTTCATTTTTGACCTTGTATGGGTTTTAATCGCGCTCGCCGATGTAGCGGACACGGATCAGGCAGATCTCGTTTGGCATCAGCATCTCGTCCAGCAGCAGATGATCCTTGTTGGTTTCCACCCTCCGGATCGTCAGATAGGGCTCGCAGATCCTGCGCAGATACTTGACGTCGTTCCGAGACAGCTCGTTGTCGTAGCCCATCTGTCCCCAGATGTCCATCACACTGCCGTGCTGCTCGCTGATCCGGTAGACTTTCAGCCTGTACCAGCCCGGTTTCAGCCCGGTCAGATTGATCTGCAGCTTCAGGCTCCTGCGGTCCTCAAAGTATTTCCAGAAATTGCCTTTATCGATGGCGGTCTCCGGCGTCAGATAATAGTTATAGTTCAGCACCTGCTGGTTATGACATACGATGGAATAGTTGTGATGACGGTCCGTCGTCACCAGGCAGTGCTCGCTCTTTCCTATATAGTAAGGGAACAGCCGGTTTAAAAAGTCAAAGGCAAAGGCGGCCGGTTTTAATACCGCCTCTTTGGTGATGAGCCCGGTTCCTCCAAAGAGCATGTCCGGCGTATCGTAGGAGGCGTACATCCTGTCGCTGCCTGCGCCGTATCCCATGGAGCTCACTTCACCGTACAGATCGATTATGTTTTTAATGATATAAGCGCCCTTGAAGGTAGAATCGTTCATATAATTGCGCACGCTGGGCGTAAAGTTCCATTCACAGACATAGATCGGAAGATCGCCCATCCCTGCGTTTTTCAGCCATACTTTTTCACGGTTCATGTAATGAATGAAGTTTTCATTGTCCGTAGAACGGCGGGCATAGATATCCTGCCCGTCTTTCCCGCGCTCATAAGCATAATACATGATCGAGATAAAATCCGGCCGGCTGGCTTTCTGTCCCCAGCGGGCCAGGAACTCCTGCCGGTCCTCTCCGCCGAAATCCATACGGATCCCATAGCCGCCCAGAAGGATCTTGTCGTTGCATTCTTTGACGGCCTTCCAGGTGATTTCAAACTTTTCCAGGTATTCTTCCCAGTAATATCTGTTGCTTCTGAGATCTTCGTCAAACCACAGTTCCATCCGCCAGCCGTCCAGCATATGCTGTCCGTACCGGGTGCTCAGATGACGGATAAAGGCGCGGATCAGCCGTTCCCACTGCTCCAGCGAAAAATATTCCTCCTCCTGTTTTCTGGTGTTGCCGATCTCATAATGGATGGTGTTCGGCTTCATCCCCAGTTCGATAAACGGCTTCATCCCCTGTTCCTGGACAAAGTCCAGCACGGAGTCGATCTGGCTGAAATCGTAGTGATCCTGGTCCGGCAGGATATAGAATTCCTTCGAAAAGATGCTCCAGAAACGTACATAGGTGAAATTCAGTGCGCTTTTCAGGATCATCAGATGCTCCCGCATAGAGGAGTGCAGCAGGTTGGAGGCGCTTCCGAAATTGATGGTGTCTCCCCAGAAAAAAGGAAGCTCTTTCGATTCTTCCACCGAGAAACTGGTTTTTTCTGTCTGGAAACCCTCCAGATGATCGTCTGCCGTATCCTGCATCTGATCCCGGAAAAGATTCTGCTCCAGACGTTTGTCCAACATACGGCTCTCTGTCGAATCCTCTTTGGCTTTTTCTTTGGCGTTGGCTCTGCGGCGGAATTCCGTGGGGGTCACGCCATGCGTCTTTTTGAAAACCTTATTGAAAAGAGCCGCAGAGGTAAAGCCGCAGTCATAAGCCACCCGGGTCACCGGTACATCCGTATACAGCAGTTCATCCACAGCATGGAGGATGCGGACATTGGTCAGATAATTGGCAAAGCTCATCCCGTAATTCTTTTTGAAGAACCTGGACAGATATCCGTTGGAAAGATACAGCTTCTCCGAAAGATCCTTCATGCTGATCGGCTGGTCATAGTTCAGGTTGATGTAATTGTTGATCTGATTCAGGCGTTCTTCATAGCGGTCGCCTTCCTCATTGTCCTGCAGATCCACCGCCTTGACCATGAAATTGGCAGTCAGATGATCCAGGATCCCGTAACAATCCGCCAGAAAGCTGAAGGACTGAGAATAGTGCTCCGATTCGACATAATGCTTCAGGAGACGCTTCAGCATCATGCGCAGTTCACTGTAGCGTTCGCTTTCCGAATCGGAGGAGTTGCACCAGAAGATCACATCCTGCCCCTGAAACCGGTCGCAGATCATCATGTAATCAAAAAGAAGACGCATGACCAGAGGATTGTCTATCGCTTTCACGCCATGCTTTTTGTTGGAATTGACGACAAGAATATCATCTGCCTTTAAGAATGTTTCCTTCTGCTCTACCTGTATGCAGACAGTACCCTCCAATACATAGAACAATTCCACCTCCGAATGTGTAGTACATTCGGGTGAGACCGTGCTGTACATAGAAAGCTGGAATTTTTCTTTTTTCAGCAAAACGAAGTCCTCCCAGAAATAAAAAAATACAAGAGTTAC
>CAMOQF010000057.1 GCA_946622645.1 uncultured Blautia sp.
ATAAGAACGACCACCCATTACCGGTGCAGATACCTGACGTAAGGACAACCAAAAACAACCAGAGTCAACCAGAATCAACCAAAACCAACCAAGGAGGATATGATCTTGGATACAACGGAGATATACAAACAGTTGGGAGTGTCGCCATCCGTCCTGGCCTTCGGCGAAGAGATCCGCTCCGGCCTTCACGACCGCTTCACAGCATTTGACAAAGTCGCAGAACATAATCAGATGAAAGTGCTCCTCGCCATGCAGAAAAACCGCGTAAGCGAAGAATGCTTCCAAAGCTCCACAGGCTATGGCTATAATGACCACGGAAGAGAAACTCTCGAAAAAGTCTACGCAGACACATTCCACACTGAAGCCTGCCTGGTACGGCCCCAGATCGCCTGCGGAACACACGCCCTTGCGATCGCCCTGTTCGGCAATCTGAGACCCGGAGACGAGATCCTGAGCCCGGTAGGAAAACCATATGACACCCTGGAAGAAGTGATCGGAATACGCCCCTCCCGCGGCTCCCTCAAAGAGTACGGCGTCACATACCGTCAGGCAGAACTGCTGCCGGACGGCTCCTTTGACTATCCAGCCATCCGCGAAGCGATCACAGAAAAAACAAAGCTTATAGAGATCCAGCGCTCCCGCGGATATCTGACACGCCCTTCCTTTACCGTGGAACGTATCGGAGAACTGATCGCATTTATAAAATCAGTCAAAAAAGATGTCATCTGCATGGTCGATAACTGCTACGGAGAGTTTGTAGAAGAATATGAACCTTCGGATGTCGGAGCAGACATGATCGTAGGATCCCTGATCAAAAATCCCGGCGGCGGACTTGCTCCGATCGGTGGCTATATAGCCGGCACCAGAGAATGCATCGAAAATGCAGCCGCCCGCATGACATGCCCCGGTCTCGGCGCAGAGGTAGGCGCCTCCCTGGGCGTAAACCGTTCTTTCTATCAGGGCTTCTTCCTGGCGCCGATGATCACCAAAGGCGCTTTGAAAGGCGCCGTTTTCGCGGCCAAAGCTCTTTCGCGCCTTGGATTCCCGGTGACCCCGGATGCAGCGGAACCACGCACGGACATCATACAGGCAGTCACGCTCAAAAGTCCGGAATGCCTTTCAGCCTTTTGCCGCGGAATACAGCACGCCGCTCCGGTAGACAGCTATGTAGACCCTGAACCATGGGATATGCCCGGCTATGACAGCCAGGTCATCATGGCGGCAGGCGCCTTCATACAGGGATCTTCCATAGAGCTTTCGGCCGATGGCCCGCTCCGCGAGCCATATAACGTCTATTTCCAGGGCGGTCTGACCTTTGAACACGCGTATTTCGGTATTCTGAAGGCTCTTACCCTGATGGAGCATGAAGGACATATCCGGCTGTAACGCGATATCATAAGCTATCATTGAATTTGTAAATTATTCTTTTATGCCTGCTGGTAAACACGGTATGTTTGATTCTATCTTTATGCCTGCCGGTAAATGCGGCATGTTTGATTCTACCTTTAGGTCTGGTGGTAAAAAATGAGTAAAAAGATAATCGTGGTCGGGGGAGGCGCAAGCGGCCTGATGGCAGCCATTCAGGCAGCCAGGCTCGGCGCTTCGGTGACTGTTCTGGAACAAAATCAAACCCTCGGGAAGAAGATCCTCCTCACCGGGAACGGAAGATGCAATCTGACCAACCTGCATCTGGATCTCAGCCGGTATGCAGGGGAAGGAGCTGCAGAAGCGCATCGTGTGATTTCGGCCTTCGACGTTGAACAGACACTCCGCTTTTTCGAAGAAATCGGACTTATGACGACCGACCGGGACGGCTGGGTCTATCCTGCTTCGATGCAGGCTTCTTCGGTACTGCAGGTGCTTCTTGGTGAAGCAGAACGTCTTGGGATCAAATGCAAAACAAAAACCACTGTTATTGAGGTTGCTTATCACGATGACCTTTGGCATGTCGAGACAGAGGGTTATGTTTATAAAGCTGACTCTGTGATCCTTTCCACAGGGTCCCCGGCCGGTCTCGTGTCAGATTCATGGCACAGCGGCCACCTTATGGCCAATCATCTGGGACATGTGATCTCTCCTTTTTCAGATGCACTGTCAGGTCTGACAGGAAGGGGCATAACCGGCGCTTCAGGGATTCGTCATTGGTGTACGGCAGACCTTCTGATCAACGGGAAGAAAGTACGGGAAGAGACAGGAGAGGTCCAGTTTACGGATTACGGACTGTCCGGCATCCCTATATTTCAGCTGTGCCGTTATGCGATGGATGCCGTCCATTCCGGAAAAGAAACCGTGATTTGCCTGGATCTGCTGCCGAAGTATTCAACAGAAGATATACAAAATTTCCTGGATCTGCAGCAGAAGCGTTATCCTCATAAAAGTACGGCACAGATCCTCTGTGGAATGCTCCCTGATAAGCTGGCTTCAGTCTGTGCTAAAAATCCGGATCCTGCGGACTGCATAAAAGAGATGAAGATGACAGTCACCGGAAGTACGTCTCTGGGACACGCACAGACGGTTTCCGGCGGGATCTGCCCGGAAGGATATGATCCGGATACTTTGGAGTCATTGAAATGCCCGGGATTATTCTTTACCGGTGAACTGCTTGATGTGGATGGTCCCTGCGGGGGATACAATCTCCAGTGGGCCTGGTCATCAGGCGCAGCAGCAGGAAGAGCTGCTGCCGGAGCAGTCAATGGAGCAAACAGAGGTGCAGGCAAACGAATAATCAACGGAACAAAAAGCCGGGCAACTGCCGGAACTGCTTACGGAACTACGGGCAGAGCAGACTACGGAACTGAATCCGGAGCAGACATTCAAACAGGAGCAGACCAATGATCAGGATCACACAGCTGAAGCTTCCAATAGAACACACTCCGGAAGACCTTGAGCATAAGATCGCGCGTACCCTCCGGGTCGACAAGGGCGCCTTTACCTGGCAGATCATAAGACAGTCCCTGGATGCGCGGCATAAAAACGACAAACTCTTTGTCTACACGATCAACGTCCAGGCTGCAGGAGAGAACAGGATCCTGCAAAAGGTTAACAATAATAATATTATGTTAACCAAAGAGCAGATCTACCGTTTTCCGGACAACGGTCCCGAACCCTTATATACCCGTCCGATCGTCATCGGCACCGGTCCTGCAGGTCTGTTCTGCGGCTGGTATCTGGCCCGCGCCGGATTCCGTCCCATCCTCCTGGAGAGAGGAGAGGAGGCTGTACAGAGAAAACAAAAAGTACAGACCTTCTGGGAGACGGGCGTTCTGGATCCGGACTCTAACGTTCAGTTTGGAGAAGGAGGAGCCGGGACGTTTTCCGACGGGAAACTGAACACACTGGTCAAAGACCCTGTCGGGAGAAACCGGGAAGTTCTTTTCAGGTTTACAGAAGCAGGCGCCCCGAAGGAGATCCTCTATCAGCAGAAGCCTCATCTGGGCACAGATCAGCTGATCGGAATCGTCAGTAACCTTCGCTCCCAGATCGTGAAAATGGGAGGAGAGATCCATTTCAACACAAAGGTGACTGATCTGCAGAGCATGAAAGGCGGCATTATGCTGACTTTAAGCAATGCTTCGCAGCTTTTCACCCACGCATGCGTCCTTGCCATCGGCCACAGTGCCAGAGATACCTTCTTTATGCTTCATAAAAGAAACATTCCGATGGAAGCCAAAGCCTTTGCCGCGGGCGTCCGGATCGAACATCCCCAGGAAGTGATCAATTTCGCACTGTACGGAGAAAGTGAAAACAAGATTCTCGGTCCGGCGGCTTACAAAGTGACACACACCTGCAAAAACGGGAGAGGCGTCTACTCTTTCTGCATGTGTCCCGGCGGCTATGTAGTCAACGCATCCTCGGAACCAGGCTATCTGGCTGTCAATGGCATGAGCTACCACGACAGAAGTTCTGCCAATGCGAACAGTGCCCTCATCGTGACCGTAACGCCGGACGATTTTCCGGAGGATGGTCCGCTTGGCGGCATCGCGTTTCAAAGAGAGCTTGAAAAAAGAGCTTATCAGTTGAAGAACGGCGCTGTCCCGGTGCAGAAAAGCGGCGATTTTATCCGGGGAGTTCCAAGTTCTTCCGCAGGAAGCCTTTCTCCCTGTATCTGCGGTAATTACAGCTTTGGAGATGTGAGGAGCATTCTTCCGAAGGTGGTCGGGGACTCGGTCTGTGAAGGGATCGTAAGCTTTGACCGTCAGATCCATGGGTTTGCGATGGAAGACGCCCTGATCAGCGGCGTGGAAAGCCGCACCTCTTCTCCTGTCAGGATCAGAAGATCTCCCGAGACACTGATGTCAGTGG
This sequence comes from uncultured Blautia sp., assembly GCA_946622645.1. Classification (GTDB taxonomy): domain Bacteria; phylum Bacillota; class Clostridia; order Lachnospirales; family Lachnospiraceae; genus Blautia_A. Next base: position 4,303 of record CAMOQF010000057.1, read on the forward strand.
ACGGCCTTTATCCCTGCGGAGAAGGAGCGGGATACGCGGGCGGCATCACGTCCGCTGCCATGGATGGCATCAAAATCGCCGAAGCTATTTGCAAAAAATACCACCTTATGTTAATATAACTATGTATGTGTAGAAATCGTGTCAATGTGTGATCAGAGAACCCCGGACACAACACATGAACGAAAAAATGAATCAGCTCCCGGCGGAACAGCGTCCCTATGAAAAATGCCTCCGGTACGGACCGGCCGCATTGACCGAGACAGAGCTTCTGGCTGTGATCCTGCGGAACGGCACTCGGACACAGAATGCGCTTTCGCTTTCGGCCAGCGTGATGGCGTTTACCAACAACACTCCGAACCCCGGGCTTCCCGGTCTTCTGCACCTCTCAGTGCAGGAGCTTGAAAAGATCCCCGGTATCGGTAAGGTGAAGGCTGTGCAGCTGAAATGTATCGGCGAGCTTTCACGCCGCCTGTCCAGCGCCAAGGCAAGGATTCACATGATATTTGACAATCCTTCGTCCGTAGCGGATTATTACATGGAAAAGCTCCGGCATGAAGAGCAGGAGAGCATGATCGTCATGCTGGTGGATACAAAGAGGCAGTTTCTGGGAGAATTCAACATAAGCCGCGGGACCGCAAACGCCACCGTCGTAACGCCGAGAGAGATCCTTCGGGAAGCTCTCCGCATGCAGGCGATGGGCATCATTCTGGTGCACAACCATCCTTCGGGAGATCCTTCCCCCAGCCTGGATGATATCCGCACCACCCGGACCGTGAAAGAAGCGGCGGACATCACCGGGATCGAGCTGCTCGACCATATTATCATCGGGGACAATCGTTATTTCAGTTTCCGAGAACAGGATATGATACAAGACTATGATATTTGAGAACGCCTACGGGATCGATCTTGGCAATTCAAGCGTCAAGATCTATTCCGCTCTTCGCAATAAAAGCTACTCGGAAAAAAACGTCATAGCGGCGCGGGGCCGCGAGATCATAGCCGTGGGTGACGATGCCTATGATATGCTGGAGAAGGAACCTCTGGACATTTCGGTCAAGTCACCGATGGCTTTTGGCATTATCGGAGACCTGGAGCTGCAGGAGATCGTCCTCTACACCTTTTTTAAAAGGATCAATCCCATCAACCCGATCCGTTTTATGGGGACCAACATGTTTTTTACAGTGCCTCTCGATATGACGGCGGTGGAAAAAAGAGCCTATTATTATGTGGTAAACGGGCGCTGGCTGCACCAGAACCGAGTCTACATGGTGGAAAGCCCCATCGCGGACGCTTTATCCTGCGGGATCGATCTGAACAACAATTCCGGAAGCATGCTGGTCAACATGGGCAGCCAGAGCACGGAGTTATCCATCATCTCAGGCGGCAAGATCATCATGAGCCGCAAGGTCCCGATCGGAGGGAAGGAGATGAACGAGGCCATCTGCCAGGAGGTCCGGAAACGATATCATCTCCAGATCGGCACACGCACTGCCAAACGTCTGAAGATCGTCATGGGACGGATGTTCGACGACAAAAAGGAAGCCCGCAGGGCTGTCGGCATTGACAGCGTCTCCGGCCTTCCAAGAGAGGAGATCATCTCTTCTCAGGTGGTAAACGCCGGTATCGCTAACTGTGTGAATGACCTTGCCGGAGAGATGAAGACCTTCCTGGAAAGGACCCCGCCGCAGATCGCCTGGCACATTGCAAAGGAAGGGATCTACCTGACGGGCGGCAGTACCCGGATCCCGGACATGGACCGGTATCTGTCCAGCTGTACCGGCGTCACCTTCAATCTTTCGGACTATTTTGAGGCCAGTTCGCTGAACGGTCTTGAGCGGGTCATCCGCGACCATACGCTCCGGAAGTACGCAGTACCCATCAAAGAGAGAAAGCTGTAGGCCGTATGAATAAAAAACCACAATTCAGGATCAATCTGAAGAGCAAACATCTGCTTGCCATCATGACTATCGTATGCATTGTCGCGATCGTCGGAACCTTTGCTTCCGGCGTCGGGACAGAGCAGATGCAGGAGACGGCAGGTCTTTTTGTCGTGCCTTTCCAGAAGGGGATCGAACACCTCAGCGGCCAGGTGGAGAACATGCTGGAGACCTTCAAGGAGAAGAAAGCGCTGGTGGAGGAAAACGAAGACCTGAAGTTTCAGCTTGAAAATCTGATGAGCGAAAACAACAAGCTATTACAGGATCAGACGGAGCTTACGGATCTGCAGGAGCTTTACCAGCTGGATCAGGAATACGGGGACTTCCCCAAAGTCGCCGCCCGTATCATCTCCAAGGATCCGGGCAACTGGTATGATACATTTATGATCAACAAAGGCAGCAATGACGGTATCCGTGTGGACAACAACGTGATCGCCGGCAAAGGCCTGGTAGGGATCGTCACAAACGTGGGTCCGAACTGGTCCACCGTCCGTTCCATCATCGATGACGCTAGTCACGTGAGCGCCATGACTGTCTCGACTCAGGACAACCTGGTCGTGGAAGGAGACCTGGAGCTGATCGATGAGGGCAAGCTGCGGTTTGTACAGCTCTACGATCAGGAGAACAAAGTGACGGCGGGAGAACGCATCATCACCTCCAACATCAGCGAAAAGTATGTGGAAGGCCTGTTCATCGGCTACGTAAGCGGCGTGGAACAGGATACCAACAACCTTACCAAGGTCGGAACGATCGTTTCTCCGGTGGATTTCCGACATCTGAGAGACGTTCTGGTCATCACTATCAACAAACAGGACATTCTGTCCGAGGAATAGAGATCGCGGGGGAAAAGCCTTGAGGAGCAAGATCATCCTGTGTTTTACGATTCTGCTGACATTTCTGCTGCAGAGTACTCTCATCAACAAGATCGCCATCGGGTCCATCACGCCCAATCTTCCAGTGATCCTGTGTATATCCATGGGACTGATGAGGGGCAGAAAAAGCGGACTCTGGGTCGGTTTTTTCTCCGGCCTTCTGATAGATATATTCTACGGATCGTTTCTGGGCTTTTACGCCCTGATCTATATGTATCTGGGCTTTTTCAGCGGCTACGCCTACCGGATCTGCTACGATGACGAGATCAAGGTCCCGGTCATGCTCGCCGGAATAGGAGACCTGATCTACAGCCTGGCTGTCTATGCGCTGCAGTTCCTGCTGCGGGGAAGACTGAGTCTGGGGACCTACCTGATCCGTATCATCCTTCCCGAGGCGTTCTATACTGTCTGCCTTACTTTTTTGCTTTACAGGTTTTTTTATTTTATCAACTATCATCTTATGGAGCCGGTACGGCCTGAAAGGGAATCCGTTTGGGTACTAAGATAAAAAAGATTCTTCGAAAAATCCGAATACCGAGAACGACTGTTCTGATGCTGATCTTCGCGCTCATGTCGTTTGTCCTGATCCAGAAGCTGTTTGATCTGCAGATCATCCAGGGGGAGGACTATATCCAGCAGTTCCAGACCCGAACTACCAAGACCAGGGTCATCAAAAGCACAAGAGGCAACATCTACGACAGGAACGGAACGGTGCTTGCATCCAATGTGCTGTCATATTCGCTGACCCTGGAGGACAACGGAAGCTATTATTCCACCCGTGAAAAGAATCTGACGCTGAACGGCACTGCTTACCAGGTCCTGCAGATCCTGGCCCAGAACGGCGACTCACTCAACAATAACTTTCATATCTATGTGGACGAAAACGGCGAATATGCCTTCGACGTCAGTCCGGGCTTTACCCTGGACCGTTTCCGGGCGGATATCTTCGGCTATCGACTGATCGATGACATGACGGAAGAGCAGAAGAATGCTTCCGCGCAGGACATCGTGGATTTCTTAAGCGGTCCGACCGGATTTTCCGTAGTCCTGACGGGAGACAACGCCTACACGGAGGAAGAGCTTGCCAGCCATCACCTTCCCCAGCAGCTTTCCAGGCAGGAGATACTGAACATTTCCATCATCCGGTATCAGCTGAACACCAACAGCTTCAAAAAATACATGCCGGTGACCATCGCGACCAATGTGAGCGCCCGTTCTGTCGCCACCATCATGGAGTACCAGGCGGAGCTGGCTGGGATCGAAGTTGTGGAGGATTCGGTACGTAAATATATCGACGATGAGAGCGTCGCGCCCATCATCGGCTATATCGGCAAAGCTTCCGCAGAAGAACTGGAAGAGCTCAGGGAACAGAACCCGGACTATCCGAACGACGCCATCGTAGGAAAGGCCGGCATCGAGCAGTACATGGAACTGAGCCTGCAGGGGACCGACGGTCAGGAGACCGTCATCGTGGACAACCTTGGAAAAGTCCTGCAGATCGACAAAGATACGCAGGTGGAACCGATCGCAGGGGATGACCTTTACCTGACGATCGACGCGGACTGGCAGGCAGCCATCTATGAGATCCTCAAACAGCGTGTAGCCGGCATCCTTCTGTCCAAGCTTACGCCGGATAAGACGTTCGACTATGAAACGGTCAAGAACGCTGCCCACATCATGGTTCCGGTCTACGACGCCTATATTGCGCTGGTTTCCAACAGCATTATCGACATTACCAAATTCGATGACGAAGAAGCGTCTCCGCTGGAACACAACCTTCAGGCCAAGTTTGAGCAGAAACAGAATGAAGTGTTCTCCGCCATCAAGCAGCGCCTGACCGGCGATCATCCGCCTGCATTCAAGGATGAAGACGAGCAGATGCAGGAGTATTTCGAATACATCACCGAAGACTTCCTGCAGAATTCAAGAGGCGTCATCGTAAAAGACGCGGTGGACACTTCCGACTCCATCTATCTTGCTTACTACGACGACGGCCGCATCAGCCTGAAGGAATACCTGACCTACGCCGCTTCGCAGAACTGGATCGATATCTCAAAGATCACGACGGCGGAGGGAGAGTACCTGGATTCCAACGAGGTCTACACGGCCCTCACGGACTATATTATCGACTATCTCCGGACGGATGTTTATTTTTCAAAGCTTCTGTACAAGTACATGCTGTATGAAGATACCATTACAGGCCGGGAGATCGAGCTTTGTCTGTATGAGCAGGGCATTCTCTCGAAAGAAGATCCCACCTACGAGCTTCTGGCTTCCGGCGGGATCGGCGGTTACGACTTCATGTTCCAGAAGATCTGGCAGCTGGAGATCGAGCCGGCGTGGCTCGCCCTGACGCCGTGTTCTGCGTCCGCAGTCATAGTGGACGTGAATACCGGCAAGGTCATCGCCTGCGTGTCTTATCCGGGATATGACAACAACCGGCTCACAAACACCATGGATACAGCTTACTATTCCAAGCTGGCCCTGGATCAGTCCAGCCCCTTCTTCAACAAAGCGACGCAGCAGACGACAGCGCCCGGTTCCACCATGAAGCTGCTGTCCACTATCGCAGGCATGATGGAAGGCGTGATCGACGATACCACCTATATCCATTGTACCGGCTCATTTGACTACGTGGAGCCGCCTATCAAATGCTGGAATATTTACGGACACGGGTCCATCGAGATCCGGACCGCCATCCAGGAGTCGTGCAACTACTTCTTCAACACGGTAGGTTACCGGCTTGGAAAGACGGGCGAAGCGCCCTTCTCGGAAGCACAGAGCCTTTCCATGCTGCAGAAGTACGCCGCCATGCTCGGCATGGACAAAAAGAGCGGGATCGAGCTTACTGAGGCTTCCCCGAGAGTTTCGGATGCCTATGCCGTGCCTTCCTACATCGGACAGGGCACACACCTGTATACCACGACCCAGCTTGCCAGATATGCAACGCTTCTTGCAAACTCGGGCACGGTCTATAACCTGTCTCTGCTGGACAAGGTGACTTCGCCCGAAGGAGAGACTTTAAAAACCTACTCGCCTGAGATCCTGAACAATCTGAATCTGCCGGAAAACATCTGGTTTGATATCCATGACGGCATGAGAAGAGTGGTCATGACCCACGAGCAGTTTTATTCGCTGACCCTGCCGATCTCCGGCAAGACGGGGACGGCCGAGCAGGATTATTATCATCCAAACCATGGCCTGTTTATCGGTTACGCGCCTTCGGATGAACCGCAGTATGCCATGGCGATCCGTATCGCCAACGGCTATACGTCCGGCAACGCCTGTCTGGTAGCAAGCGATATCGTCAAGTATATCTTTAAGCTGAAACCGGTGGAAGAGATCATTACAGGCTATGCTTCTGCCGATACAAGTAACATTTCCAACGACTGACCTTCAGGAAGAAACCTAATGCTGAAACAGTATAAACTGAGATTTTACAATTTAAGACTGGTGGTGCTCCTGCTTGCCCTCAGCATCTTCGGCGTCCGTCTGGTAGGGATCGCACAGAGCGATCTCAGAAACAAGCAGATGATGGGCGTGATCATGGGGCTTGTCATCATGCTGATCCTGTCCTTCATGGATTATTCCTGGATCCTGAATTTCCAGTGGATGATGTATTTCTTCAATATCCTGATGCTGTTGGGCGTCCGGTTGTTCGGGGACAGCTCTCACGGAGCGGCCCGATGGATCGACCTTGGCTTCATCCGGTTTCAGCCGACGGAGCTTTCCAAGATCCTGATCATCCTGTTCTTTGCCCGGTTCTTCATGGATCATGAGGACAATGTGAACAAGCTGAAGACCCTGGCCACAGCCGTGGGGCTCCTTGCGGTTCCTCTTTATATGATCTATATCCAGCCGGATATGAAAAACACGCTTACCATCATGGCGGTCTTTCTTCTGATGCTGTATGTGGCCGGCTTAAGCTACAAGATCATCATCGGCGGACTTCTGATCCTGGTGCCGACGGTCGTCATCTTCCTGTCCATTGTGGTGCAGCCGGATCAGACGCTGGTCAAGGATTATCAGCGTGACCGTATCATGGCCTTTCTGTATCCGGACAGTGAAGAAAACTCGGACCAGGTAGAACAGCAGAGAAACTCGAAGACAGCCATCGCCTCAGGCGAGCTCCTGGGAAAGCAGATCACGGGGGACGAAACGGTCACCCGTGTCAACAAAGGTAATTTCGTATCTGAGAATCAGACGGACTTTATCTTTGCGGTGGCAGGAGAGGAGTACGGATTTCTGGGCTGTTCGCTCGTGGTCCTGATCCTATTGCTGATTCCCGTAGAATGTATACGCATGGCTCTTCGAGCCAAAGATACGGCAGGAAAACTGATCTGTACCGGGGTCGCAAGCATCGTGGCGCTGCAGAGTTTTCTGAATATCTGCGTAGCCACAGGCATCGCGCCCAATACAGGAACGCCGCTGCCCTTTATGAGCTATGGTCTTACTTCCCTTGTAAGCCTTTATATCGGCATGGGAATGGTGCTGAACGTAGGACTGCAGAGCAGTGCTTACAATAAAAAGATCAAAAAGAAAGAAGCCTACAGAGAGGAAGAAGAGTATCTATGAGTACCCCAAAAGACACAAGAGGACAGTCGGCGAGGCCTTCAGCAAGGCCGCAGGCGCGCCCACAGGCCCGTCCGCAGGCCAGACCGCAGAACTATGACGCCAGACAGGATAGAAGGGCTTCTGCGGCCTCTCAGAGGGCTTCCGAGGCCTCCCGCAGGGCTGCAGCCTCTCAGAGGGCTTCTGCAGAAGACAGAGAAAGAGCGCAACGGGATCCGGCAGCGCAGCAGAGAAGAGCTGCCGCAGGGCAGAGACAAGTCGCCGCGACGCAGGGTTCTCCCAGACAGAATGAGCGACGGACTGCGAGGGAGCTTTCTCCCAGGGCCAGGCAGGCCAGGCTGAAACGGCTCCGCCGCAAACGGATCCGCAATACCCTCATCCTGATCCTGGTACTGGCGGTCCTGGGCACCGGCACCGGTTTTCTGATCTATCATCTCAGAGGCGGGATCATGCATGATCAGGTGCAGGCATATACCGTGGAGAGGGAATTCGTTAACGACCTGAATTCACTGGAAGACCAGCGATCGGACGCCTTTGCCAAAAATCTCTGCGTGGTGGAAGGCGACGTGCCGCTGGAATCCTCCACGCTGAACGAAGACCAGGCAGGCCTTCTGCTGGATCTGGACGGAAGGGAAGTACTGTTTTCACAGCACGCCTTCAACCGCGTTTATCCCGCATCCATCACCAAGATCATGACTGGCCTGCTGGTGATCCGTTACGGACATATGGATGAAAAAGTCACCATTCAGCCTGAAGACGTCAATCTGGAGGATGCCGCGCAGGTCTGCGGCTTTTATGTAGGAGACGTTGTGACTGTCGAGATGCTGTTGAACTGCCTGCTGGTGTATTCCGGCAACGACGCGGCCATGGCGCTCGCAAGGACCGTCGGCGGCACAGTGGATAATTTTGTCGCCATGATGAACGATTACGCAAAGACGCTCGGATGTACGGGAACACATTTCGTCAATCCTCACGGGCTGCATGATCCAGATCATTATACGACTCCTTATGATATCTATCTGATGCTGAAAGAGACGCTTAAGTATCCGCGTTTTACCGAAATCTCGACCCAGAGCGAATATGTGCTGAGCTATCTTAGGACGAATCAGGAATACTATGAAGCCCATCTGGAAGCCACGGATCACTATCTGACAGGCGAATCCACGCCTCCCAGGGACGTTTCCATCCTCGGCGGGAAGACCGGTACGACCGGAGAAGCCGGCAACTGTCTGGCCCTGCTCAGCCAGAACGCCTACGGCCATCCGTATTTTTCACTGGTCATGGGCGCGCAGACCAAGGACGTTCTGTATCAGCAGATGAATTCGTTGCTGCAGAACATCAACAGCAATTTCCATTAACGAAACTTCAATGACCGAGTTGTCATTGACACTTTGGATAATATGCACTATACTGAAACTGTAAGATGTTTGATTTTGTAAAATACTATCAAACTGTGTCAAAGGAGGAAAACAACATATGGTTGAACTGATTGTAGGGAGAAAAGGTAAAGGAAAGACAAAAGTACTTCTTGAAAAAGTCAATACCGCCATCAAAGAAGCAAACGGCAGTATTGTCTACCTTGACAAAAACACCAAACATATGTACGAACTCAACAATAAAGTAAGACTCATCGACTGCTCCGTATTTCCGATCAAGAATGCGGATGAGTTTATCGGGTTCATCTGCGGAATCCTTTCGCAGGACCACGATCTGGAGCAGATCTATCTGGACAGCTTTCTGACTACGGCCCGTCTGGAAGGAAAGGACATTACACCCGCTTTGACACAGCTGGATGCGATCGGCAAGAATTTCGGAGTCAAGTTCATTATCAGCATGTCTCTGGATAAAGAGGAGATTCCGGAAGGTTTCCAGGAAAACGTAATCGTAGCACTGTAAACCGTATAAATCAAAAAACGAATATGATCAGACAGTTTGAGTAATCATAATCTGTTTGTAATGTGGACAAGGCCTTCTGCAGAAAATCGCGGAAAGCCTTGTTTTTTCTTGCTTTTTTCAGTGAAGAGTGGTATCATGAAAACATCCAAGTATTCGCATAATATCAATTATGCGAATACTTACGGCCAAAATAACGCAATATAAGCTGGTTTTCATTATTTTCATAAAGGCAGGTTTTTATGGGTGAATTTGAATACAAAGAAAACAAACGACGTGAATATCGTGAAAAGTCCGAAGAACTTTTAGATCAGCTTCCAAACTTCTGCCGCACGTATGAACGCGGCATCGAAGGAACCGTCTCCGCGATCACCATGTATTCGTATCTGCAGCGGCTCCATGTGTTCTTTTGCTTTTTGCATGAAAACAATTCTTATTTCAGAAAAAAAGACGTGACCGCGTTCAAATATGACGATCTGGCGATCCTCGAGGCTGAGGATATCGAGGAATTCAACCACTATATCCGGACCGGTCAGGCTTCCAACGGCCGTGAAAACAAAGAATCCTCCGTCAATCATTATCTCTGCGCGCTCAATTCCTTCTGGGATTACTGCATCACGCACGGCCGTCTCCGGCACAATGTCATTAAGGATGTCAAGCGCGGAAAAAAGAAAAAACGTGAAGTCATCACTTTAAACAATGATGACGAGTCCGGATTGTTCAACAGCGTTAACTATGGAACGAATCTGACGAAACATATGGAAGCCTACCGCAATGACATCACCGTGGCCAGGGACAACGCCATATGCCTCACGCTCATCCGCACCGGCTTACGGGTCTCTGAGTTGGTCGGGATAAACCTCGAAGACATCAATTTCAACGAATGCTATTTTCATGTAAACCGCAAAGAGGATAAGGTTGACAATGTCTACTTTTCTGATCAGGTCAGGGAGGCCATCGAAGCTTATCTGGAGCTCCGTCCTCTCCTGCAGCCGGATCCTGAGGAGCATGCCCTTTTTCTGGTAACCATAGGTAAATATAAGGGGACCCGCTTGTCCGTCCGCAGCGTACAGCTTCTTGTCAAAAAATATGCCATCGCGGGCTCTCCCGGCGTCGGCACAAAGATGACCCCGCACAAAATGCGCTCAACCTACGCCACCAATCTCCTGCGCGCCTCAGGCTCGGACCTGACTCTTGTACAGGAAGCCCTCAACCACGAATCCCCCAGCACCACCAGCATCTATCTCAAAAAACGCGAACAGGACCTCAAAAACGCGCGAAATCTGATCGACGAAGCCGACTGATTTTTCTTCTCTGTGCCTTTCTCCGGACGT
>CAMOQF010000058.1 GCA_946622645.1 uncultured Blautia sp.
TCTCCTGACAAGATGTCTCCACCTGAAGAAGGAATATATCGCAAGATTGAATGCCTCGGGAGCGGAGTATATCCTGTTTGTTGTGGATGAGAAGAAGTTCGTACTGATCCCTGTGAGACTCCTGGATCCTGAAGCGGACTACATAGTATTCATCGAGCCTGATCCGGATGATGATTCGATCTTCAACGTCCGTTTGATGAAGAACGGTGTATGGCAGAAGGAATTCCCGAAGGAACTCTGCAGCGGATTTGAAACATTTGATCAGCGGGATCCGGATATCATCCTCTATATGACAGAGGATGATGAAGAGAAGCAGATACCGGCGAAAGAGCTGGTACTGCTGCTTCCGGATACCGAAAGCAACCTGCAGGAAGTACATTTTCTGTACATCCCTGTTCCGCAGCAGGGAAGGCTGTTCTTTCCCGGGAAAGAAAAACAGGCTGCTGCGATGAATGCAATGGTCAGTTTCAGGTAACACCAAAGTCAAACCGATCAGCACCTCCTTGTGAGGTGCTGATTTTTTATCAAACGGCCGCTTTAACCTTTACTATAATTTATGGTAATGGCATAATAAGTAAAGTTTTGCAAAGGTGAGGGTGTGCTGAATCACTTCATACTGAGCCGGCTCCGGAAGCCTGTCAAAGGTTTTCGGGATAATGATTGGATGTGGTGTTCAGATGTGTTATAATAATATGTTATAAAAATATGTTATATTAATGGGAAACTGATATGATACTGTTTCATGCAGATGATTATGGAATGAATATGACCCAGGCAGAAGAGATCCTTTCCTGCAGAGAAAGAGGCTGTCTGAACAGCGTAAGCCTTCTGGTGACCAGCCGGGAGGCTGAATGCTGTGCCCGGATCCTGCCGGACGACCTGCGGTGCAGGCTGCATCTCAATTTCCGTGAAGGCCCCTGCCTCTCGGATCCGTCAGAGATCCCGCTCCTGGTGAACGAAAAAGGAGATTTTCGCCTTCCCTTCATGGAACTGCTTTTTCTCTCCCTGATCAGGAAGAAGGAACTGAAACGGCAGTTGATGAAAGAGACGGATCTTCAGCTCAGACGCTTTTTTGAGCTGACGGGAAAAGACCGTCCCCTGCGTGTTGACAGCCACGGGCATTATCACATGATCCCCGCAGTATGGGACGCGTTATTTGAAACCTGCCGGATAAACGGTGTGTCTGTTGCGGAGATCCGCATCCCGGCTGAACCGTTCCGGCCGTTTCTGATGCAGCCCCGGGCCATCCGGGAGATCCCCCTGTCCGGCGTTCTCAAAAACCTTCTGATGCATGTGCTGTACACCGCAGACCGGTTGACAGGCAGCCATCCGAAGGATTTTGATTTTCAGAAGAGAGCGCCTCTTTTTTTCGGGATGACTTTCACAACGAGGATGTTTGAGACAACGGTCCGGACGTATCTTCCTTCCTTTCGAAAACTTGCGCGCTCCAAAGGACGGGATCTGGAACTCATGTTTCATCCCGGAGGGCTGAAAGGAAAAGAGGAACTGTGGGATGACCGGTTTGCAGCCTTCCATCTGTCCGATGACAGGAAAAAAGAGGCGCAGACCCTGTATTCACTGAAAAAAACCGATAAACAGGAATGAACAATGATAGAACGAAAACAACCCATATTTCTGTATCTGATCCTCCCCGCGTATAACGAGGAGGAGATCCTGGAACAGAATATACAGATTCTGACAGAATACTTTGCGGAGCTGACAGACAAGAGAGAGATCACTCCGGAAAGCCGTATTCTGTTTGTAGACGACGGATCCACTGACCGGACCTGGGAGATCCTTTCCGAAAGGCACCGGCAGGCTCGGGTGGTGGAAGGCATACGGCTGGCCCGGAATGAGGGGCATCAGACCGCCCTCTACGCAGGCATGGAGGAGGGGTTTCGCCGGGGAGCGCAGGCCGTGATCACGATGGATGCGGACCTGCAGCAGGAAGTATACGCGATTCCCCGGTTTCTTGCCGCGTACAGGGAAGGCGCGGAAATAGTCAACGGCGTGCGGTCATCGCGGAAGACGGACACTTTTTTTAAAAGGAAATCAGCATCCCTTTTTTACAGGATCATGCGGCTGCTCGGCTGTGAGCTTATTCCCAACAGCGCAGATTACCGGCTTTTTTCGCGGATGGCACTGGAAGCCCTCCTGCAGTATGAAGAAAGAGACCTCTTTATCCGCGGGCTCGTTCCGGCCCTGGGATTCAAAACGGCGATCGTTGAGTTTGACGTACATGAGCGCAGCGGCGGAAAGTCGAAATATACATTCCGGAAAATGACAGGACTGGCTGTGGCCGGGATCACTTCCTTTACCATCCGCCCGATCCGTATGATCCTTGCTCTGGGGGCGCTGATCCTGGTCGTGAGCGGCTTCGTCATGATCCACATTCTGTGGGATTTTTTTTACGGCTACACCGTTTCGGGCTGGGCTTCGATCCTTGCCAGTATCTGGATGCTTGGAGGACTGACACTTTTTTCGATCGGTGTCGTAGGAGAATATGTGGGAAAAACCTATATGGAATCGAAAAAACGCCCTAAATATTATGTGGCAGAAAAACTATCGATGGAGGAAGAGGAAGAATGATCACTTTTTTGGAGAAGCTGCAGGAGGTTGTTGAGAAAGGACCGGAGAGAATCGCAGTGGTTGACCGGGAAGGAACCAGGTCGACAACCTACCGGCAGCTGATGGATGCCTCGGACCGGATTGCGGCTTTTCTTCTTGAAAAAGGGATCGGGGCGGAAAAAGTGGTCGTGATCCACTGTGACCGGGCTATGGAGTATGTCGCGGCTCATCTGGGCGTGATGAAGGCCGGCGCAGCCTGGATCGGCGTGGAAGATATGATGGGTGCCGAGAGAATAAAGTATATCACAGAAACATGCAATGCCTCCCTCATATTTGACGAAAAGGTTTTTGAGGAGGCCTTGAAATGCGAACCTCTTTCTCCGGAACGATATGCGGATCCGGATCCTCATCAGCTTGCTTTTATCGTTTTTACTTCCGGAAGTACCGGGAAACCCAAGGGCGCAGCCCAGGAATACGGAATCTATGACCAGATCATGGCAGGGACTAAAGTCATGCTGAAAGGCGTAACATTCCATTTTCATTACGCCAATATCATCCCGGAAACTTTTGTGGGCGGTATTTATATTACAGTCGGGGCTCTGCAAGGCGGAGATACGATCCACATGCTTCCATTATCCATGATCCGGAATCCGGCTGCGCTTCTGGACTATTTTGAGAAACACCGCATCGACCTGTCTTTCATGCCCCCGTCTCTTGCAGGTCCTCTCCTTGCCTCCGGCAGACTGCACCTTTTCAGACTCCATGTGGGAGGGGAGATCGTTTCGGAAGTGTACACCGACCGGTTCAGCGTCCAGAATATCTACGGACCTACGGAATTCGGATATCCGACCTGCATCTTTGACCTGGACAGATCCTATGTGAACACTCCTATAGGCTGCCCGGTCGGTGATACGCAGATATGCCTGATCAATGAAGAAGGAGAAGCACAGCAGGATGAAGGCATCCTCTGCATCCGTCTTCCTTATTTCCGGGGGTATCTACACGAGGGATCCGGGAAGGATTTTATCAGGATCGGAGACGGCCGGTTTTTCAGGACAGAGGATATTGCCTCGGTGGATGAAAACGGCAGATATACCATTCTCGGCAGAGCCGATGATATGGTGAAGATCAATGGCAACAGGATCGATCCGTCCGAAGTGGAGTTCGCCCTGAAGAAGGTGCTAGGTGTTCCGGAAGCAGCGGTATGCGTTCATGAAAGAGACGGCGTACGGTTTCTTTGCGCTTACCTTGCGTGCGGTCAGGCGCCCGATCCCGCTGAGATGGAAGAGAAGCTGAAGCAGTATATTCCCGAATACATGATTCCTTCCTGCTATATTTCCATGGACCGGCTTCCGATCAGTCAGAACGGAAAGGTGATCCGTCATGAACTGCCTGAACCGGAGGACAGAATGATATTCGCGGCATACGCCGCGCCGCGGACGGAAACAGAGACGAACCTGTGCGGCGCATTCGAAAAAGCGTTGAACGTAACGGGCAGAAGGCTCGGCCTGGACGATGACTTTTTTCTTCTGGGTGGTGATTCCGTGAGAGCTATGCAGACGATTCTTGAGGCAGGGATCCCAACGCTTACGGTTCCTCTGATCTACAGAGAGAGAACAGTCCGGAGGATCGTGAAAGCCCTGGAGGCGGCTGCTCCCGAAGAAAAGAGGGAAGAGGACTTTCCTGCCCTTCCCCTCACGGCGGAGCAGGAGTACTTTCTTAAGCAGGAGCTGTGCATGCCCGGGCGTCTGCTTTACAATCTGCCGGTTGTTCTCAGCTTTAAACCGGACATCGACAGGGAGAGACTGAAAAAGGCCGTGGCGGATGTCTTTGAAGCGCATCCGGCACTTCTCAGTGTTTTCCGGCGCACAGAGGAAGGCTGGGAACAGAAGTTCTGCCCGGAACTCAACCTGGAGATACCGGAGGAACACGCTTGCGAGGAGGAGATGGAGACTCTGGTCCGGGAATTCGTGAAGCCCTTCTCGTTTGACGGACAGCCGCTGTTCCGGCGCAGGCTTGTCATAACGCCTGAACGGACGGCTCTGGTGATGGATCTTCATCATCTGGTCTGCGACGGGAATTCGCTCCGGATACTGTGCGAGGATATTCTGAATGCCCTTGCCGGCAGCGTGCCGGAGAGGGACTGTTATTACGATATTGTCAGAGAGAATATCATCTATCGCGCCGGGGACGCCTGGAAAAAGGACAAAGCTTATTTTGATAAACTCTGTAAAGCCGGAGGGGAACGGATCCCGAGACCGGACGACCGTACAGATGCAGACCGATGGTCTCCTGCGGAAGAGAGCACCGGGATCCATCTGCAGGAATGCCTGGACCGCAGGCTTCCTTTCTCTTCGGCGGAGGCAGAAGAAGCAGCCGGAAGGCTGCAGCTGTCTCCGGCTGCGGCGTATCTGACCGCCGCGGGAATCACGCTGGCAGTCTGCAATGACGCAAAGGATCTTCTTTTTACCTGGACCTGGAGCGGCCGGGGAGATACAAGGACGATGCGTGCCGCAGGTCTTCTGCTCCGGGACATTCCCATCGCGCTGCATCTGGAGGATGAGGACAGTCTGGAGACTGTGGCGTCAGAGGTTCGCAGACAGGTCAGAGAAGGCGTCCTGCGGGGAAAGGTCTCCTACTTCATGGAGAAACCGGAGGAAAAACTGATGTGCTTCCTGTATCAGGGCGGCCTCCGAAGCTCTGTCGCAGGAGAAGATCTGCTGGACGTGGAACTGCCTGTGATCCCAGGTTTTTCAACGGCAGAACCGCTCGAGATCAGAGTGTGGGAAGAAGGCGGTGCGGCAGATCTGGAACTCGGCTTCAATACCGGTCTTTACCGTCGTGAGAGCATGAAGACTTTTGCAGACCTGTATGAAATGACATGCGGGATGCTTTTCGGCGTCCGGGAGCATGTCCCGACGATCGGCGAGATCAGAGAAGCCGCACAGAAAATAAAAACGGAAGCTGAAGGAAAGAATGAGAAGGAAAAGAAGAAATGATCCGGTTTTCAACCGGCTGGAGAAAAAAGCGGCGGCAAAGCTGGCAAAACAGATCAGCCCCGGAGCGGGCCTTGTCTTTGCCGGTTTTGGAGCGGCGATCTTTCTTGCGAACCGCATGATCCCCAAAATCGCGGACGACTATCCTTTCTCTTTTATATGGGACGGCAGAACGCATGGGAATCTTACCTTTGGAAAACATGAATACAGGAGGGTCCGTACCGCCGCAGACCTGGTGAGATCACAGATTTCACATTATAAGACATGGAGCGGGCGGATCGTGGCGGAGACTTTGAATCAGCTGGTGCTCATGAAGGATGACAAGATCGTGTACGACTGTATCAACACAGCTGCCGTCCTTATACAGCTTCATCTGTGCCTGTGGGCAGGCAGAGGAAAAGCCGGCCTGAAGAAGATACCGGCACGCCTGGCTTTGATGCTCTCGGGAGGATACTGGTTCTGCACCCCCGATTTCACGGTCACTTCCCTGTGGACGACCGGAGCGGCCAATTATTCCTGGCCCGGCATACTGCAGTCCGCTTTTCTGCTTCCCTATGCGCTTCATTATCAGGGCAGGCATGTTTCCATGCCGAAGTCTGTCATGGCGCTCTCCGGCCTTCTGGCCGGCTGGTCGAACGAAGCAGGAGGGGGGCTGGCTCTTGTCATGAGCGCTGCAGCGGCGGCGGCTGAAAAAAAGCGCGGCACTTTGAAGAGCTGGATGGTTCCCGGAATTGCGGGGGCCGTCGCGGGGTACGCGCTCCTCATGCTGGCGCCCGGGAATTTCTGCCGGTTCAGGCTTGAGCAGGAATACAGTGATATTCTCCCCACGGATCTGAGCGATCCTTCGATGGTTCCGGTCAAGGATCAGTATACGCCGACGATGTTCAAACATTATCTGAAGCATTCTTTCTCTTCCGTGATCCTGAGGGAACTGCCCCTTCAGGTGCCGGTCGCCACATATTTTCTGCGGAAGGAAAGCCGGGACGCTGAGACAACGAAGTTCCTTCTGGCAATGGAAGCGGCGTCTTTTGCCGTGCCGGCGATACTGATGTTTTCTCCTCAGTTTCCGAAACGGGCGGCGTATCCGGGGATCATATACGCCATGACGGCGGCTGTAAAGGCTGCGGACAGCCTGGATCTGCCTGCGTCCGCAGGGCGGAAAAAACCGGTCCGTGTGCTTACAGCCGGGGCAGGAGCCGTGCTGGCAGTGAATTATCTGGCAAGTCTGTTTGTGGACGCGGATGTTTATATGCAGACGGAGGAACAGATCTCCATATTGCGGGCGAATAAGGACCAGGAGATCGTAACGGTTCCGGATATCATGATCTCACCGTTCTGGTCGCGCCTGGCAGGCGACCGGACGATCGACGAGTATATCAAGGGGATCATCCGTTTCGAGGAGGATCCGGGAGATCCGTATAATATGGCGGCCGCGGCTTTCCACGGTGTCGGGGAGCTCCGTGTCGAGATCCCGGAGGGACATCCCTACACCAGAAAGGATAAAGCGGCGGTCAGGGATCAGATCTTTATGCCGGTCAGAAACTTTTGGAGAAGACTGAAAGAGCTGGCTGACGGGAAGAGGTTTTACACATGACAAAGCAGCAGAAGAGAAAAATCTTAGAAGCGGCTGCGGTCGGCGCAGCTTTGCTTGCCGGGGCTTCCGGCCTTTCCAGGAGCAGTCGGAGAAGGATGGCCAGGGAGCTGGCCGGCCACGGATCCGGCTGTCGTAAAATGCTCTCCAAAGCCGCGGTCGCCGTTTCCTTCGGAGCTCTTATGTATGTGAAGAGCAGGATCATCCCCAAGTATGCGGATGATTATCCGTATTCCTTTAAATGGGATGAACGGTACGGAAACCTGACGGAGGGAGATCAGAAATACGAAAGAGTCAGGAATGTAAAGGATCTTGTACAGTCGCAGATCGCGCATTATAAGACCTGGGACGGACGTGTCCCGGCGGATTTTGTGGTGCAGCTGTTTCTGATGAGTGATGACAAGAAGCCCTTTGATATCGCGAATACGCTGGTGATCCTTGCGCAGCTTCTGGTATGCGGCGCAATGGGAAAGGGAACGGTCAAAGGGCTTAAGGAGATGTCCGCAGGCGATACCCTCCTTCTGACGGCCGGTTTCTGGTCCTGCGCGCCGGCTCTGATCGCCACCTGCTTCTGGCTGACCGGATCGATCACCTATCTCTGGACCGGTCTCGCCGAGACGCTCTATGCGCTGCCTTACGCCCTGCATTATCATAACCCGGGGTTTTCCATTCCGGCGCCCATTGCCGCGGTCATGGGCCTTGCTGCCGGATGGTCGGTGGAGACAGGCGCCGGCGCCGCCCTGATGAGCTCCGGACTGGAACTCCTTCGTTCCATCCGGCGTAAAGAGACGGCGCCATGGATGTTCGCGGGAGTGCTGGGGACGTTCGCAGGGATGGTCCTTCTGCTGGCCGCGCCGGGAAACAGGCTCAAGTTCACCCTGGAAAAGGAGATGAGCGATACGCTTCCTGAAAGCATGGATGATAGACTGCCCGGGTATGTTCCGCCGGAATACAACTATACGCCGACGATGTTCAGACTCTGGCTTGTGGAGGGCTTTCTTCCGACGCTCCTCCGGGAGCTTCCGTTGCAGATCCCTGTGTTTCTGTATTGTCTCCGGAAAGAATGCCACAGCAGGGAGACCACGGATTATATTCTCGGTCTGGAGGCGACGGCGCTGGCAGTGCCTTCGGTTCTGATGCTTTCACCGGAGTACCCGCGGAGAGCTCCCTACCATTCCGTGCTGTATCTTCTGCCGGCTTCCCTGAAAGCGTGGGACGCGATCGGCGCGCCTCCCTTCCGGGAATGGAGCGGTACGGCCAGAAAGGCAGGACTGGCAGCGGCAGGAGCGCTGCTGATCAATATCGTGTCAAGCCTTGTGGTTGACGCGGATCTGCACTGCCAGATCCGGGACCAGGTGGAGACGATCCTGAGGAACAGGGACAAAGAAAGCGTACTCTTTGATGATGTGGGGCTTTCGTCGTTTTATTCCTTTCTGGCGGGAGACCGTTCTGTGACCTGGGACGTAACGATGGGCCTTGCTCTTGCTACCGAGGAGGATCCTTATAACAGAGCGGCGGCCGCCTATTACGGCGCCGGGAAGATCGTGTGCGGGCCGTATGGCAGTCATCGGTATTATCAGAAAGGAAAAGAAGCCCTGAAGGCAAGGATGCTGGATCCGTTAAAGAGCCTTGCGCGTGTCACAAAGGAGCTTTTTACAGGACAGAAATGGCCTTCATCCTGCTCGAAAGAGAAGGAGAATATGTGACATATACTCCGGATAGGAGAGTGTGTATATGAACCTGAGAAGATCTTTGGGAAAAAGAAAATTTGACGCGATTATGGCGGCTTCCATACTGGAGATGGTCGTCGATGTGATGATGTCCATGATCGATACGGCGGTCACCGGCCACATTGTCGGAACAGTGGGTCTGTCCGCCATGAACATCGTGGCGCCCATCACAGGGTTTACGGTTTTTACCGAGAATCTGTTTTCCACGGGGATATCCATGGTTTACGCAAGGCATGCCGGCAAGTATGAGAAGGAGAAAGCAAACAGGGCTTTGGGGACGGGGATCCTGATGTCTATCCTCATCGGAATTGTCACGGCGCTTATTATCACAGCCGTGCTTCCCGTATACCTTTCCTATATGAACGTCAGTGAAACGATCAGGATACAAGTGATGCAGTTTATGTCGTTCATACGCATAGAGCTGGCTGTAAAGCCGTTGTTTGAACTGATCACGGCGATGATATTCATAGATGGGGATGAAGTCCTCGGAACGGCGGCAAATATAACGGAGACGATTATGAACATCATCCTTTCCATCATTCTGGGAAGACAGATGGGAATGATGGGGATCAGTCTCGGATCTCTTCTGAGTACACTCCTGGCATCCGGTTTTCTGGCGGCTCATTTTTTCAAGAAAAAGAATACGCTGCACCTGCAGATCTCCTGGAATACGGATGACATAAAGAAGGCGGCTTATTTCGGCGCAAACGATGCAGCCATGTTTTTTCTGCTTCCGATCCTGTTTTTCCTGATAACGAAATTTATCGTGTGGCGTTTTGGAGAATTTTATCTTCCTGTACTGACTGTAATAAACTGCATCATAGAGCTGACGGTTGTTTTTGAAGCGTCAGGGGAAGCCATGAGGCCTATTCTGCCGGTTTATTTAGGAGACCGGAATTTCGACGCCCTGAAGGATCTGCTCAAGCATTCCGTCGTGATCAATCTGGGGCTGGGTCTGATATTTTCCGTTTTTCTTCTGAGCGCGGGAAACCTGATCCCGGTAATATTTGATATCGAAGATCCTGCGCTGCTGGAAATCTGCGCCACGGGGCTGAGAGTATATGCGATCGGATGTCCCGCGATGTCTATGGCAGCTGAATTTAATTCTTATTTTCTGAATACCGGAAGGGCGAAACTGGCACTGTTCGAGAATATCCTGAACCAGCTGGTCACGATCGTGGTTCTTGTCCTCATCCTGGGATACTTTTTTGGGATCAACGGTGTCTGGGCAGGTTTTGCTGCGGCGCCTTATCTGACGCTCATGATCCTTGCCGTCACGATTCACATCCTGGTCCGCAAGGGGATCATGACACCGCCTCTGCCTAAGAATTCAGACGATACTCTGACCCGGACGATTGATCTGGATACGGACGAACTGATGGAACTTGTTTACAGCGTGCATGATTTCCTTCTGCAGCGAGGGGTGGATGAGAAACTGAGTTACCGCGTAGAGCTTGCTCTGGAGGAATGCCTGACGCTGGTCAGGGATAACAACCGTAAAACGGAAGAAGGAAAACGGCGGAAGGATACTCTGGCGGAGTGCACAGTACGGATTTCCGGGGGAGATGTTGACCTTTCCATCTGGGACACCGGCGCCGTAATTGACATGACCGATGAGGAAATGCCGGTGGAGGATCTGCGCAGTTACGTTGTTGCCAGGGCCCTGGACCGTGAGAGGACCAAAAAACACAGAGTGGCGATGAGCTTTAACCGCAATTTCTTCCATTTTGAGAAAGAGGAGAACCTTCTGGAAAAGGTGAAAGAATGAGAATAATTGAAAGCTGCGCAGAATGCCTGTACAGCAGGCAGCTGCAGATGACAGACAACGAAGAATACCTGGCAGAAATAAAAAAGATCATTGACAACAGGGGCGAAGATGACACGGCGCCGTATCTTGTCTATCAGTTTGCACAGGTATATGAGAGATATTTCGGAAAAAGACCTTCCTACCGGGATGTGAAGAAGCGATACAACGACCTGGTTCTTTCCATGGAGGATTCCATCCGGAAGAAGATCGAAATGAGCGAGGATCCGCTCTCGACGGCGCTGGTGTACGCGCGGATCGGGAACTATATTGATTTTGGCGCGATGAACCATGTCGATGAAGGGACCTTCCTTTCACTGTTTGAAGACGCCGCACTGCTTCCGCATGACAAGGGAGTATATGAGTCCTTCCGGCAGCAGCTTGTATCTGCGGAAAAATTCCTTCTGATAGCGGATAACTGCGGGGAGATCGTCCTGGACAGGATCTTTCTCGAACAGCTGAAAAAGGAATACCCGCAGCTGGATCCGGAAGTCATGGTCCGGGGAGCGGAAGTGCTTAACGATGCGACTCTGGAGGATGCGGTTTACACCGGCGTCAACAAAATTGCCAGAGTCATCCCGAATGGCAGTGGTGTTGCCGGTACGGTATACAACATGCTGTCAGATGAAGCAAGGGCTGCCCTGGATACCGCGGACGTTATCCTGGCGAAAGGCCAGGGCAACTATGAATCTTTGTGCCGGCAGGGAAGACATGTGTTTTATTCGTTCCTGTGTAAATGTGATCTGTTTGTAAGCAGATTTGAGGTTCCAAGGCTGACGGGGATATTTGTGGAAGAGCAGGCGTGACAGAAAGACAACAGCTGGTAGAAGAGCAGAAAGGAAGAAAAGATGATCCAGGATATTTTTCCTGCAGTATTTGACAACCATTTCGAGAACAGGGAGCCGGACGCGGACAGCCGCATATGTTTCTTTAACGCAAAAGGTGAGGTTCTGGCCTTGTGTTCAGAAGATCACTATGAAGTATGTTTTCCCGGATACGGGGAATTCCCGGCAGATACGCCCGCGATCTATCTCTTTTCCATCGATCGGCAGGCGTTCTTCCTGATCCGCGAGACGGAGAAGATCCCGGAGGGATATGAATTTTACTCCCTGCATGTGATCCGGGACCTGTTTAAAAGCTCCCATAAAGGAGCGTTTGCGGCATACAGCGCCTTCCATCTCTGGAAATGGTATTCCACCAGCCGTTTCTGCGGAGCCTGCGGGGCGCCGACAGAGCCGGATACGGCAGAGCGCGCCATGGTCTGCCCTGTATGCAGAAACCGTATTTATCCCAGGATCAATCCGGCGGTGATCATCGGCGTGACCAACGGCGACCGGATCCTGATCACGAGATACAGGAAGGGCTTTGCTCATAACGCCCTGGTGGCCGGGTTTGTGGAATTCGGAGAGACACTGGAGGAGACCGTCAGAAGAGAGGTGATGGAGGAGAGCGGCCTTAAAGTTAAGAATATCCGGTATTATAAATCCCAGCCCTGGGGAATTGCGCTGGATCTGCTGGCCGGTTTTTACTGCGACGTGGATGGAGACGATACGATTACAATGGATTCCGGTGAGCTGAAGTATGCGGAATGGGTAAAACGAGAGGACATCGTTCTGCAGCCGTCTGACTACAGTCTGACCAACGAAATGATGAAACGCTTTAAAGACGGGGAGGAGTTTTCATGAAATCTCTGCTTGTAAAGGACGGAAAAACCGAAACGGTCTCTCTGCCCGTGACGCAGAGAGAAGGGCTGCCGCAGGATGAAGGGTATCAGTACGAGATCCGGCATGTGGACGAATGCATCCGGAAAGGCCTGAAGGAGTCGCCCCTTGTTCCGCTTTCGGCGACGACAGACGTACTGCAGCAATGCGATGCGCTTCGCCGTCAGTGGGGATTCAGATATCCTTTTGAAACGAAACGCAGTAAATAACGGAAATTATCATCCTGGTTCGTCTTCCTGACCGGAAGCCACGGACCGGGATCTTTTTTGTAAGTATTGTCTTTATAACAGAATATCATTATAATGGATTTCGGCAATTAAATCACGATAAAAGAATCCCTGAAACGGCGTCACAGCCGTGTCCGGGAGGGATAACCATAATCATGCAGGTGATATAAGATGATAGGATTAGGGACTTTAATCAATACCGGGGCAATTGTTCTGGGAGGAGTGATCGGTCATTTTACCGGAAAACTGTTCCGGCAGGAACAGCAGGCGGCATTGAACAAAGTGTGCGGGATCAGCGTATTGTTTATCGCCATCGCCGGAGCGATGCAGGGGATGATGACGATCGACGGCGGCTCTCTTGTAAGCGGGAAGTCCATGCTGGTCGTACTCTGTCTTGCGATCGGTACGGTGATCGGAGAACTGATCGGAATCGAAAACGGATTCGAAAAGTTCGGGGAATGGCTGAAGAAAAAAACAGGAAACAGCGGAGATAAAGAATTTGTGAATGCGTTTGTCACTGCGTCTCTCACAGTCTGTATCGGCGCTATGGCGATCGTCGGCGCTATCCAGGACGGGATCATGGGTGATTATTCCACGCTGGCTGTAAAAGCGGTCCTGGACTTCATCATTGTCGCAGTGATGACTTCCTCCCTGGGAAAAGGGAGCGCGTTCTCAGCCATACCTGTTTTTGCGTTTGAGGGTACCGTCACACTGTTTGCAAGACTGGTCTCTCCGATCATGACGGATATGGCTGTAGCTTATCTCTCCCTGATCGGTTCTGTACTGATATTTTGTGTCGGCGTAAATCTGGTCTGGGGAAAGACCCTTCGTGTGGCAAATATGCTGCCCTCGCTGGTTCTTGCCGTGATCGCTTCTTATCTGCCGTGGACTTTTTAAAAGATTCTGCCTGACCGGTGCAGGCTGAAGGAGGATATCGGATGAACAAAAAGATACTCCTTTCCGGATTTGGAGATTTTGTCGGAAACATGCTCTCTGACAGCCTTAAGGGCCGCATGGGGGAGATGGGCGTTACTGTCTGTAAGATCGAAAAGAAGGAATATCTGGTGCCTGTCGGCCTGCTTTCTTCGGCGGCGGGTACAGGCAGGTCTGCGTTGGAAACCGCAGCACGGATCCCGGGTTTCGGGGCTGTCAGAGCGTACGAAGGAAAGGAGCTGCCTGTCCGGATCCTGCTCTTCGTCGGGTTTGACAGCGAAGAACTGGATAAAGCCCTTGCGGTCTGCCGGGAATGCGGGATCGGAAGGAATGACCTGAAAGCGGTCCTGACGCCCGATAACGCGCTCTGGGACGTTCTGACTCTGTGCAGAGAGCTGTCAGATGAGCACAGGATGATGAACCCGTAAAACCGGCCTGCCATTATTTTTGTTGGAAGTTTGTTGGATGAGAAGTGCTATTATGGAAAATGGCAG